>CALLKE010000227.1 GCA_938008555.1 uncultured Pedobacter sp.
TCATTCGTGCCCAACGCCAGGATTTGCCACTGTCAGGGAGGATTGAGCGTGTGCGAAGCGAAGGGGGAAGGCTAGATATGTAAGATGGCCTTCCATCCGCACGCAAATATTCTGAATTCACATTACACATTCTCACCAAATAAGATTCGCTAAGCCATATTGTATGCTTATTCCTATACTGTTTGATGAGGATATTCAGAACCATATTCTTTTAGTTGAAGAAATTTTTATTAAATATCTTTTCAGCTATTTCTTCTGCTTGTATTTTCCTTTTTTCAGCCAGTTTTCGTAATACGCTAAGGACCAAGGAGTCTGTTTTCCCTTTTCTAATCGCATCTCTAACTACATGATGTTTAACATTCATTTCGGCAGCTACACGCTGGAGATCCCCATGTTTTAAATACTTTTTTATCTCTTCTGTTTTCATTGTATTAAATATTTGATATCATTTAACTACATTTACATAATGTATTCTACAAATATAGAGTATATTGTTCAAAATGCAAGCTAAAATAATAATAAACTCTACAAAATGACAACCATAGTAGAACGAATTAGACAAATAATAGAACACAAAAGATTTAGCGAGAGATTCTTTTGTATGGAAATAGGCGTGGCTAACGGCTTTTTAAATAAAGTAAAAGATGTTGGCAGCGATAAATTGAATAAAATACTCTACAAGTATCCTGAGATCAATCCCGTGTGGTTATTAACAGGTAAAGAGTCTATGTTAATTGCTAATAATAACCAGAGCGACCCAAGAAATATATCTAACTCTCTATCTGTAAGTAATGGCATACCACTAGTTGCAGAAACTGAATTAAGAAAATTCTGGAATGAAGAATTTAGTATACAAGAAACTGCTATTAAGGCGCGCTATGTAGTTCCAAAATTTAAGTATCGTGCCATAGACTTTATGGTAGAAGTTTCAGATAATGGGATGTTTCCAAAATACAGTAGCGGAGATATATTGGCTTGTGCTGTTATCAAGGAGGAGACATTTATTCAGTGGAATAAGCCATACGTTATAGTCACTAAGGGACAAGGTATTTTAATAAAGAGAATAAAAAAAAGTGTTGATGAAAAAACTTTACTAGTAATATCAGATAATGAAAGCTATGAACCTTTTGAAATTCCAAAAAGTGAGATCATAGGTATTGCTATTATAATAGGATCCATTAAACTAGAGTAAGACAAAAATTTTGTTTATAGCAAAACGAAAAGTCCAAAAGATGTAAGGGTTTTAAACCCTTACATCAACCCTTACATTTCCCCAAAAAACAAAAAGTCCAAAAAAGGCAAGGGTATTAAGGTTTAAAATTCAAACAGGCGATTAAGGTAAATGTGATAAAAAAATGCCCTATAGCACTTTAAATGATACTTTTTATTTTCAGAGATACCATAAGTATCCTAAATGGGGGCACAGAAATGATCTAAAGATGGTAATAAATGGTATTTTGCAAAAAACCTTCTTTGTTTAAAATGACTCATTTAGTAGGCAATTGGTCCATTTTTATTCTTTTTTGCATTTGGACTTTTCGTTTTACCCCTTATACCAAATCTATATATTTGTTCTATACCTTTTTAAAAATCTAAGATGAAAGAGTTCTTCAAATTTGTTTTTGCATCCGCCATGGGTGTCATTTTATCATTTTTTGTGTTATTAATTTTTCTCGTTATTACACTTGCCATTATTGTATCCAGTGCTGGGAAAGAGCACAAGGCAGATGTAGACCCTAATTCAATTCTACACATCACATTCAATCATCCCATTCTAGAAAGAAGTGTAAAAAATCCATTGGATAACCTCAGTTTCATGGGGTATGAAAACAATAATATTGGGTTAAATGACATCTTAGGCGGCATTGAGAAAGCTAAGACAGACAATCATATTAAAGGGATTTATCTAGATATTTCTTCCATATCAACTGGATATGCAAGTGTAGAGGAGATTCGAAACGCACTACTCAATTTCAAACAAAGTGGAAAATTTATTTTTGCTTATAGCGAAGTATATACCCAAAGTGCTTATTATCTCGCTTCGGTAGCTGATAAAGTGTATCTCAATCCAGAGGGTTTGATA
Source organism: uncultured Pedobacter sp. (assembly GCA_938008555.1). Lineage (GTDB taxonomy): Bacteria > Bacteroidota > Bacteroidia > Sphingobacteriales > Sphingobacteriaceae > Daejeonella. Next base: position 2,084 of record CALLKE010000227.1, read on the forward strand.
GATTTTCGTGGGTTAAATACAGAAATTGCTTTCTTCAAAAAAGCATTGGATAAACTAGAGGTCGAAGTTCAAGTGATTAAAGTAGGCACCTATAAAAGTGCCGTTGAGCCGTTTATACTCGACAAAATGAGTGATCCCAATCGAACACAGGTTAAGTCATTTTTGGGATCCATGTATGATCATGTACTGCAAAAAATAGCGGAAAGTAGAAAACTGCCTAAAGATTCTGTTTTTTCTATTGCTTATCATGCCAAAATAAGAAATGCAACAGATGCATTAACCTATAAAATGGTAGACGGACTGCGTTATAAAGATGAAGTCTTAGATGAGTTAAAATCACGCACAGGCATTGACAAAAATAAAAACATCAAATCTATCAGCATTGAAAAATATGCTCCAACCGATGAAGAAAAAGAATCCAGTGCAAAAGATTGTATCGCCCTCGTATATGCGACGGGGGATATTACTGGTGGTGAGGGCACGGATGAAACAATCGGCTCTGAACGTATCTCACGAGCGCTTCGTGCAGCCCGTACAGATGATAAAGTGAAAGCTGTCGTGTTGCGTATTAATTCTCCCGGTGGTAGCTCCTTAGCTTCAGACGTGATCTGGCGTGAAGTAATGCTAACCAAGAAAGCTAAACCCATTATTGTATCCATGGGAGATGTTGCTGCCTCTGGCGGATATTATATCGCATGCGCAGCTGATTCTATTTTTGCTCAGCCCACTACTATTACAGGATCTATCGGTGTATTCGGACTTATTCCAAACATGCAGCGCTTTTTTAACAATAAATTGGGGATTACTTTTGATGGTGTTCAAACAGGCTTATTCTCAAACACAGGCAGTGTAACAAGACCACTAACTAACGCGGAAAAAATAATTATTCAGAATGAAGTAAATCATATTTACAACAGTTTTACGAGTAAAGTGGGCGAAGGCAGAAAAAAATCACAATCCTACATCGATAGTATTGGGCAAGGCCGAGTTTGGAGCGGCCGAGAGGCTTTAAAAAATGGTTTAGTTGATCGTTTAGGAAACATACAAGACGCTATTAACTCAGCAGCGAAAAAAGCCGGCTTAAGCGAATACAAAATTGTAGATTATCCAACGCTTAAAGATCCCCTATCTTTCCTCCTAAATCACTCGACAGATAAACTAGAAAACTATTTTATAAAACGAAAAATGGGGGAAAGCTATCAATATTACCAACAACTACAATCGGTGATCACCAATATGGGAATACAATCGCGGATGCCCTATGAGATTGTCATTAATTAAATTAAAAGCTTTCATACACCTGGTCTTTTAGATCTCAAGCACAACCATAAAAAAGCCAAGTTCATAGACTTGGCTTTTTTACTTAATAGCTGCTTTGAAAGTCCTTACTCAGATTATCTCGTACAAGCAAGAAATAAAGTCATTCAATTCCCCTTCAACTATCTAGAATGAGAGGTTCGCTTTTGCATCTTGAGAACCTTTCGTTTCATATAGGTTTAAAATTTAAAACGGATCAACTATAGCATGGTCATGATTTAAGTTATTATTTGATGCATGATCCACGTACCCTACTGATGATTCAGGAGTATCAACAGGTGCTGTTTCAGCATGTGGTTTTTTAGGGAATGGATATCTTAATTGAATAAATTTTTTATCCCCTTCAGATAACTGAGTATTCCAGCCAACGGTAAACCCATTAAGTGTAAATTCTGCTGGAACTGGATAGTGCATAATAGATGTCTTATCGTATGCCGAGTAAACCACTTGAGAGGCAGGAAACACATAAAATACATTATCATCAACCATTTGCTGTGACCAGCCATTGGTGCTTAGATAGTAGTTATACACATATGGTTTATTCCATTTGATTGTATTCAAGGGGTGACTTTGCTCATGCCCCAACCCTATCGCATGTCCAAACTCATGTACAATAACCCTAGAAAACTCATCATCTGCCGTATTGTCTGTAAACCAACCGTAATTCATTGTTGCTTCATTGGCTGGAACATTCAAGTTATCCTTTCCCATATATGACCATGATCCACTACTCGTTTCACTTGTTATTCTAATATCTGCGGGTTGATTATCAGCTACAAAGTCAAAACGAACGTTCGCATATTTTTCCCACTGTTTTGCATAGGTTTTAATTTTGCCACGCACATAACTACTTGCCAGATTATCCAAAAATTTGACACGTAATACGACCGGCCCATTCGGATTGTTATTCCAAAAATCTGCTTTTATCCCGACAGCAGATGTTGACATACCACCCTGCTTTGGCCGATAAATGCAAGCAGAGCATGTATGAATATCACGTAAGCTTGTTGTATTAGAAGTTACTCCTGCCTGGGATGAATTTGGCTGTGTATTATCCTTTTTGCAAGAGAATAACATGAGCATAGAAAGTCCAATAACGGTGAGTTTTCTGTTCATAATAGTTTTGCTTTAAGTGAATAATTAACTACAAATTAATTATTTTTAACTATTAAACAAACAAATTTTTATCTAAAACTCATTAACATAACTTAAATAAGATAAGCTGATCATTTCATAAAGGGTTTACTATTTTTGAAGGGGATTATTCAGATGGAAAACAAACGTATTGCGCAATCACTACGACTACTCAGTCAGTTAATGGAACTTCACGATGAAAATCCATTTAAAATAAAATCAATAGCCAATGCCGCATTTAAGCTTGATAAGCTTCCTTTCAATATCTCCACTAAAAGCCTAGAAGAACTTGATCAAATTGAGGGGCTCGGTAAAAGCATAGCTGCAAAAGTTTTAGAACTAGTGCAATCTGGCTCCCTAAAAGAGCTAGAAAACTTGCTCAAAAAGACACCTGAGGGAATTGTCGAGATGCTTCAAATTAAAGGTATCGGGGCAAAAAAAATTCGCACAATTTGGAAAGATTTACACATTGAAAACTGCGGAGAATTATATTATGCCTGTCATGAGAATCGCCTCATAGAGGCTAAAGGCTTTGGTTTAAAGACCCAAGAAGAAATCAAAAAAGCCATTGAATTTAAAATGGCTAGCACTGGACGTTTTCTATATGCCAGAATTGAAAACTTTACCGAAACATTGATAGAAAAACTCCAAAATATATGGCATGATGCTCATATAGCTTGTGTAGGAGCCTATCGTCGTCGTTGCGAGATCATTGATGCACTTGACATTCTGACTACAGCTTCTTTCAACGATCAAACACGAGTCCAACTAAAAGACATCGGATTAACCATCATTCAACAAACCGCTCATCAAATTGAATGTAAAAATACGGAAGGACTAAGTGTTAATTTGATCAACTGTACTATCCATCATTTTGGATGGAAGCTCATTGAGCATACTGGCAATGCAGATCATGTAAAGGAATTAACCCAACTATTAAACGGAAAAAATCTTACAAATAAAACAGAGCAGGAGATCTATCAATTAGCAAAAATACCTTTTATAGAACCTGAACTACGTGAGGGCGTCAACGAAATTGAACTTATCAAATCAAAACAAAATCAAAAACTCATCGAGTTTGCTGATTTAAAAGGCACACTGCATAATCACAGCACATGGAGCGACGGTGTAAACACGCTGGAAGAGATGGCCATCTTCTGTCGTGACGAATTAAAACTAGCATACCTGGGCATTTGCGACCACTCTAAATCTGCATTTTATGCCAATGGTTTAGATGAAATCAGGGTAGCAGCACAGCAACGAGAAATTGACGAATTAAATAAGAAATTAAGTCCATTTTATATTTTCAAGGGTATTGAATCCGACATTTTGTTTGACGGATCCTTAGATTATTCGAATGACATTCTAAAAACATTTGATTTTGTTGTGGCTTCCATTCATTCTGTATTAAAAATGAGTGAGGAAAAAGCAACCGAACGTCTCATCAAAGCCATTGAAAATCCTTTTACAACTATTTTAGGTCATCCCACTGGCAGATTATTACTCACCAGAGGTGGCTATCCTATTAATCATCAAAAAGTAATCGACGCATGTGCCGCAAATCGAGTAGCAATCGAGATTAATGCCAATCCACTACGCTTAGATTTGGATTGGCGCTGGCATCAATATGCGATAGAAAAAGGGGTCATGCTATCGATCAATCCAGACGCACATCGTACTGGAGGATTATTTGATATGCGTTATGGTATTCTGATCGCACGTAAAGGAGGCGTATATCCTCAAAATTGTTTAAATACGCTGACTCTCGACCAAATAAAAACCTATTTCATCACTAAAAAAGGGATATGATAAAACTGTACTGGGGCGTGCCCTTCGGTCGGGCTATTCACTACAAGTCCTCATTCCGCTACGCTCCATTGCGGGCTTTTCGTTGCTATCCCTCACGCAAAGAAGTCAAACGCTTACTTTCGTGCACATTCACGATATTCCCCCCAAAAGCATGAAATTAAAAAATACCGGGCTCAAGGTTCTCATTATTCGTTTCAGTTCGATGGGTGATATTATTTATACCACGCCCGTTGTTCGTTGCCTAAAAAAGCAGATTCCAGGCATTGAAATACACTTCCTCACTAAAAAACAATTTCAATTTATTTTTGATGGGAATCCCTACCTGGACAAATTGCATCTACTAGCGGATAAACTATCTGAAACCATCACTGAACTTAGAAATGAAAAATTTGACTATGTAATCGACCTACACAATAGTTTACGTTCTACACTGGTCAAACTGCAACTAGGTGTCCGGTCATCCACCTTTAACAAAATGCGATTCAGAAAATGGCTAGCCCTTCGATTCAAAATAAATAAAGTGCCCACAAGCCATTTAGTAGACCGGTATATGGATACGGTCAAATTCTTGGGTATTCAAAATGACGGAGATCCAATTGACTACTTTTTACCCAATACATTTTCAATAGATCATTTACTACCAGAAAGTCATCGAAAAGGCTACTTGGTTTTTATCATTGGAGCCATGCATTTTACCAAACGCATGCCCAATTATAAGGTGATCAGTTTATGTAAAAAGCTTTCTTTACCCATTGTATTATTGGGAGGCCATGATGTTCAACTCAACGGCGACGAAATTACCTCTGCTCTGGGATCGACCGTATATAATGCTTGTGGCAAGCTGAGTTTAAACGAATCAGTATTCTTAGTTAAAGAAGCACAAAGCGTGATCGGATTTGATACTGGGCTCACCCATATTGCAGAAGCATTCAATAAAAAAATTGTATCCATCTGGGGAAGCACCTCGCCAGAGCTACTTGGAGTTCAGCCCTATCAAGTTGATCAGTTTTATACGGCTGGAGTAAAACTACCCTGCCGGCCATGTTCTAAATTTGGGCTCGATCATTGTCCTAAAAAACATTTTAAGTGCATGCATGATATTGATGAGGAACAAATTGCAGCTTTTATATTGCCTGCAACAAAACAAAAAATACAAGGAATTTAAAAACGTATCAGCTCAGTAATCCCAAACATATTCTCACGAATTCGAGTGTCTGTTTTAAAGGTTTTGTGAGCAAAGTTTTTCGTGCCTGAACAACCCATAAAGCTTATTTTTTTAATTCTTTATGAGCTGGGTATAGCATTATTCCATTCGTATTAGTACCTTCGCCGACTGTTTTCAAAAAAGGCAAAATTTTATCGTTTGTTCTAATCTTTTTTGAATTCAGCTATACTATTAAGAGTATCGACTTGGATTGACCAAGTCACCCGTATAAC
>CALLKE010000228.1 GCA_938008555.1 uncultured Pedobacter sp.
TAGGTTTCGTCGTCTAGTGTTGGAAATTCGGGAGTGTTGGAGATGGACAAGAGATTGTGTATTTATAAGGTGAAGATTATTTTTTTTCCGCAAAAGTAATCCAATAAAAATACTGTTCTAATTTTTTACTCATTAAGTTGAAAAATTGTGCTAAAAATAGGCTGCTTGATATAAAAGAAATCTTCTCATTAAGCTCAAACAAACGTATTCTGTCTTTTCAGGTAGCTAAATACTGTCGGGGTTGGTTAGGCTTATGTTCACATGTTCAAGCCCAGCGTGAAGTCATAAAGTACAAATAGATGAGTCTTTACTTAAGTACTTGATTAAAATTAATTACTTTTGCCCCATAATGAGCCTTTTTACAGTCAAAATTAACTTCGAAGAAGTTGGGAAACCACATATAAAAATACCTATTGCTCAAGGAGAATCTGTCTTAGATGTATGCCTCGATAATGGCATTGAATTGCAACATAATTGTGGTGGCGTTTGTGGATGTAGCACGTGCCATCTTTATGTAATCTGTGGAATGAGTAATCTTCAAGGTATCTCTGATAAAGAAGAGGATTTTATTGACAGAGCAGTTAATCCACGTATCAATTCACGTTTAGGTTGCCAGTGTGTAGTTATTAACGGTGACATAGAGGTAACAATACCTGATCAAACACAATTTTTAGGACATTAAACAAAGGGTTTTGAGTATGCGTACTAATCAGTTTGAATTGCCTATTTATTGGAACGATTATGAAGACATAGCCATGGGTCTTTATGAGAAATTTGGCAATGATTTTACCGAGTCGAAAATCTATCGAATTCGTTTTACTGAACTTATAGAGTGGGTTTTAAGTTTACCCAGTTTTGCAGGTACTCGAGAAGAATGCAATGAGGGGCATCTCGAGCAAATCCAATCGGCATGGGTCTATGAGTGGCGTGATAATCAATAATTTTTCATTCATGTTGCATGTTTCTTGATAAACTTCAATTGATTAACACCTTTATGCTTGATGTCGACGGTGTTCTGACTGATGGTTTTGTACATGTTACAGAACACGGAGAACAGTTGCGTCAGTTCAATATAAAAGATGGATATGCTATAAAACTTGCAATCAAACGAGGATTTCGTGTTGCTGTGATATCTGGTGCAAACTCTAGAAGTTCTGAGCTTCGTTTGAAGAGCTTGGGCATTAAAGATATTTTCCTTGGTGTTGATCAGAAGGTTGACATTTATAACCAATACCTGAAAGCCAATAAGCTTTCTGCTGAACAAATAATATATATGGGTGATGATATTCCTGATTTGCCAGTAATGAGGCTAGTTGGTTTACCCGTTTGTCCTGCCGATTCAGTAGAAGAAATTAAAGCTATTGCACACTATATTTCTCCTAAAAATGGGGGCAATGCTTGTGTTCGAGATATTATTGAAAAGGTGTTGAAGGTGCAAAATAAATGGCATGATGCAGAGCCTTCTGCATACGATGGTGTTTTGAGCTAGCCTAATTTACTTACATTCGTTTCGTCTTAATTGGATCAAATGACTCCAGAAGTTCTACTATCCTTTATTATTGGCTATTTCGTCATTTTAGTGGGGCTTGCCTACTTCACTTCCCGAAGCATTTCTGATAACGCTAGCTTTTTTATTGCCAATCGAAACTCAAGTTGGTACTTGGTCGCTTTTGGAATGATTGGTACTACACTGTCTGGCGTTACCTTTATTTCAATACCAGGTAAAGTTGGGGCTCAAACTGGTGACCAGTTTCAATATTTTCAATTTGTTATAGGCAACGCAATTGGTTTTATTATCGTAGCCATGGTTTTACTTCCTTTGTACTACCGTTTGCAAGTAACCTCTATATACAGCTATTTAGAGTATCGTCTGGGCACGTGGAGCTATAAAACTGCTGCAGTTATTTTTCTAATTAGTAGAACCATTGGCTCATCTTTTAGGCTTTATTTGGTGGTCATCGTTTTACAACATTTTATTTTTGATGCCTATGGGGTCCCATTTTGGTTAACAGTACTCATGTGTTTAGTTCTTATCTGTGCATATACTTTGAAAGGCGGATTGAAGACTATTATCATTACCGACACGCTGCAAACCATCATGTTATCGCTATCTGTATTTCTGATCATTTATTTTATCTGCCAACATTTAGGGTTCAATATTCCTCAAGCATTTGAAAGCATAAAAAACAGTGGTTATTCCAAGATTTTTTTCTTTGACAACTTTATTAGTAGCAGATTTCACATTAGCAAACAATTAATTGGTGGCATTTTCATCACTATTGCCATGGTAGGCTTAGATCAAGATCTGATGCAGAAAAATTTAAGCTGTAAGAATATTGGTGAAGCACAAAAAAATATGTTCACATTTACAGGCATTTTTGTCGTGATCACATTTTTTTTCATGTGTGTAGGAGCTTTATTGTATATATATGCCAGCAAAAATGGGATAGCCATTCCAACTGACGCTGCTGGAAATAGCAGAACCGATTTCTTATTTCCTGAAATTGCTTTAAATCATTTATCTAAACTAGCAGCGGTAGTTTTTATGATGGGCTTAACTGCTGCCTCTTTCGCTACCACAGACTCAGCCCTAACAGCATTAACTACATCCTTTTGTGTCGATTTTTTGAATTTTAATAAAAAGAAAAATACAAATGCGGCATCCAGCATCAGAACGAGATACTGGGTGCATATTGGTTTTTCAATTGGCGTATTTTTGACAATTATATTATTCAATACGATAAATAATGCGGCTGTCGTAAGTGCTATTTTTATCGTAGCATCCTATACCTATGGCCCATTACTTGGTTTATATAGTTTTGGCTTATTGATAAAGAGGAGAGGGCTGAGAGATAAATTTGTTCCAGTTATTTGTATACTATCTCCAGCTATATGCTATTTTTTAAATTTAAATTCTAGGGATCTATTAGGTGGTTATGTTTTTGATAGTGAGATGATTCTTGTAAATGGTTTAATTACTTTCCTTGGATTACTAATTATAAGTAAGCCAATATTCGGGGCAAAACAAAAGATGAAACAAATGTCGTTAAAAATTCGAAGGACTAACTAAACATCGAGGACTGGTTTTGAAAACGAAATATGAACTTCAAAATCCAAGCCAGTCCCTTTAACCCCACTCACCCAATCGGATAATTCGCCGTCAGCACCTCAACCTTCCGTTTCAAATACCCCGACCTACCATTAACAGACACACCCTTCTCTACACTCCAAGTGTACCATCCATTCACCTTGTTATATTGTGATAGCAACTCCGATGGATATGACGATAACAAAAATTTACCTTTGATAGCCGACAAACTCTTCAACAAATCCTCAAAATCCTGCTCAGAGTACCCATCATAGTGGCCACAATCACTGTTGAAGTACGGTGGATCACAGTAAAAAAAGCTATGAGCGGCATCCCTACTATGGATGATATACAAAGCATCCGCAGACTCAATCTGACAATTTTGTAACCGATAAGCCATCTGTTCAGTAAAGCGCTCTTTGTTATTAATGACCTTTTTAGTGGTCGTATTGGTACTCCTATCATATCCAAAGCTTGAGTCCAACTGTGAACTGAAGCTTTGGGTGCTCAAAACCCAAACGGCCCAAGCACGCTTGATCTCTGTAAATAGCTCCGGATTATTATAAATGGCACTCGCTTTGCGGTGCAAATCCCGACTATGCAGGGTGATCCTGATTTCTTTTTCAAGCCCTACAAAATCATTTTGAACCACCCTGTAGAAATTAATGAGCTCACGGTTGGTGTCATTCAAAACCTCAATCTCGGAAGGTTGTTTGCTGAAGAATACGGCCGCACCTCCTAAGAAAGGTTCGGCGTACAAGGTGTGCTTAGGAATTAGCGACAGAATTTTTGTGGCTAGTTTTTGTTTACCACCGTAATAACTGATGGGTGTTTTTAGATTAATGGTGTTCATTGTTTGGTGTATGACCAACTCGGCCAGCAAGTCTATAAATTGATCGTTAATTGGAACTTAGCGTCTGATAGCCCACATACTCAATATATGCCAGCGCATAGTATGGGGGCATGTTGTTGTGAGCTTTGTCGCCACCCGTTTTAGTTACTGGGTAGGAATCGATTTCAGTTGAAGACCATCGGCCACTCCCGGGTCCTTTATTATCTTCAGAACGAGTAACAACGTATTTGGCAGTAGTGTACGAATGGTTATGTTCAGGCATTTCCTCTACCGTTAGTTGGTGTTTAGCTTCTCCATCTTTTTTGCCAACTGGATATTCATCATTAGCGCCAAGAACAAATCTGCCTTTCAGCTCCTGGCAAAGCTTCCAACCTACAGGGATAGAATCAATAGACCCTTTCCAAGTGATAATCATCCCTGGTATTAATTGTGATTGCTCTAGCTTAGCAATCCGAACTTGCAAAGCAATATTTGCTGTATCCACGTATCCTTTCACTGCTTTCTGCGAAGCTATTTTATCATAACTATTAGCCGCTAGTGTAGGATCATTATCAAGTGCCTCCAAAAACTTTTTTAAAGTAGCTAACAACTCTGGCGAGCCATCTACTAGCAATTTTACTTGTTCATCTATATAGGTTTTCACCGCCTTTTGTGAAGCAACCTTTTCATCACTACTTGCTGCTAGGGTAACATCGGTATCGAAGCCTTCCAGCGAGTCGACATCGTGTATATGCCCATGATTAGCTTTTTCGTAAAGTGCAGCTTGCGTAGCCCTTGAAATCGGCTTATCCAAATCGGATGTATTATCTACATTCCCTAAGCCTACCTGTTGTTTAGTAACCCGATGCGGATTAGCAATATCTTCCAGGTGCGCTTTATCCACTTTTAAATCCAACGTAGTTTGAGTAGCTGTGGAGATGGGCTTGTCAATATCCGCGGTATTGTCCACGTTGCCCAACCCAACTTGCTCTTTGGTGACGTTATGAGGGTTGCTCTCACTTTCAAAGTGATGCGTTACAACCAATTTGTCTGCTTTTTGACGCAGCACTCCATCCAGCTCAGGTAAATTGGTAGCAATATCTATTTTATCGTCTCGATGGATATAGGAATCCATCCAATCCCAGAATTGCTCTTGCGTGGGGTATTTACCAGTTCTAAACCAGTCTTTTAGTTTGCTTTTATCTTGTTTGGCCATGATTGCGTTAGTATTAAGTAGCTCTAGTAATTCGTATCGAATCCAACATACTCGATGTATGCCAGTGCGTAGTAAGGGGGCATATTGTTGTGCTCTCCATTGCCGCCAATAGCTTTTGTCCATTCCGCATCGCTAAACGCACCACCATATCTATGATCTCCTCCAGCACGATCAACAGCTAGACCTCCACTAGCTTTTAGCCCGTCACCTTTACCTGCAGAAAAATTGGGTCCATGATAATGTGAAGGCATTTCAGCTACGGTTAGTTTATGTGTTGCTGCACCACCTGTAGCACCAATTCCATAGCTACCGCCTGCACCCAAAATAAATCGGTCTTTCAGAGCCTGACAGAGCCTCCAACCCGCTGGAATAGACATAATAGAACCCTTCCAGGCCATAATCATACCCGGAATAAATTGCGCTTTTTCTAATTTGGCAACCCGGCTTTGGAGTGCCTCATGAGCTGATTGTAATTCGCCTGTTCGCTTAACAACATGCGCCTGATGAGCTTCATGTGCTGCTTGCAACTCACCCGTTCGCTTGGTCACATGTACCTTGTGCGCTTCATGGTCTGCTTGCAAATCTTCGGCATACTTCTTTTGTTGTTGCAAATCACTCATCCGCGTCAGCGAAGCAAAGGGAATAGACTGCAAACTCACGCCAAAAGTGGCATAACGCGTAAAATACGCTTCGCGCTCGGCGCCGTTTTCAAAGTCAACGGCTTGGACGGCATCAACTACCACGATGGTATTTTGTTTTAAATCGCCTTTAAAAGGCATGATATCGCCTTGGATCACTACCCAACCGTCGGTGGTTCGGGCGCCGTCGTCTTCGACGCCACTGATGATGTAGTTGTCGCCACCAAGTTTGGTTAATGCTTTGATGGGACCTGTATAACTGTTTTGTAAAAAGTCGAGCGTGTCAGTTTCCAGTGGAAAGCCGCCCGAATGTGAAAAATCGATACTATTCATGGTTTAATTAATTGATATGTTTTACCGGCTAGTTTGTAATAATCGATTAAGGAGTGGCACTCTGCCCAGAGGCCACTATGTGACCAAATGGGAATGTCAGCGGGAACATATATCTCAAAATCGACTCCTTGATCGCCATAGCTGAGGCGGTTGTGCAGGTACAGCTTTGTTAAATATTTTGGCTTCTTTTCGTCTGCTCGAAAGATGTAAGTCCAATCTCGCTTGGGGCCATCTTTAATTCGAATTCGCTCTGCGGCACCATCGAAGCGGTCATTGAGTACCTTTTCGAGATAAACTACCTGCCCAGTGTGATCCATCTGGTAGTTGACGCGGTGTCGGTACACCAAAAATTCCATATAAAGGCGCTTCACCGGGGCTATTAGCGTATGCATCCAGCCAATCATGCGATGCTTGCGCTCCAGGTGAGGCAGATGCATGTCCTGTTTGCGCAAGCTGAATGGCAGCAGCATGTTTACTAAGCGCTGATAATCGAGGCGAAACAGTGCTGGATTCGCGCGTTCATCTGCGTCAGCAAATGCCGTATTTATAGTTTGTTGCTCGCTCATGATTGGTAGGTTTGATGGGTGCACGACTCGCCCGTTCCTTCTAGCAGTGTGGTATGGCTCGGGATGTAATTGATCTTTAAGTCATCGTCATCGATGCGCAAATAGCCGCCATCTGGGATGTAACGAACAGGAATACATTCCTCTTTTCGGCTTCCATACATGGCTGATGCATGGCGTATTTGTGGGATGACTACACCAGACGTTTCTTGCAATCGGTCGGTTAGGGTGGCTAGTACAAAAGCGCCGTTGAAAGGTAAACTGCGCAAATAAGCTTTTATAGTGTCATTCACCGGCTTGATGCTTGCCCCATCCAAACGTCCACCTTGTGCGTCGAGCACCATTGCATCATAATAAATATCGATGTGCATTTTCAAACGATCAGGCGGTAGTGAATCGACTAATAACTTTACCCCGGCATCCTTAATCGACTGCATGTACCGATTGAATGCCCCCAATTCATCTGGGTTTGCTTTCGAAAGCGCTTGCAACTCGCCGTTCACTTCTTTGGCAGCTTTGATACGCACCCAGCCATTCTTTTTGTTTTCGACGATGGCTACGTGTTTGACGATGCGACTTTTAGCTACATCCAGGTGGTTTACACCCGAATTGTCGTAGCAATCGCTGCCTGGTTTGAGTTCTTTGCCAAATTGAAAAGCCTCGGCCTTAGCCTTATACCAAAGCAAATTGTGCGGCTTTTTGGTCAGTAGTATTTGATCGACTTCTCTTTTGTGGATGTCGAACAGATTCTCCAGTGCCCAAATGGACGTGGCAGTGACGTAAGTCCACAAGCGCCAAATGGCTGTTTTGCTGGTGCTGTTGAGGACCTCTAGCCCAGGTGTTCGTTCTTTTTCAGTAATGATTTCTTTTTGTATGTCTGTTATGCTGCGTGCCATGACTATGATTAATATGATTTAATGCGGTGATTTTTTTGATTCAGGCAATTTTTAACGATACCCACACTTGCATCGACCCAATACCACCAAACTCGTGCAAGGCGTTGATGCCGGTGGATGGGATGACATTTCGATCGGCAATAGCGGCGACTACGTATCGGTTGATGTGTTCCGTTTTACTGAGTTTGGGTAAGCCGACGATGCTATTAGCTGGCAGCTCATCCGTCAGACTCAAGCCCGATTGCATCGCGATTTCAAAAGCGGCCTCTGTCGAGCCAAAATGATGGGCAGCTACATCTAGCAATGTCTGTCCTTCTTGTATTTTATAATTGTTTTGCATCGATGATGATTCCTTTCTCGGTGATTTGTAAATGATCTAGTTTGAATCCGTCGGCCTGGAGCTGCACGGCGATGGTTCGCTTGAGGAAGCCATCGACCAATCCGTTTTGCGAGAGTGGAAGGCCCACGCCTGCTTCGGGGTTTTCCTTCCATTGGCCGGGTAGGCTGGTTAGCAACAGCTCGATATGCTGGTGATGACTATTGCCTACCTGCCAGTCGCCTTGCTCGATTAGAAGGTTGCTGTCCTGGTTTAATAAAATATCTTTCATTTAAGCTTCTTTTAAAAAGTTATTAAAGCGTTTTTGAATGGCTGTTAATTCAATCTTTTTAGTTGGTTCAAGTGTACAGGTGCCTGCACTTGATAAATAGGTTATCTCTTGAAGCGTCTTCAGTAAATCATCCATTAGTTTCTTTAGCGTCTCGTCCTTCTCACCCTTCTTTTTGAGCAAAAAACCGTCTTTGTCTATAGAAAATTCCACTTTGTCAATCGTTAGTTTCACCAAATCGACCTTGCTTAGCCCACAAATGCAAGCATGATGTTTACTCAAAAACACCACCAATACATGGCTGTTTTCGGCTGGATAGGCACACAAACCATCTGCCTCATCGAGATAGAAAGGCACTTCGAAAAGTTCTGCCGAGCCATCTACAGGAATTACATCGCAGCATTTATTATCTTGATCGACTCGATGAACCCTGCACACTTTGGCATAGAGTTGCTCGCCGGTGTCCACTAGCTTTTGTAAGTTTTTGATAATCATTTCTTTTCTACTTTTAATGGTGGCCCTAATTCTATTTTTTGTCGATAACCGCTGGTGCCAAAATTGATCTCCACTTTCTTGATCAAATAATCGCCCTGGTTACCATCGCTGATTTCGATGTGTGCGCCCTCGCATTTGTGTACTGCCGGTTCGCCAAATGTTTCGATGCTGCCTTGATAGCCCGTGTATTTGTAGCGTGCCAAGGCTTTTTCGGCAAATAGTTTGAGGGCATCGTAACCGATGTTATTAGCAAAAACCTGGATTTCTTCGCCGTCTTTGTCACCCATGGATACTTCCGAGCGTCTGTTTTTGCGATCCACAGATGTGGCCTTTACTTTCAGTTTGATGTCTTCAGCTCGGCGGTATTCTAATTCCTCACTGATGATGTTTTTACTGTGGATGAAGGATTCCTTCTTTTTAATATCATACGTATAATCGTAGCCCACAAACAGCACCGACTCATTGCCTATCTGACGGAAGTAGGCTTTCAGGCCCCGCTCACGTTTCAGTTCATTTAGCTCTTGGGCGATGGTTGGCCGCGTGATCCGGTACTTGCCTAATTCAATATCATTGTCAATTAATCGATACTTAATTTTAGTTCCTTCCAGCAGAAACCCAATTAACTCCTTCAATTTCGCTCTGGGAAATCCCCTTTGTTTAGCCGGTTCCAGCTTGAGTAAAAACATCCCATCCTCACATTCTATTTTTATCGGTGCCTTAGCATCCACCCGACGTACATAACCCGCAAAACGAATTTTCAAATCGCTATCCGATGGAGCCATACCTGGTGGAGTATAGCCCAGCTTCACCGTAATTTGATCGCCTCGTTTAATTGGCGGAATGTAGTTCGGCGCTTCGTTCTCCTTTTGTTTCGGCACACCTTGCAAGCGGATTTTTTTGGGCAATTCAATCACGCAGGTGTCGGTCAAGCTTTCCGTATCCTCCACGATGGTGCAGCTCGACAGGGTATCAAACACCCAAGTTTGTTCGCCCTGGATGGTTACTTCGGAGCGTAGTTTTAGCATAAATCCTCCTTCAGTTTAATCTCATAGGCCGTATCGCTCAGGCAACACATCGTGAAAGTTTGGCGATTGCTATGCGTCTCCTGGTTAAAACCATAGCTTTTTACAATCAGGTTCGTAATGCCAAACAGACTCAAAAAGGTATCGTCGCCCACCAGCAGGGAGTCGTTAATGGTAAGGAAACTCATCAAGTTTTCTAGCTCACTCTTAGGATACGCATCGCATTCGGAGCTAATGGCTGCAGCAATTTCTACTTGGTAGTCGCCATCGTTGATGTATTCTTTGATCGTTCCATTTCGGCCTTGAAGGGCAGTTTGTACGATGTTTTTTTCCATTGTCACCATGCAAATACACTCTTTGAGCTCCAGTTTCTGCCCATCTGCTTTTTTCAGAGTGAGGCTTATTAGGGTTGGAATACCTACCCAATCTGAGCTCCCAGAAGTGGATACTTCGGGCAAGTCGGTAGCCAAAGGCGGGTGGTATAAACCCGGCGCTAAGGGCAAAAAGGTGCGCATCACCACGCTACTGCTAGTGAGCAATGTGTTTATTGGAATCATGTTTAGGTGGCTAAATTGTAATCGTTAACGGCTAGTAATAGTGCTTCGGCTACGGCATCTTTAATGCGCTCTTTGCTCTCGGGCAGGCGTTCTACTTTGACGATTAGCGTTTCTACTAGTTTATTGATCGTGAGGCTACGGTTACCGCCAGGGGCTCTTGATGTGCCGTCTCCACTCAGGCCTTCTGATTTAGCGGATGATTTTTTGGCTGAATGAGCTGCTGCTGCGCCGAAACCTTTTAAGT
Source organism: uncultured Pedobacter sp. (assembly GCA_938008555.1). Taxonomy (GTDB): domain Bacteria; phylum Bacteroidota; class Bacteroidia; order Sphingobacteriales; family Sphingobacteriaceae; genus Daejeonella. The sequence goes on from CALLKE010000228.1 coordinate 10,490, forward strand.
TTCCTTTACCGGTTTCTAGTTTAGGCACGCCGGGTAGGAGGCTGATTTTTTCGTCTTCCTCACCCTCTTCTTTTGCTTTTTTCTTTTTTGATTCATCGAATGAAACACCTCCTTTTTGTGTTCCTATACCCCAAGCTTGCTTGATTTCTTTCCACATATGGTCTGGGAAAAGCTTATTCCAAAGCTCAATGATTGGCACAAAAAGTGATTTCATGGCTGACCATATTTTTTCAAAAAGGCCACAAATGAAATTCCAAAGACCAACAAATGCACCAGCAATAGGCTGCACAATCCAGGTATCAATAAAGCCAGCAAAACTTGAGAACATCCCCTTAAAGCTCTGCCAAAGGCCACTGAGAAAATTGCAGATCGTCGTCCAAGCACTTTGTACCCCCGCTACCATACCGGTCCAAACGCTACTAGCCGTCTGGCCAATCCAGCTGAAAATGCCCACAATAAAATTCCCAATGGCTGCAAAAACAGGTTTTATGGTGCCATTCCAAAAATTATTCGCCATGGCACCCAGCTTACCAAATACCATTTTGCTTACCTCCCAAATGCCATACATGATTTCTCTAAATCGCCTACAGTTTTCCCAGAGGTATATCACTGCTGCCGTCACTGCAGCTACAGCGACGGCAATCCAGCCGAGCACGGGAATATTGGCTACGGCGAGGGAAAATGTTCGTACTGCTCCTGTGGCCCAGAAGAAGGCATTGCGTAGGCCACGGATGGATTTAGAAAATACGCGAGAGGTTTTACTCGCGATGAGTTGCCATTGAGCGAAGAGGCGGGTTTGGAGGGTGCCATTAAAGATGGAAATAGTGAAAGATTTGATAGCACGTATAGCTGATCGAAAGTTTTGCACAGATGCGCCGACAAAAGTACTAACTACATTTACCCCAGATGCAAATTGGAGACTGTACACTGAACTGTGTCAAGGTTAAAAAGCGATCAAAAAAGCTAATT
>CALLKE010000229.1 GCA_938008555.1 uncultured Pedobacter sp.
TTGTTAACAGGTAGCATAGAGGTTATACGGGTGACTTGGTCAATCCAAGTCGATATTCTTAATAGTATAGATGAATCCAAAAAAGATTATAACAAACGATAAAATTTTGTCTTTTTTTGAAAACAGTCGGCGAAGATAACATTGCGCATGGAATAATGCCTTGTTTACGAAAAAAAATGTGACGGTAGATCTCAACCTCACTCAACGACTCTTAATTTTTCAATCTGGCTGTATGGTACCCGACTGATAGAATTTTGGCCATCTATTGTGCACTTCAAGAACAACTTAGATTGCTTCCAAATAACCTAAAAATGGCTATAACCCATCAAGAAGATTCTGTAATTCGTCATTAATTAGATAAATTCGCTGAATTAAAATTTAGCGGATCCAATGAATAATTTAACACAAACTTTCTCATCATCGTTGGGAAAAAAACTGATCATGGCTTTAACAGGTCTGTTTATGTGTACTTTCTTAATCATACATTTAATTGGGAATCTTCAATTATTCAAAGATGACGGTGGACAGTCATTCAATTCATATGCCTATTTCATGACCCACTTTGCTCCCATCAAAGTGATCTCCTACTTATTGTACACGAGCATTATTGCACATGCTATTTATGCATTAGTATTAACCACCAAAAACAAAAAAGCGCGTCCTGTTGGTTATGCCATGCACAATGGCGCTGCCAATAGTCCTTGGACATCTAGAAATATGGGAATTCTGGGGACCATTCTTTTAGTTTTCATCGTCATTCACATGAAAACTTTTTGGGCTGAGTATCACTGGGGAGCTCTTCCTCATGCCAAGTATGAAGTAAGTTTATCAGACCCTCAAAATGTAAATAGTATCTCCCTTCCATTTGATGGCACCGAGATCGCTCATGCTGATTATGTCGATGTAAACAAAGGAGTACAAGTCATCGTATCCAAAGATTTATACAGAATTGTAGCTGAAGCTTTCAAACAATGGTGGTATGTACTTCTGTATGTAATTTCTATGGTGGCCCTATCTTTTCACATGATACATGGTTTTAGTAGTGCTTTCCAAACACTCGGATGGAATCATAACAAATATATTCCAGCAATTAAATTCTTAGGTATTTGGGTTTTCGGTGTGCTTATCCCGTTAGGATTCGCAGCGATGCCTATTTATTTTTTCTTTTTTAGGTGAGAAAGTCTCACTCCTCTTCAGAGGAACGATAGACAAGCTTAATAATTTCATACCCATCAGCTAACACCCTTGTACTAAATTAACTTTAGTGCTAAATACTAGACAAATGACATTAGATGCTAAAATTCCAGAAGGCCCCTTAGCCGAAAAATGGTCAAAACATAAGTTTAATCTGAAGTTGGTTAACCCAGCGAACAAACGAAAGTATACCGTTATTGTGGTTGGGACTGGATTGGCGGGCGCTTCAGCAGCGGCCTCTTTGGCAGAACTAGGTTACAATGTGAAGGCGTTTTGTTTTCAAGACAGCCCCCGGAGAGCACATTCCATTGCCGCACAGGGTGGTATCAATGCTGCTAAGAACTATCAAAATGATGGTGATAGTATCCAGCGTTTATTTTACGACACCATTAAAGGAGGAGATTACCGCTCTCGAGAGGGCAATGTGTATCGTTTAGCAGAAGTATCAGTCGATATTATTGATCAATGCGTTGCCCAGGGTGTGCCTTTTGCTCGCGAATATGGCGGCTTATTAGATAACCGTTCATTTGGTGGCGCACAAGTATCGCGCACATTTTATGCCCGCGGTCAAACAGGGCAACAACTACTCTTAGGTGCATATTCGGCACTTAATCGTCAAATACATGCCGGCAAAGTAACCATGTATAATCGTCATGAGATGATGGATGTGGTCACCATAGATGGTCATGCAAAAGGAATTGTCACGCGCGATTTAGTAACTGGAAAAATAGAATCACATGCTGGCCATGCCGTGCTTTTGTGTACTGGAGGATATGGAAACGTATTTTATCTTTCGACAAATGCCATGGGCTGTAATGTAACCGCAGCGTGGAAAGCACATAAACGCGGTGCTTATTTTGCTAATCCTTGTTTTACACAAATTCATCCAACCTGCATTCCTGTGACAGGTGATCATCAATCAAAACTGACCTTGATGTCAGAGTCATTGCGGAATGATGGTCGTGTTTGGGTACCTAAAACAAAAGAGCTAGCTGCGAAATTACGTAAAGGTGAAATCAAGCCAGCCAGTTTAAAGGAAGAGGATCGTGATTATTTCTTGGAACGCAAATACCCATCATTTGGCAATTTGGTGCCGCGAGACGTAGCCTCACGGAATGCCAAAGAAATGGTAGATGAAGGTCGAGGAGTTGGAGGATCTGGCATTGCTGTCTTTCTTGATTTTGCAGATGCGATTGATCGTTTGGGAGAAGATAACGTGCGTGCGAAATATGGGAATCTCTTCGACATGTATCAACAAATTACTGATGAAGATCCCTACAAACAACCCATGCGAATTTATCCAGCAGTACACTACACAATGGGTGGCTTATGGGTTGACTATAATTTAATGACTACTGTTCCCGGGCTTTATGCATTGGGAGAAGCTAATTTCTCAGACCATGGTGCAAACCGACTTGGGGCTTCAGCCTTGATGCAAGGATTAGCTGATGGATATTTTGTAATCCCCTATACATTGGGTGATTATTTGGCTACGATTGGGCCCAAAGCTGTCAATACTGATCATCCTGCATTTGCAGAAACCGAGAGAGAAGTAAAAGATCGTCTCAAACAATTATTATCTCTTAAGGGGACAAAAACTGTTAACGAATACCACCGCGAACTCGGTTTAATTATGTGGGAGTACTGTGGGATGGCTCGCAATGAGGAAGGCCTAACTAAAGCAAAAGATCTAATCCGTGCTTTGCGCAAAGATTTCTGGGAAAATGCTTTTGTTTCAGGCATCAACGAAGAGTTTAATCAAAATTTGGAAAAAGCTGGCCGTGTAGCTGATTTTCTAGAATTGGGTGAACTCATGGTTGATGACGCACTCAATCGCAAAGAATCCTGTGGAGGACACCTCCGCTTAGAAAGCCAAACCGAAGAGGGTGAGGCAAAACGTGATGACGAGAAATATTCCTACGTAGCAGCATGGGAATATAAAGCAGATAATCAGCCAGAGACGTTGCACAAAGAAAAGCTGGTTTTTGAAAATGTTAAATTATCACAACGCAGTTATAAATAAACAAGCTTCACCCCCAGCCCTACTAGAGGTGAAACTCTCTCAATACTCAAAAACATGAAACTAACACTAAAAGTTTGGCGTCAAAAAAATGCACATACCAAGGGTAAGTTTGTGACTTATCCAGCAGATCACGTATCTCCAGACATGTCTTTTTTAGAGATGCTTGATGTAGTGAATGAAGATTTAATTCGCAAAGGTGATGAACCTATTCACTTTGATCATGATTGCCGAGAGGGGATTTGTGGCTCGTGTTCACTACATATCAATGGTCGTCCACATGGTCCTAAACATGGTACAGCCACTTGCCAATTACACATGCGTAGTTTCAAAGATGGGGACAATATTGTGATTGAGCCATGGCGAGCGCTCGCATTTCCAGTCATCAAGGATCTTGCTACTGATCGCTCAGCATTTGATCGCATCCAACATGCAGGAGGATACGTATCTATCAATACAGGTGGAGTTCCTGATGCCAACGATATTCTTATCCCCAAAGTCATTGCCGACGAAGCTTTCAATTCTGCTACATGCATTGGCTGTGGTGCCTGTGTTGCTGCTTGTAAAAATGCATCTGCTATGCTATTTGTGTCTGCTAAAGTATCACAAATGGCCCTGCTTCCTCAAGGACAGCCTGAACGCTATCGTCGTGTTCAAGCTATGGTTGAACAAATGGATAAAGAGGGGTTTGGCAGTTGTACCAACACAGGCGCGTGTGAGGCTGAATGTCCAAAAGAGATTTCTTTATCTAATATTGCTCGGATGAATCGTGACTATTTTACAGCGAAACTCATCAAAGAAGAAGTACACCACTAGCATAATTCTATTTTTTGACACACAGGTGGTGCTTCTCTTATTTCTTTGTTGCTGCAGATGATGTATCATCGCCATTCACCCATTTACCTATATCCTCAATAGCATAATAGGCAACATGTAATGGTTTAGCATAATCTTCTGTTGACGCATCAGCCTCCATAAAAAGATGATTTAGCTTAGGGAATGAAATTGCAGTAACGTCTCGATTAATACTTTGAAAATTTTTCCATGTCTGGTAATCAGACATCGGCACTTGGTAGTCCTGTTCACCCTGAAGTACCAAGCATTTCTTCCTCAAAGCACCAAATGTTTTCACTGGGTGATATGAATGTAAACTCAGCCAATAGGATGCTGGAAGTGCTAAAAGCAAGCTATCAGTGGGGGAGTTTAATGATAATTTACTCGATTTAGTATAATCAACTTGAGCCTTAATTGACTTTAACTGATCACTTTCCGTTTTAGTTATTTTGCCTCCCAAATTATATAAATGCTTATACTGATTATAGATGATATCTTCCAGTGGGGAACTGTTGGCAGCCAATAAAATAATTCCCTTTAACTCTTTTGCTTCCGTCGCTATTTCGGCTGCGAGCATTCCACCTAAACTATGTCCAGCAAGATATATTTCATTGGAGTTCACTTGAGAAATTGTCTTACATAATTTGATCGCCGCTAGTGCATCGTCAATGACTTCCTTTCGGATGGTAATACCTTTTTGATATTCATTGGGATAAGTGTATGTTCTTTTATCATAGCGAATGGTTGCAATACCAAAATTTGCTAAACCGATCGCCAAATCTTTAAATACTTTATTTAGGCCTACACTTCCGTCTCTATCTTTTGGACCAGGTCCATGAACTAGAATAATAACGGGAACCTGTCTAGATGAATGAGGTATAGTCAAAACGCCATTTAATACATGCCCATCAGCTGATCTAATTTCTAGTTCACGTTCAGAATAGTTTTCTGGCCTATTATAGTCAGGTAATTGGTATGTTTTAGGATCTCTATGATCTTCGTGATGCACAAAAGAAAAGCCGCCGACCCCATTACGAGAAGTAATAATCACTTTAAGATCCATAGCTTGTTTTTCAAATTGGCATGGGAAATAAAAAGTAACATGACTACTTTCCTCTTCTTTGTAATAATCTGATACGCGAGTTAGTTTACCTGTTTTTGAGGTAGCCTGTGCCCAAGTGGTTTCAATTACACCCGTACTTAACTTACTCTTTACACTTTCATCACACAAGGAATGTGCTTTGATAAAATCTTGTGCCTTCAAGCAATTAATAAACTGCCTAGCTATTAAAGAATCTATTCCGTGCCCAAAACAATTCAATTGTAACACGAACAATGTAGCAATAAGATAAATTCTTCTTAATTCCATTTTTTCTACGCCTTATGCTCAACTATAATCAATACGATTGTGTCATTTACAGAGAGTTTATTATTCATATGATGCATTTGGAAGGAAGTTAGATCCTATTCATCCGTCCAAAATATCACATAAAAATATAAAATAAATTAATTAAAAATTAATTTATTTGCAATAAGCTTCTATTCTACAGTTTTCCTATAATTTAATATGGCCCACGTATTAAACACAAGTCCGATGAGTGCAATTGCAATTAAATGATAAGCAATATCACTCAAACCGCTTCCTTTCATTACAACCATCCGCATTATTTTTATAAAGTGACTAGGTGGGAACGTTTCTACAATATTTTTTGCCCATTGTGGCATACTATCTACTGAGTTGAATACGCCACTCATCATATTGAAAATATTGATGAAGAAAAAAGAAAGAGACATCGCTTGCTGTTGTGTGGATGAATAGGTAGAAATAAGTAGACCTAACCCCAGCGTAGCAAATAGATATACAATAAGAGAAATATATAATACCAACAAACTTCCAACAGAAACAACACGATATAATAGCCATGCAACCAATAAACCGAGTGTAAAAACAACAATTGCAAGAACCATAAAGGGTATTAATTTTCCGAGAATAAATATGTGTTTCTTGATAGGAGTCACATTGATTTGCTCAATGGTGCCACTCTCTTTTTCTCGTACAATATTGAAGGCTGATTGCATCACAGCCATAGCTGTCACCAACGTAACCAGAATGGCAGGTACGATGTATAAATTATAGTTCATGAATGGATTATACCAATTGGAGGATACCACATCAATTTGTGGCGCATCAGCTATCATTGCTCCCGCTGGCCAAGAGGCCCGAATTTCTGAATTAAAGTCACTAATGATGCTGTTCAAGTAAGCTCCACCAAGATTGGCCTTTGTCCCTTCAATAGCATTGATTGCAACATACACTTTATTTGAGTTTTCTCTCACCAAGTTTTTCTCAAAATTGATGGGTATCTGAAGTGCTAAATCTGCCTTATCCTGCTCTACCATAGATAAAGCTTCAGGATAAGAGGCCACATAACCAGTCAGCTTGAAATAGCCTGAAGCTGTGATTTTAGAAATAAATTTTTGTGAAAAAGTAGAATGATCATTATCAACCACTGCAATGGAGATGTTTTTCACCGAATAATTAGCGGCCAAAGGCATGATGATCAATTGTATCATCGGGGCAATAATCAGCACTCGAGTCAACTGCTTATTACGTAGTAGCTGCCTAAACTCTTTTTCCAGCAGAAAGAATAAGCTTCTCATTGTAGTCTGATTTTAAATTTCCGCAGGCTGATGGTAAATAAGAATATACACATACTCGCAAGAATGAGGACTTCCTTCCATACCGATGTAAAGCCAAGTCCCTTCAGCATCACTTTTTTCACGATAATAAAATACCATCTCGAGGGAACAATATTTGATAGCCACTGTAGAGCTAGCGGCATATTCTCAATGGGGAACATAAAACCTGTGAGCAACAAAGTAGGCAACATCATTCCCATCAACGAGTTTGTCATAGCCCCCTGTTGTGTGTTTGCACCAATAGACAATAGTAAACCAATTGATAAGGATGTTAAAATAAATATTGTACTGGCAATAGTGAGTAGTAAGATGCTTCCTCTTACTTGTAAATCCAGAAATATCGAGCTGAGTATAAGTATGATGAAAAGGTTTAGAATAGAGATAATCAAATTAGGTGTCAGCTTTGCTATAATAATATATAATGGCTTGAAGGGGGAAACTAACAATACCTCCATTGTACCTAATTCTTTTTCTTTTACGATGGCTACTGATGTCATCATGGTACATACGAGCATTAGCACAAGTGCCATCACACCCGGTACAAAATTAGGTGCACCTTGAAGTCCAGGATTGTACAACATTTGTACTTCTGGAACAATCTGCAGAGGCAGTCCAGCACCTCTACCTAATTGCATATTGTAATCATTAATTATTTGAGTCATATAAGCCGTTACTGCAGTAGCAGTATTGGGATCGGATGCATCTGCAATAATCTGTATGGATGCTTTATTCGTATGCTCTAAATCATGAGCGAAATTGACTGGAAAAATGACTGCTAGTTTAATAGCACCTTTCTTAAATGCGGTCTGCAACTGGTCGGCACTTTGTAAAGTGCGCTCGATATCAAAGTACTTGCTAGATGCTATTTTGTTAATTATTTGTGCTGTTACAGCATCTTTAGCGTAATCAGCCACTACAATTTTAGAATCTTTAATCTCATTGGATAGCGCAAACCCAAATAATACAATCTGTGCAATAGGCAAACCAAATAATAGCAACAAGGTGCTCTTGTCACGAAAAACTTGTAGAAACTCTTTTTTTATGAAAACAATTAATTGTTTCATTCATTAATCTCCCTTACGTTTTGCATTTCGTGCCAATTCATAAAAAACATCTTCCATATTAGTAGCAGCAAATTGCTGTTTAAGATTGTTGGGACTATCGAGCGCCGCTATTACTCCATCCACCATGATAGAGACCCGATTGCAGTATTCTGCCTCATCCATATAATGAGTCGTTACAAAAACTGTTACCCCTTTATCAGCTGCACTATAAATCAGATCCCAAAACTGCCTCCTCGTCACTGGGTCGACCCCCCCCGTTGGTTCATCTAAAAAAACGATATCTGGTCCATGTGCAATGGAAACTGAAAATGCTAATTTTTGCTTCCATCCCAACGGAAGTTCACGAACGAGGGTTTTTGCTTCACTTTCTAACTGTAACTCTTCCAACAACTCATGTGTTTTTGCCTTGATTTGTTTTGTGCTCATTCCATAAATGCCTGCATAAAAACGAATATTTTCTGATACAGTGATATCATCATACAATGAGAATTTTTGACTCATGTAACCAATCTTGGTTTTTATTTCTTTGGTTTGCTCATATATATCGAAGCCTGCAATGGTCGCTTTTCCGGACGAGGGTGCCAGCAAACCACATAACATACGCATGGCTGTTGTTTTGCCTGCACCATTGGCACCTAAGAAACCAAATATTTCCCCTTGATCAACTTCAAAAGTCAATTCACTAGCAGCAACAAAATCTCCAAATCGTTTAGTTAATCGCTCTGTTGTAATTACTGGTTTCATATCTGTATTGCATCATGGATATAATGTATTTTGTTAATGCCTCGGACGCTATATCTTAACAAAATGTGTGCACTAAATGCTGGGTGACAACAAATGGATAAAACAATCTTCAATGCTTGGCGTAATTAATTTCATACTTACATCCGTATGATCTTTGGAATGTAAATACTTGATAACATCCTTATCTGATGAATTATTAAATGTAACATGCAATGCATCACCAAAAGCAAAACAACTACCTACCCCTGGATAGCTTCTCACATCCTGTAGTAGCTTGAATATATTGGCCGATTTGATTGCATATAAATCTTTAGGAAATGATTCAATAATTTTTGCAAGCGTATCGATCGATAGGATCTCACCCTTTTGGATTAGAGCTATTCGATCGCAAAGATTCGCTTCATCCATATAAGGTGTGGACACCAAAATAGTAATGCCTTGTTTTTTCAGCTTTCGTAGCATTTCCCAAAATTCTCTTCTTGATACTACATCTACACCTGTGGTGGGTTCATCCAAAAACAACACATCTGGTTTATGTATCAAAGCACAACATAAACCCAATTTTTGTTTCATACCTCCCGATAATTTTCCAGCCATCCGGTCTTTAAATGGTTCTATTTGCTGATAGATCTCTTTGACCAGTGTATAATTTTCTTTGATGGTCGTTCCAAATATGGTAGCAAAAAAATGAAGGTTCTCTTCTACTGTTAAATCCTGATATAAGCTGAATTTACCGGGCATATAACCAACACAGTTACGTATTTGCTTATAATCATTCACGACATCAAGACCATTCACCGTCGCAGTACCATCATCCGCCAATAATAAAGTAGTGAGTATTCTGAAAAGTGTTGTTTTACCTGCCCCATCTGGGCCAATCAAGCCAAACAACTCACCGTGATTTACAGAAAAAGAAATATCCTTCAGCGCTGTTACTAAGCCCTTGCTATATGTTTTCTTGATATGATTCAGTTCAATCATCCGTTAGAATTTCACTTCTCCATACATACCCAATTTCAGGTAACCATTATTTTTCACTCTTACCTTAACGGCATATACTAGGTTAGCACGCTCATCTTTAGTTTGTATTGTTTTGGGAGTAAATTCTGATTTATCTGAGATCCAAGATACCCACCCAACATATTCTTTATAGTTTTTGGCACCATCATCCGTATACACTTTCACCAATTGATTCAATTTTACACTTGTCAGCTGCGACTCTGTGATGTATGTTCTCAAGGTAATGGTATCAAGATTTGCTATTTTATATAAAGCCTTTCCGATGGTAGTCATTTCTCCTTCCAAGGCATATTTGGTCAAAACAGAACCACTGATTGGATTTACAATCTGTCCTTTATTAATTTGATCTTGTATCTGTGCAATGGATTTTTCGAGCGGATCTCGCTCACTTAGAATAGATCTATTTTGGGTAGCGATATTGGATTGAGCTAATGCAATTTGTTGTTTGGAAACTGTTATCTGTTTCTGCAATTGATCTATTGCTGAATTAATATCATCTAATTGCTTTTGTGTGGCGGCATCTCCTTTGAGGAGATTCTCCGTTCTTCTTTTCTCCCTGAGCTGCTGTGCTAATTGGGCTTCCTGCACAGCTTGTTGTCTTTTTACGAATTCAATTTCTGGCTTTGGGTTGGTTGTTTTTTCTTTTAGAGCTTGTATAGTAGCCTGAACTTGCTGTTTCTGCAAAATTATGTTCGACATATCAATCTTCCCTATGACAGCCCCCTTCAAAAGCTTGTCTCCTTCCTTGATAGGAAAAGATAATATCTTCCCACTTTGCTCTGCTGAAACAATTACTTCATCCGACTCAAATACACCAGAAGCATCTGTTTTAAGTTTGTTTTGATTACAGGATAGCAGAGTCACTGCAAACGCGAATGAAATAGATACTATATTTTTCATTTTTACATTCATTTCGTTAGAAAGTAAATGTAAAGGTATTTATATCAATGAAAATATATTAATCAAACAGATATCTTCTAGTGTATTATTTAAAAGATCACTCTTGTAGAGCTCAATAGAAAATGATGTGTTCACGACAACTAGCAAACCCCGATGAGGCAGAACATTTTAAACTCACAGATCCTCCCTTCTATTTATCATTCATAAAACAGGAATAAATTAAAGAATATCCACTCCCACATCTGCTCGAAAATATTTACCATCATAATAAATACGACCGGCATCCGCTACGGCTGTTTGAATGGCATCAAACAAATTATCTTTTAGAGAGGTTACAGCCAATACACGTCCGCCAGCAGTTACAACAGATGCATCCTTCATTTGTGTTCCCGCATGAAAAATGAGTGAATGACGCACGTTCTCAATACCACTAATTGGATGTCCTTTTAAATAATTCCCAGGATATCCCCCAGCAGTAAGCATCACAGTAGCTGCCACTTTAGAAGAAACAATAAGCTCTTGTTCATCTAAATTTCCATGAACAACGCCCATCAATAGTTCTACAAAATCACTTTCTATACGAGGAATCACACTTTCTGTTTCTGGATCACCCATTCGCACATTATACTCAATTACGTACGGATCACCTGCCACATTCATCAAACCAACAAATAGAAAGCCTTGATAGGGGATCCCTTCCTTCTTCAGACCTTCTATCGTTGGAATAATAATTTGCTTCTCCACTTTGGCGATGAAACTTGCATCGGCAAACGGAACAGGTGAAACGGATCCCATTCCTCCTGTATTTAAACCCGTGTCACCTTCACCAATACGTTTATAATCCTTGGCTTCAGGCAATATTTTGTATGATTTTCCATCTGTCAGTACAAAGACAGAAAGTTCAATACCTTCTAAAAACTGTTCAATAACAACGGTATCACTCGCTGCTCCGAACTTAGAATCTTCGAGCATAGCCTTTAACTCTGTTTGGGCATCTAATAAATTTTCACAAATCAATACGCCTTTACCCGCCGCTAAACCATCTGCTTTCAACACAATTGGAAATTGCTGAGCTTCCAAATATTTTAATCCTTCTGATACTGACTTCTTCGTAAATGATTTAAAAGTAGCCGTTGGGATACCATACTTCATCATAAACTGCTTTGAGAAATCTTTACTGCCTTCTAACCGAGCACCCTCTTTTTGTGGACCAATAATGGCAATGTGTTTGAGATCGTCACGCTCCAAGAAGAAATCATGAATACCATTAACCAATGGTTCTTCTGGACCAATTAAAACCAAATCGATTTTATGGCTCAAAACAAATTTTGATATGGATTCAAAATCAGTTGGCTCCATATTTACATTTGTCCCGTAAGCGATTGTTCCAGCATTACCAGGTGCAATAAATAGGGTTGAACAATGTTTGCTTTGAGCTATTTTCCAGGCAAAAGCACTTTCACGCCCCCCAGAACCAAGGATCAGAATATTCATGACAGCAAAGGTATTCGTGTTGAGGAACAAAATTTGCTACTTCATCAATATTCGCCAAACTCTTTTCGAAATACATTCGCAATTTCTCCTAAAGTGGCATAGGCCTCAACAGCTGCCAATATGAATGGCATCGTATTGCTGCCATCTTTAGCTGCTCGCGATAGATTTAACAAGCTATCTTGAACGAGCTGATTATCTCGCTCAGCTTTTAGTTTAGTGATTTTATCAATCTGTAATTTTCGTATCGAATCATCAATACGGAACACTTCTGGTTCTAGTTCTTCTTTGTCAATAAATTTATTAACACCTACCAAAATACGTTGCCCGCTTTCTATTTCGGTTTGAAACGTGTATGCTGCATTTGCTATCTCATCTTGAATGTATCCAGCCTCTATCGCATTGACAGAACCGCCCATCGCATCAATTTTGTCGATATAGATTTGAGCAGCAGCTTCTATTTCGTCTGTCAGCGACTCTACAAAATAAGATCCTGCTAGGGGATCTACCGTATCGGGTGCACCGCTTTCAAAAGCAATAATTTGTTGGGTACGCAAAGCTATTTTGGCTGCTGCTTCGGTAGGCAAGGATAAAGCTTCATCATATCCATTCGTATGTAAAGATTGTGTTCCACCTAATACTGCAGCCATTGCCTGATTTGTAACCCGAATGACATTGTTCAAAGGCTGTTGTGCTGTTAATGTAGAGCCCCCTGTTTGCGAATGAAATCGAAGTTTTTGAGCGCCCGAGTCGGTGGCACCTAAATCCCTTGTAATCTTAGCCCACATACGTCGTGCTGCTCTAAACTTCGCGATCTCTTCGAAAAAATTGTTGTGACAATTGAAAAAGAAAGACAGTCGCTTTGCAAACACATTAATATCTAATCCTTTGGCCAAAGCAGCCTGTAGATAAGCTTTTCCATTTGCCAAAGTGAAAGCCAGTTCTTGCACAGCAGTTGAGCCTGCCTCGCGGATATGATAACCTGAAATAGATATCGTATTCCATTTTGGGACTTCTTGACTACAATATTCAAACACATCGGTAATTAAACGCATCGATGGCTTTGGCGGATAGATATAAGTTCCTCGAGCAGCATATTCTTTTAAAATATCGTTCTGTATTGTCCCTGATATTTGTTTGATATCTGCACCCTGCTTTTTTGCAAAGGCAATGTACATCGCTAATAAGATGGGGGCAGTTGCGTTGATCGTCATCGAGCTTGTTACTTTTTGCAGGTTAATACCCTCAAAAAGTATTTCGACATCTTTTAGCGAATCGATAGCCACACCAACTTTTCCTACTTCACCTTCAGCCATTTCATGATCCGAATCGTACCCAATTTGAGTAGGTAAATCAAAAGCGACTGATAAACCCATTGTGCCTTGACTAAGCAGATAATGGTAGCGTTTATTTGACTCCTCGGCAGTAGAGAAGCCCGCATACTGACGCATGGTCCAAATCCGGCCTCGATACATATCTTTTTGGATACCTCGCGTAAAGGGGAACTCGCCTGGTAATTCGGTAATTGGTTTAGCGTGGGTATATACTTCTTTGATTTCTATACCAGAAGTAGTCGAAAATTGCTTCACTTGATTTCTACTTAAAATAGTTGCTGGATATCACGCTTAATAATAGTGAGGGCCATATCATACGGATCTTCGATCTCCAAACGTTCCAAATGGCTAAGGACTGTTTTGCTCAATACCAATGCAGATGCATTGTCAGGCAAGGTATTCATGGTATTGTTAATCATTGAGATGGTGTCTTCCATCAATTTTTTAACGACGGACCATGAATGATTGCTGATGTAAAGCTGTTGCGTCACATTATGCTGAAACTCGGCTCTGATATCGGACAAAATCACTTGTTGCATTTCAAGGGCTGTCATGTCTGCAGTATGCAAACGCACCAGCATATTCGTTGGGTTGATTCGTTCCAAAAATAAAATGGCCCTTTCATAAGCTTGCAGCCTCAATGGAAGAATATCTTTCAAGCTCATTCTCCTCAGCTCTATTAAATCATCATGAGTTCTTTTATCTAAATATGTCCTCAGCAAAAACCACGCAACGAAAAGAACAATCATTCCTGAGCATGTATATTTTAAAATATCGGCTAAAAAGGTAACAATCTCCATAAATTCAAATTGTTAGTAAAAGGTCAGAATATCGCAGCTGACAGCAAAAGTGCGTAATTTCACGTACATTTGTCTCATCATTTTGAAAGAATTATGGGTATGGAAACGACCACATCAGTAGCACCTGTTACTTTAACAGAAGGCGCAAAAAGAGAGATAAAAAAACTCATTACTCAACAAGAACTATCTGAAGATTATGGTTTACGCCTAGGTGTTGAAGGCGGTGGTTGTGCAGGAATGAATTACATACTAGGGTTTGATCAGAAAAAAGAAGGAGATCAAGAATACACCATAGATGGGATTCGAGTTTATATGCACAAAGCACATGGTTTATATTTAGTTGGCATGGAGGTTGATTTTCAAGATGGGTTAAATGCGAGAGGTTTTACATTTAACAATCCGAATGCAAGTAATACGTGTGGTTGTGGCACTTCTTTCTCTGTGTAATTGCCTAGCCTAAATTAGCTCGAATGATGTAGGTTCATAAATAACCCTACATCATTTCATACTCGTCCCATCCAGTAATGATTATCCTAGGAACAAGAAACATCATCACGGAAGAAGCTCATCCGTAGGCAACCTATCTGCATAGGTGTACACATTTATCCTGTCTCCAATAAAAGGTAAATGCTTCTCTCTTATATACAAAGGACAAGCTCCATCTAGCACTATCAATTCGCATGTGTTCATTTCTTGAACACCTAACATTTCTAATTCTAAGCTCTTCATATATTTCAATCGTTTTTTCAAAAATTTAATTTTCAGTAAGCAAAAAACCTCAATAAGCATCCTAAAGGAGCATTGCTCCTATAGGGGGCACAGGGTATCTAACTTCATAATCAAATCAGCAAGTATAAAAACGCATATTTTAATCTTATAAGATTCAGAATATATTAACATATCGTACAAAGACTACTTCATCTGCTCATACAAAATCCATTTGGGCAAAATAACGCACGAGCTAGTATTGTTCAAGGAATATTCTAGATTTACCGCAAAACAAAAACCCAATGAATACATTAAAAATTACTGTAAATGATAAGGTTGCCATAGTGGCACTTGATCGCGGAAAATCGAATGCTATTAATGCTGAAATGGTTTCCGAATTGCATCAAACGATACAAAAGCTAGAAGCTGATGCGTCTATTGGCGGAGTTATCCTCACTGGAAAAGAAGGTTTCTTTTCCGCAGGCCTCGATTTGATTGAATTGTATGATTATGATGATCATAACATCAAAGAGTTTTGGAATAATTTTTTAAGCCTTACCGCTGCGATGACTTCTTTCAAAAAACCTTTAATATCGGCCATTAGTGGACATAGCCCAGCAGGTGGATGCGTACTAGCTCTTTGTGCCGACTACCGAATCATGGCTGAAGGTCGGTGCATTATTGGTTTGAATGAGGTTTTAGTTGGACTTATTGTACCCGAGAGCATTTTCCATTTATATGCCTTTTGGCTTGGCAATGCGCGCGCCTATCAATTTTTACTAGAAGGAAAGTTAATGCAAGCTGACGAAGCCCTAAAAATTGGCCTCATCAATGAACTTGTACAGCCCGAACAAGTTTTACCCGCTGCAGAACGACAAATGAAGAAATATATTCAACTAAACTCAACTATTTGGCAGCATAGTAAAGTTAATATGCGTAGAGAGCTCTTAAGTAAAGTAAAAGTCAACCAAACAGAGATATTGGAAGCTATGCTAAAACAATGGTGGTCGCCAAACACACGATCTATTTTAAACACTGTTATCCAAAATCTAAAAGCACCTAAATTAGTTTAACCTACAAAACCCCAATTAACATGAATGATACTATCAAACAAACATCAGTCAGTGGAATGCTTCGCGACGATGCTTTAAAAGGGAAAACAATAGTGGTAACAGGTGGAGGAACAGGTTTGGGCAAATCCATGGCCACATACTTTTCAAAACTAGGAGCCAACGTTGTGATTACCAGCAGAAAGCTTGATGTACTTCAAAATACAGCCCAAGAAATAGAAAAAGAAACAGGAGGAAAGATACTTACGGTCGCATGCGATGTTCGAAATGAAAATGAGGTTGACAATGTTTTAAAGCAAACATTAAACACGTTTGGCAAAGTCCATGGTTTGTTAAACAATGCAGCAGGCAATTTCATTTCACCCACAGAACGCCTTTCAGCAAACGCATTTTCAACCATTATTGACATTGTTCTTAAAGGTACTGTCAATTGCACTTTGGCTTTTGGTAAACATTGGATCAAAGAAAAGCAGGCTGCATCTATTCTTAATATTATCACTACCTATGCCTCCACAGGATCTGCATATGTGGTTCCTTCAGCTTGTGCAAAAGGTGGAGTGCTAACACTCACACGCTCATTGGCGGTAGAATGGGGGAAATACGGAATTCGAACTAATGCCATTGCTCCTGGGCCTTTTCCAACAAAAGGAGCATGGGACAGGTTATTACCTGGAGATTTAGCTAAAAAATTTGATTTCAAAAGTCGCGTACCCCTAAAACGGATCGGTGATCACCAAGAGCTAGCCAATTTAGCGGCCTTTATGCTATCTGACTTCTCGGGATATATTAATGGAGATGTTATTACTATTGATGGTGGCGAATGGCTGCAGGGAGCAGGCCAATTTAGTGGTTTAGAAATGGTTACCCCAGAAATGTGGGACATGCTCGAACAAATGATCCGATCTACCAAAAAGGAAGGCAGTTCAACTGTTCATATTTAAGTCATATTCTACCTTTTTCACATTCCGGTAAGCTCAATGCTCGAGGAAAAAGTTGTAAACATCTTGTCATACTAAGTCTAACGATGTACGTCCAAAAGACGGTACATCGTTAGGTTAAATATTCCAATTAGTTATGTCTGATTTCCTCATAGGATCTGAACCCCTATCGCTTTCTATTTTACGTGAAATAGATAAAAAGCACCTGAAGCTCACATTAAGTGATCAATCCAAAACGGCTATCTTAAGATGCCGTGAATATTTAGAGCATAAATTAATCAAGAGCCCAGACCCTATTTATGGTATTAATACAGGGTTTGGCTACCTACAAAATGTCGTTATACCAGACGACAAACTCAGTCAATTGCAGCACAACATTTTGCTTTCTCATGCTTGTGGCACCGGTAACTTAGTACCCCAAGAGCTTGTTAAACTCATGTTGTTATTTAAAATCCAGTCGTTGTCATATGGCCATTCAGGTATCCGTTTGCAAACAATAGAACGCCTAATACTGATGTACAATGAGCATATACTACCTGTGATTTACACACAAGGTTCTTTAGGAGCTTCTGGCGATCTCGCTCCTTTAGCACATTTAGCATTACCACTCATTGGCGAAGGGGAAGTTTGGCTAAATGATGCTCAGGTAGACACATTCGTTTGGCTTGCACAACATGATTTATCTCCCCTTCAACTACAAGCAAAAGAAGGATTGGCGCTCATCAATGGCACACAATTTATGACAGCCTATGGTTTATATATTCTGTTACAAGCAGAGCGTTTAGCTAAATGGGCAGATATCATTGGAGCTTTATCTGTAGATGTTTTCGATTGCCGAATCGATCCATTTAAACCTCTCAGTCATGTGATTCGTCCACATAAGGGACAACTAGAAACAGCCAGCTATCTATTTCATTTATTATCCAGCAGCCAATTAATTAAACAGGGAAACAAACAAGTTCAAGACCCCTATTCTTTTCGTTGTATTCCACAAGTACATGGGGCAAGTAAAGATACTCTGAACTACGTACGTTCTATTTTTGAAGTCGAGATCAACTCTGTGACAGACAATCCTACTATTTTTCCTGAAGAAGATGCTATTATTTCAGCAGGTAATTTCCATGGACAGCCATTGGCTTTGGCTTTTGATTTTTTGTGTATTGCCTTAGCAGAATGGGGTTCTATATCTGAGCGACGAATTTTCCAACTCATATCAGGGCAACGTGGATTACCTAATTTTTTAGTTAAAAATGCGGGTTTAAACTCGGGCTTCATGATTCCTCAATATACAGCTGCATCTATCGCCAGTGAAAACAAACAGCTATCAACACCTGCTTCTATTGATTCAATCGTATCAAGCAATGGGCAAGAGGATCATGTCAGTATGGGAGCAAATGCTGCTACAAAATGCTTGCGGATTTTGAATAATACCGAACGTATTTTAGCCATTGAATTATTAACAGCCGCCCAAGCTCTAACATTCAGACGGCCATTAAAAACTTCAGATCAATTAGAAAAAATTGTTTCCGCGTATCGTGAAAGAATTGCGAGCCATGAAGAGGATCATTTGCTCGCTATTGATATTGCCGAGTCCATTCATTTTCTCAAAACCTATCCCGTTTAAATGATGGGGCATTATACTTCCGTCGTCTCTTCTACAACATTTTTCACATTGCCCGTACGTTGAAGTGTGCCCCATCCTCCAATCTCTCCTTTTAGTGCTTTGCGAATCGCTTTAAAAAGTACATAGTACATTAATTGTCTCCACAAAAAGCGCTGAGGAATGATATAAATAAGCTTTTTATAAGATTCCTTTTCTAATGTGAAAGCTAACATAGCAAACAAGATGTCTACAATCACAAAAACAATGTAATAGGCAACAACCTGCCCAAAGCTCGTATCTAGCGAAAAATTAGAGTGGATGGTAGAGAGATTAAAAGAATCTACAGAAGTTAAGCTGACAATTTCACCAATAAGAGCTCCAAACATAAACAGGTCTGCCAAGGGTGCAAAAAGAGGCAGTATAATCTGAAATATGAGAATATTGGGCATCCCAATGACACCGAAATAGCCATATTCTTTACGAAAGAGTGCATCACGATTTTTCCAGAAGCTCTGTATCACTCCAAAACTCCATCTGAAACGTTGCCTCAAAAACATATTCAATGTTTCTGGAGCCTCTGTATAGGCAATACTGGTAGAGCTGTTTTTAACAATATAGCCCGCCTTCAAGATTCGCATGGTCAGATCACAATCTTCGGCGAGCGTATCACTCGTAAAGCCCCCAGCGTGTTTGATGGCATCTTTCTTAAAAGCCCCAATAGCCCCTGGAACTACAGTAATGCTATTCAAAATATCAAATGCACGCCTGTCCATATTCTGGCTCGTAATGTATTCTATAGACTGCCATTTGGTTAAGATATTCACTTCATTACCCACTTTTACTGTCCCAGCTACAGCACCTACTTCTTCATCAAAAGAGCTTAATAGATTCGTAATTGCATCTACATGTAGCTGTGTATCCGCATCAATACAAACGAGATACTCATATTGGGACTCAGCAACACCTAGGTTTAAAGCAGAAGCCTTTCCTCCATTTGATTTCGTTATGACACGTACAAGTGGATGATTAAAAAAGGTTTTCTGCACAAACTCAAACGTGCGATCGGTGGACCCGTCATCCAAAAAAAGGATTTCAAAGGTCGGGTACTTAATCTTCAATAAACTATTAATCGTTTGAATTGCTGTTATTTCTTCATTGTAAGCAGGAATGAGAATACTAACGGGTGGAAGATCTTTTTTCACAAATGGCTTTGCATTTTTTTCTTGATAATATTTAACTAAAGCCAAATATCCCACCACGAAAACACGCATTAAAGCCAGTATAATGGCGATAATAAATATGTAAAACAAAAATTTCCCCCCGTAAAATAATGCTTGTATAAATATTGCATTCGCAGTACCCACTATTCCGTCTGAATCATTGGTAATGGCTGGCATTATTTCAGCTTTCGTTTTACCCAAAATATCTGCTATAGTAGTAAACTGATACCCCTTCTTCTTATAAAAATCAATCACTCTTGGTAATGCCTCCACTGTTGCTGATCGATCACCTCCTGAGTCATGAAACAGAATAATACTTCCATTATTCTGTTGTTTTATCACACGATTTAAAATAGTATCGGCAGTTACACCCTCCTCCCAATCCCGGGTATCAATTGTGTTACCCACATTGATGTAATTTTCTTTTTTACTTTGTAATACGGGAATTACTTCCTCTTCTGTTTGAGGTTCTGCGTCTGCATTAAATGGAGGTCTAAATAGAATAGTACTTCGTCCTGTTACGCACTCAATGAGCTTACGTGTCGCATTTAGCTCAAAGTTTACTCTTAGTTGACTAACCTTGGACAAATCGGGATGAAAAAAAGTATGATTTCCTATTTCGTACCCATCGTCAAATATTTGTTTTAGGATGGGAATATTTTGTTCAGCCATCACCCCAACCACAAAGAATGAAGCTGGCACTTTTTCTTTCTTAAGAATCTCTAGTATTTGTGGCGTATATACGGGGTCGGGGCCATCATCAAACGTCAGAATCACTTTTTTTTCTGCCTGACCAAATCGTTTAATTACATATCTAGTAGGAAGTTCGATGTATTGCTGATCGACAATTGTTTGATTTTTAGGATCTAGTTTAACCACCAATCTCCCATTAGTAGGTGCCGAAATAAGATCCAATATTTCACCATCACCAATGTAATCTACCCGATTCGTTAATTCAATGTTAGTTAATAGCTTCGTATCAAAGCTCACTTTTTTAAGCGTGTCTATCGAGAGATCTTCACCAATAAACTTCCACAATCGAGGATCCTCTGAACCTAATCGCCATAAAGCAACACCACCAGTTTCCCAATCATCCGCCATTCTAATGATATTAAAATTGCTTGCTGCATCTGTGAAATAAACGGTATGTTCTACATTTTGAGCATCAGAATATGTGTAGTGAAGATTTGCAGATCCTGAATCAAACAGCACTTTGCTATGATTTTGCTGAGCAATACTAATGGCTTGCTCATATGTAATAGATTTACCAGCACCATTCTTTGGCCAGTCAAACCCATATCCAGCAATGCACACAATAATTTTTTCGCTAGACACTTTTTGACAAAATAGGTCTAGCTGCTTTTCTACCCATTTTTGATGCGCAATATCCCCAGGATTACTTAGTTCAGTATGCTGATCATAAGCCATTAAAAATATATAGTCATTATACTTTTGCAGAACTTCTACATTATAGTCAGCATTATCAGTGGAAACATCTTGTGTTACAATAAAGCCTTTGCTGTGCAATGTTTGATATAATTCTTTTTGAAATGCAACAAGAAGCTCATCTGAGTCTTCGACTAAATCTTCAAAATCGATATTCACACCATCTAGCTTATAAGCCTGCAGTTGCTTTACTAATTGATTGATAAAGTTTGTTCTTCTTGCTTTCGTTCTGATCAGATAATGAACTGCATCTCCATCCCAACCCTGGTCTGTATAGTTTTTTACTGAAGCAATCAGTTTCTTGTTATGTTTTTTTACAAGATTGATCACTGCAGTATCAATGGTCGAGAC
This sequence comes from uncultured Pedobacter sp., assembly GCA_938008555.1. Lineage (GTDB taxonomy): Bacteria > Bacteroidota > Bacteroidia > Sphingobacteriales > Sphingobacteriaceae > Daejeonella. The sequence continues at coordinate 21,438 of CALLKE010000229.1, forward strand.
CAAAGAATCTGTACCTGGTTTTAAGAAAAAAAACTCAGGTATAACAATATCCAGTTTAGAGATATGATCATTTAAAGAAGTGTACGATTGCGGATCCCAATCGACAAAAAAGCCTACGTTAAGACGCTTTTTATTATCATTCGGATGAGCTTTTTTGTGTTTAATTTTATGCCGCTCTAAAGCAAGTAGTTCAGCCTTCTGAATTTTAAATTCTTTATACCTAGATGATTGTTTGATTTTCTCTAGATCTTTTTTAGAAATTGATGGAACATGATTTAAATCAGGCAGCTTCGGATACTTATTTGAGTTAATTGTAATGATAGCTGATACTACCGAAAGCACAATAACCATCAAAATAATCCGACTTGACCATTTAAACCTGTTCCATCTGGATGGAGATTCTGAATGAAATACTTGTTTATGATTATTCATTTAATACTGCATGTTATGGGGGAAAATAGATTACCGGGTCTCAAAAAGACCATCCAGATGAAGTACCAACGAAAAATGAACAGGATTTATTGTCCAGGTGGAGTGACATTCGGAATATTGACTTTACAGCCACCACAGCCACTTTTGCACTCGTTCTGAGCCCTCAAGCTGTGATAAAGTTTTCTACCTATATAGACTATAGCCAGAAGAAACAAAATAATCAGACCTATTTCTTGTAAAGACATGGCGCCAATTTACCTTTTGATAACTACATAATTGTCAATATATCCTCACATTTTGAGTGCCACACAAGGCAAGTTCAATTAGTAAATGCAACAAAAGCACCTAAAACTACAAAAGCAATTGG
>CALLKE010000230.1 GCA_938008555.1 uncultured Pedobacter sp.
GCTTTTCAAGCAACTAAAGGCGGTTTTTAAAAATCAAAACGCATACTTTTTTATCCCTGAAAAGATTCATCATACATTTAGATACACTACCCTTTATCACATCTGACTTATCATTTATCGCAATCATATTTTCCCACTTAGCCCTATGAGAACAACCTGTTTAGAAAACACTGCATAACATTAGTTCTTAATAAAAAAGTGGAATTATAGACAGTTAAGTTCTAGCAATGAGTTAAGGGGGCTTGTGATACGCATATATATGTTAAAATACCTCAAAGAAACATAGCGTATATTTGGACCTATTTTAACCAATTGGTTTTGGATTGGCTGACTAAAAATCTTGTGGCAGCGGACTTCATACTATATATGATGATTGATGAACTAAAAGTCAAGTAGGCTTAGTGGAGCGATGTCTTGAGTACGAATTGAAATAAACTTGAATGAAAAATCACATTTTTAGATCTTATTCAACACATGATGGAAAAAGAATCAAATAATTATCTTAAATACGCTGGAATAGCCTTCCAAATGATTGCAATTATTTGTGTTTTTGCTTTTTTAGGAAATTGGGCGGACCGTTATTTTCAGCATAGCATCCAGTGGGTCACCGCCTTGAGCTGTGTACTGGGTGTTTTTTTATCTATTTATCAAGTAATCAGACAACTAAAGTGAGCATCAAGCGGTTTTTAATTTATTTTTTATTGTTTAATGTTCTGCTAGCTTTACTCCCTTATTTGGTTCAGATGTGTGTTGTAGCCCCAATTTTCATCCCTCATTTTTGGCTACTTTTTGTTGTGTTTAGTATCCTGACACTTTCTGTTCATTTGATTGTGCATTGGCGAATGATGATAAGTAGCAATGCATCTGGGCAAGCATTATTGGGTAGTATAACGGTTAGACTGCTTTTCTGTATGATTCTCGTGTTTATTTACTTGAGTAAGATAGAGGTTAATCCTGTATTATTTTTACTTAATTTTTTCTACCTCTATTTCTTCCATACGATATTTGAAGTTTACTGTTTGTTGCGTAACTTGCGCAACCAAATTTCAAAGTAATATTCCCGTAAATAGATGGATCTGAGCCATATTTTCAATTCAAAAAAGGTACTTGTCGCGGTTTTTTATGCTGTTTTTGCTTTTTCTTCTTTTTCTTCTTTTGCAAAAGCCCAACAACAAGAGTTAGCCACCACGAGCGAACATGAAGCAATTGAATCTCTCACCGAAGAAGAGGAAGAAGATATTACTAAGATTATTCTGCATCACATTTCTGACGCACACGATTGGCAGTTCTGGGGTCACGGTGATCATCGCGTGGCTTTGCCCTTGCCTGTTATTTTATGGACAGATAAGGGCTTGGTTACATTCATGTCCAATAAATACCCTCATAATGAAAAGGGAACAACTGTATTTGAGGAAGATGGCCAGTCTTTAGTTAATTATCACGGTAAATACTATTATCCTTCAAATACTAAAAATAAAGAAGGGCAGTATTTGGAGCTAGATGAAAGTCACATGCCTACAAATGCTCAGCCTTTGGACCTCTCGATTACCAAAAATGTAGTATCCATGTTTATATCTATGGGCCTACTGCTTGTCATATTCATCAGCATTGCTAGAACATATAAAAAGCGAGAAGGTAAGGCACCTAAAGGACTACAATCTTTATTAGAGCCAGTTATTTTATTTATACGTGATGATGTTGCTAAGCCTCAATTAGGATATCGTTATGCAGCATTTATGCCATACTTGTTAACTGTGTTTTTCTTTGTTTGGATTAATAATTTACTTGGGCTGATTCCTTTATTTCCGGGGGGGGCTAACTTAACTGGAAACATTGCAATAACGTTAATGTTAGCCTTGTGCACGTTTATTCTAACAACTATTAACGGAAATAAAAACTATTGGGGGCATGTATTCAAACCTCATGTACCTTGGTGGTTATACCCACTAATGATTCCTGTTGAGATCATTGGTTTATTTACCAAACCAATTGCGCTAACAATACGGTTGTTTGCAAACATTACTGCAGGTCATATTTTGATTCTAGCTTTGATTTCATTAATATTTATCCTCAAATCTGTTTTTGTAGCCGGGGTTGCAATACCTTTTGTTTTGTTTATCAATGTGATTGAATTGGTTGTTGGATTTATCCAGGCATTTATTTTTACTATTCTGTCTGCCTTATTTATAGGAATGGCTATTGAGGAACATGTGGAGCATTAAGTTGAATTTATTTTTTGTTTAATTATATATTTTAAAAAGTCAAATCATGATAGGAGGAAGTATTGCTGCACTTGGTGCTGGATTAGCTGCGATTGGCGCTGGTCTTGGTATCGGACAAATTGGTGGAAAAGCGATGGAAGGTATGGCTCGTCAGCCTGAAGCTGCATCCAAAATTCAAACAGCTATGCTAATTGCAGCAGCGTTTGTTGAGGCGGTAGCACTATTTGCTGTGGTTGTATCTTTCTTGGGTACGAAGTAGTAACACATTAACAAGACAGACTATTGTGATTAACAATAGTCTGTCTTGTTGTTTTTTAAAATTGAATCAAAATATTTTAAACTATATAAGATCATGACATTGTTAGCATTGAATCCGTTGGTGAGCCCTGATCCAGGATTATTTATTTGGTCTACGATAGCTTTTGTTCTTCTGTTCTTTTTGCTCAGCAAATTCGCATGGAAACCTATTGTAAAAGCATTGGATGAGCGCGAACGATCTATTGAAGATGCTTTGACTAAAGCTGAGATGGCGAAGGAGGAATTGAGCAAATTAACCAATGAAAATGAACAGCTTTTAAAGCAAGCTCGCGGAGAGCGTGATGAAATATTGAAAGAAGCAAAAATACTGAAAGACCAGATTGTACATGACGCAAAAAACCTAGCTCAAATTGAAAGTTCTAAAATGATCGAAAAAGCTAGACATGAAATTCATAATCAGAAAATTGCTGCATTGGAAGATATTAAAAACCAAGTAGCGACACTTTCTTTAGACATTGCTACTAAAATTTTACGTAAACAATTCGAGGACCAGAAAAAGCAACAAGCGCTAGTTACTGATCTTGTGGAAACAATAGAATTAAATTAAGTATTGAAACAATGAAGCGCTATACGCAGATCTCAATACACAATACTGAAAAATCATGTCTGAAATAAAAGTAGCATCTCGTTATGCAAAATCATTAATTGATCTGGCTCAAGAACAAGATAGTCTGGAGCCAATTAAAAATGATATTGAGCTGTTTATTGATATATGTCAAGCTAATCCGACATTAAGGGCCATATTGAAAAACCCGATCATTAGCCCGGATAAAAAAAATAATATTTTGAGTGCTGTATTTGCAGATAAGTTGGATTTGGTGATTCTTTCTTTTTTTAAGATTGTAATTAACAAGGGACGCTCATCGATTTTATATGTTACTGCAAAGGAATTTATAAATGAATACAATGTTCGAAAAAATATTGTAAGAGCTATTGTTACTTCAGCTGTTCCTTTGAACGAGGAAAATAAAAGAAGAATAGAAAATATAGTTACGCGTGCGACAAGGGGGGAGGCTATTTTAGTTGAAAAAGTGGATCCTAAATTAATAGCTGGATTTGTACTAAAAGTGGGAGATCAACAAGTTGACACAAGCATATTTAGTCAGTTGCAAAAATTGAGAAAAGAGTTTGCTCAAAAGGTGATAGCTTAAGATTATAACAACAACGATTTACAAACAATCAGAATAAAAATGATAGAAGTAAGACCAGACGAGGTTTCGGCGATTTTAAGACAACAATTATCAGGCTTTAAATCAGAAGCCGAGTTAGAAGAAGTTGGTACTGTATTGCAAGTAGGCGACGGTATTGCACGTATTTATGGTTTAACTAAGGTCCAATCAGGTGAGCTTGTTGAGTTTGAGAATGGGTTGCAAGGCGTTGTGTTAAACCTTGAACAAGATAACGTTGGGGTAGTACTATTAGGTGCTTTTGATGAGATTAAAGAAGGCGATACCGTCAAGCGCACGGATAAAATTGCTTCTATTAAGGTAGGTGATGGCATGTTAGGTCGCGTAGTGAACACGTTAGGGCAACCTATTGATGGTAAAGGACCGATCACTGGAAATACATACGAGATGCCTTTAGAACGTAAAGCACCTGGTGTAATTTATCGTCAACCAGTTACTGAGCCATTACAAACAGGAATTAAAGCGATTGACGCCATGATTCCAATTGGTCGTGGTCAACGAGAGCTGGTTATTGGTGATCGTCAAACAGGTAAAACAGCTGTTTGTATTGATACAATCATCAACCAAAAAGAGTTTTATGAGGCTGGAGAGCCTGTGTTCTGTATTTACGTAGCAATTGGTCAGAAAAACTCTACCGTTGCTCAAATTGTGCGAACACTAGAAGAAAAAGGTGCAATGCCTTACACTGTAATTGTTGCTGCTTCAGCTGCGGATCCTGCTCCAATGCAGTTTTATGCACCATTCGCAGGCGCTGCTATTGGGGAGTTCTTCCGTGATACAGGTAGACCAGCACTAATTATTTACGATGACTTGTCAAAACAAGCAGTTGCTTATCGTGAAGTATCCTTACTATTGCGCCGTCCACCGGGTCGTGAAGCTTATCCTGGGGATGTATTCTATCTGCACAGTCGTTTATTGGAGCGTGCAGCAAAAATTAATTCCAACGACGACATCGCTCGGGCAATGAATGATTTACCAGAATCAATCAAGGGTATTGTAAAAGGAGGAGGATCACTAACGGCATTGCCAATTATCGAAACACAGGCAGGTGACGTATCGGCATATATTCCTACTAATGTAATCTCCATTACAGATGGTCAGATATTCCTGGAATCTAACTTATTTAATGCCGGTGTTCGACCAGCTATTAACGTAGGTATCTCGGTTTCACGTGTAGGAGGTAATGCGCAGATTAAGTCGATGAAAAAAGTGGCTGGTACCCTAAAGCTAGATCAGGCACAATATCGTGAATTAGAGGCCTTTTCTAAGTTTGGCTCAGATTTAGATGCAGCTACAAAGTCAGTATTAGATAAAGGTGCACGAAATGTGGAAATATTGAAGCAAGGTCAGTTTTCACCAGTTCCTGTAGAAAAACAAGTTGCGATTATTTATATAGGTACTAAAGGCCTATTGCGTAGTGTACCTGTTAATAAAGTTAAAGCGTTCGAAGAAGAGTATACTCAGCAATTAGAGCAGCGTTATCCAGAAGTGTTACAAAGCTTAAAAGCAGGTAAATTGGATGATTCGATCACGAATATACTTGAAACTGTTGCTAAGGAATTGGCTGCTAGGTATTAGGATTTATGTACTGTATGTTGTGATCTAATCAGTATACCAATCTCAACATTAGTTTATTTAAGCTAAGAATATTGTATAGGTGTATAGTGCTGTGTTTTATACTGAGATACACAGATTACTATACACTATACTAAAATTAAAAAATGGCTAATTTAAAAGAAGTAAGAAATCGTATTTCATCTGTAAGCTCTACACAGCAGATTACGAAAGCTATGAAGATGGTTTCGGCTGCGAAGTTGAAACGTGCTACAAATGCAATTGTGCAACTGCGTCCATACGCTAATAAAATGAAAGAGATGTTGGTTGGTCTTCTAAATAATTTGGAGGGCTCTAGCTCACCATTTACTGAGGATCGAGGTGCATCGAAAGTGCTGCTCATTGTGATCAGTTCTAACCGTGGCCTTGCTGGAGCGTTTAACATGAATGTAATTAAAGCAACTAATTCTTTGGTTACTGAGAAATATGCTAAACAATATCAGAAAGGGAATCTACACCTTATCGCTATAGGGAAAAAGGTGCAGGAGTTTTACGAAAAACGAAAATTTACAGTCATTGGTAATAATAATGAATTATACAATGAACTGACTTTTGAAAATGTTTCAAAGATTGCTGAGCAGGTAATGCAATTATTTGTTGCTGGGGAATATGACCGAGTAGAACTAGTTTATAATCAATTTAGAAATGCTGCAGTCCAAATTCTAACAACAGAACTGCTATTGCCTGTCAAACATTTAACAGAGATCTCAAACACAAGTTCTGTAAAACAAGTAGATTATATATTTGAACCATCTCGAGAGGCTATTGTGGAGCAGTTGATCCCTAAATCAATTAAAGTGCAGCTGTACAAGGCCATTTTGGATTCACATGCGTCGGAGCATGGTGCACGTATGACAGCTATGGATAAAGCCACAGATAATGCAGGCGATTTACTAAAAACATTGAAATTATCGTATAATCAGGCCCGTCAAGCAGCCATTACTACTGAATTGACAGAAATTGTAAGTGGTGCAGCAGCCCTGTCTGGTGGATAGATTCTTTATTTAGGAATATGAATAAGCAATAAAAGGTGAATCAGTGTAAAATTTGATTCACCTTTTATTGCTTATGAAAGATTTTTGTTGGAAAGGAACTGACTGAACATAATAAAATAATAATGAATTGTATGTCAAATAATTATTCTCTGTATAGCTTATGTGTACTTTTTATAGGTATCCAGCTCTCTGCTTGTACAAATCGAGGCAGTTCTTCAGTTAATAAGATTACGACGATTAGTGGAAGGTATGTGAATTATACCTTTTTAGATCAGATTCGGAATTCAATTATTGGTCATATTGATGTTTCATGCTATGAGATGAATTTTATCAGTGCTGATAGTGTAGCGTTTAATTGGAATGGTTGGGAAGAAGGATATAAGTGTGCATATAAAAAAGAGGGAGATCATTATCGATTATTTACGAGGGCTTTTGGAGCTGATAATGACCTTCTTTTTACATTGAATCAGGATGGATCCATTGTATTGGCTGATAGTACAATGATGAGGAGAAGTTTGAATTCGGTATTTCGTCATGTGGACTCAGAGGTAAGTTTAGATTACCTTATTAATCAAAAGACAATAGCTGGAACGTATACCTTATTTAAAAATGATGAACCAACGAAGGTAAAAGTTGTATTCATGCCTAATGGAAAGGTGGTTGGTTTAGAAAAGTTTACCCGATACTCAATTTGTTATGCAGGAGATTGTGTTCAAATGCCACTAACGTTTTCTAATGTGATCGATTTATATCCTGATAACTACAGAGAACATGTTCATAAAGAGTCCTATTTATCAGATTCAGGAGAAGTAGTTCATGGGTTGTCTACGAGTATTGAAAATCCCGCTACAATGTGTGCTTTTACGTTGGAGGATAATAATGAAAAAATAGTGAAGATATATAGACTTGGTAATTCGCCAAAGGATACAAAGGGAGATATGCCAATCAAAGAGCTATTGTTTGATTTGAGGCAATAGTATGAAGTACTTTCAAGAAAATAATGAGGTGAATGACTAGACTGTCAGGCGACGATAGTATTTAAGGCCTCTTTATCCCAAACATATTGATTATCTGGTTAGGTTGAGCTTCTGTTTTTTCGTTGAAAAATATCCACTTTGGATTCTTTACCTTTCAATAATCGCTCAATATTTTTCTGATGAGTAATGAGAACCAATACACAAATACACATTCCATATAGTATTACGGAACGTACGGGTGATTGAAAAATGAATATCATACTCAGTGGAAACGTAAAACCTGATACGATGGAGCTGAGAGATACATATCGGGTTAGTAGTAGTATGGGAATGAAAACGAGAAGACAAACTATTGCAGCTCCAAGATGTACAGCTAAAATCATCCCAAATAAAGTAGCAATTCCTTTTCCTCCCCTAAAACCTGCAAATATGGGGAATAAGTGACCCATAACAGCTACAACTCCAAGAGCTAGTTCGTAATTAACAAATTGGGTGGAACTTTTTGGACCTGTAATTGATAAACCTATAAAGTAAGCCAGATTAGTTGCTGTCCAACCCTTTAAAATGTCCAAAATCATGACAGCAATACCCGCTTTTTTCCCCAATACTCGAAATGTGTTGGTTGCACCTGCATTTCCACTTCCATATTCACGAACATCAATTCCATAAAAAGCTTCTCCTATCCATACGGCCGTTGGGATTGATCCAAAAAGATAAGCTACAATTAATGCTGATATTGAAAATATTGAGATCATGGAAGAACAATATGATTAAAAATGATAAGCCAAAAAGATGATCATATCATTAAAATTATTGCTTGATAGCCTTTAAGCTCATGTCTAAACTTTTTGCAGAATGAGTAAGGGCTCCCATAGAAACGTAATTGACACCACATTCAGCATATTGTAAAACATTCTCTAGCGTGATATTGCCTGAAGCTTCCGTTGTAAATTTCCCATTGATTAAAGTGATAGCTTCTTTTAATTGATTATAATCAAAGTTGTCAAGTAATATCCGGTCGATACCTTCTGTGGCTATTACCTCCTGTAATTCTATAAGATTACGTACTTCGACTACGATGGGGATGTTTAGATTTTGCTCTTGTAAATAATGATGCGCTGCCTGGATCGCTTGAGTGATCCCCCCAGCATAATCAATGTGATTGTCTTTGATCAGGATTGTGTCGTACAAACCAAATCGGTGATTCACCCCGCCCCCTAATTTAACAGCCATTTTTTCCAGATATCGCATGCCGGGTGTGGTTTTGCGTGTATCTAGAACTTGCGTACCAGTGCCTTTTAACAAGTTGACAACATGAGATGTAATGGTAGCGATACCACTCATGCGTTGCATCGTATTCAAAACTAAACGTTCGGCGGCTAAAATGGAGCGAACACTGCCACGCACATAAAATACGATATCGTTCTTATGTATAGTTGAACCATCTTTGATGAGATGTTCAATCGTTAGATTAGGATCAACCGTTTTTAGGATTTCTATAGCAACGTCGCTGCCTGCCAATACGCCATCATCTTTGATTATAAGCCTAGCAATACCTTTTGTATCCTTGGGGATTGTGGAAATCGAAGTGTGATCACCATCGCCAATATCCTCTAGCAAACCCTGTTGGATAAATGGCCGGAGCAATTCTTTGTCTAAAGTCATAATAAGAACCACAAAAATAGGAATACTTTTGCGCTTTTAAGGAGAAGTATCCTGACCATTTTCGATTCGTATTTCTGTGATTAAAAATCCATTGCCACTATTTTTCATAGAAAGGGTTGTACGAAACGAGCCATTATTGGTATTCATCAAGATTACAACCAGTTTATATTCTGATTTTGAATCTATTTGATGGATGATCTTCAAAGTTGAAACTCGATGTTTGAAAAAGAAATCACTTAAAATATGCTCTGCTCGTGCTTTGGAGCACACTACTGTGTTAGGAGAGATATCCATTTCTACAGTAGTAGCAAAGTATTTAGAAAGCTCTTTACTGTTGGATGATTTTAGATGAGCTAGGATCTGATTAACTAAATCGTCTCCTCCTTGACGGTATCCTTTTGATACTAATGGGAAGATAATAAGTGTTCCAATAACGACTAGTGATACGATTTTTGCTACACCTAGCCCTTTTGGGGGAGAATGGTAAAGATATTTGTCGATAACAATCGTTTGTCCATCTGCATTCATGACCACCTCACTTTTCAACGTTGTTTACAATGAAATTTATTTGACTCACCTTAAAGCTGCTATTTAACAGTTTTTCGACAGCTTTTATTTTTACGAATGAGTGATTAATAAAGTTACTCATTTTTTAGGACTCTAACCAATTTTTAATTTATCTAATGAGCTCAGCAAGGTATATTTGCATCTGAGCCACTAAATTAGTTGCTGTTTATTGGACTAAATAGCTTTTTTAGATGCTAAAAATCTAGCGAAGTAGTTTCTCGGGTGTGCTATAAGAATAACGATAACAAATCAAATACATGGGGCTATGATGTATTGTTCGCAAACCAAAAAAATGGATTTATTATAGCTTCATAACCATTAAAAAACAAACTATACACATGAATAATAAAAAAGCGGTACTGCTTATTTTGGATGGATGGGGTTGTGGTAAACAAGATGAATCAGATGCAGTTTGTCAAGCAAAGACTCCATTTTTTGACCATCTGCTAGCTACTTGTCCTCATTCAAAACTACAAGCATCAGGTGAAGCCGTAGGTCTGCCTAATGGGCAAATGGGTAATTCGGAAGTGGGGCATATCAATTTGGGTGCCGGTCGTGTGGTGTATCAAGAACTTGGGCGGATTAATAAAGCAGTGAAGGATCACGAGCTTGATACGCATCCCGTTTTGAAATCAGCTTTTGATTATGCCAAAATGAACGGGAAGAAAGTGCATCTAATAGGTTTGCTTTCCGATGGCGGAGTACATTCGCATATCGATCATGTAAAGGGATTATGCAGTGCTGCGAAAGCCAATGATTTTAAAAATATTTTTATTCATGCTTTTTTGGATGGTCGGGATACAGATCCAAACTCGGGCGCAGGGTTTATCAATCAGCTAGAGGAGTATCTCACGCAGTCTAATGGAATGATTGCTTCTGCAGTGGGAAGGTATTATGCAATGGATCGTGATAATCGGTGGGAGCGTGTGAAGAAAGCATATGATTTAATGGTTGATGGTACCGGTAGGCCAAGCTCCAATATAGCAGATGCAATCAAGCTATCTTACCAGGCAGGTATTACAGATGAGTTTGTTGAACCAATTGTTAGAACAGACGAAGGTGGTAAGCCAGTGGCTACGATTGAAGAAGGGGATGTGGTAATTTGCTTCAATTTTCGTACAGATCGTGGACGTGAGATTACCACTGCTTTAACCCAAAAAGCTTTTCCTGAACATGGGATGAAACCGTTGCATTTGAATTATATCACCATGACGAATTATGATGATACATTTCATGGCGTGCAAGTCATCTTTAAAAAGGAAGATCTGACGGATACTTTAGGTGAAGTGTTGGAACATCATCATAAAAAACAAGTCCGGATTGCTGAAACGGAAAAGTATCCCCATGTAACCTTTTTCTTTTCTGGAGGTAGAGAAAAAGAGTTTGCGGATGAAAAACGAATTATGGTTCCCTCTCCAAAAGTGGCCACGTATGATTTGCAGCCCGAAATGAGTGCTTACGGTGTCACAGATGCTATTTGCAAAGAACTTTCAGCAGCTTGGCCCGATTTTGTATGTCTTAATTTTGCCAATCCAGATATGGTGGGGCATACAGGTGTTTTTTCGGCTGTTGTAAAGGCTGTTGAAACCGTTGACTCTTGTCTGAAAAGGGTCGTAGAGTGTGGAATATCCAATGGATACTCATTCATTATTCTTGCCGATCATGGCAATGCAGACTATATGATTAACGAAGATCATTCGCCCAATACAGCACATACAACGAACTTGGTTCCATGTATTTTGATAGATAAAGACTATAAAAAAATACGTGATGGTAAGCTAAGTGATATAGCGCCAACGCTTCTGACTTTAATGAATATTCCTATTCCAAAAGCAATGACAGGAAATATATTGGTGTAATATGAGATATCTGATTCTTACTTGTTTTGTGCTAGTTCTCATATCGTGTCATACGAAAGTGGAAAAAACATCTATACGCTTTTTCAGTCTGAAGCATTTCTTCGAACAGGAGTCAACTCGTCTGGCAAAAACAAAGCAGTATATTGATAAGTCAGTTTCATATAATGGAAGTATCGAAAGAAAAAAAGTATTGATAAAGGATTGGAAAAATGAGCTCAATACTTTTGCTGAATCAGATATCAACAAGTCAGCATGGCGAGATAGTTATCAAGTGGTGAAGGATAGTAATTATATCAACTATTATGCTTTGGATAGCACCTTGCGAACGCGCAATATCATGATCAGAAAGGATATGCTTGGAAAGCTAATACGATTAGATATCATCAATAAAACCAATAATCTTTTATATCAATCGCTTGAACATTTGACTTATATCCCTGACTCCATTTATGCAATCGATAAAAAACAGCATGTGATTTTGATTGGGGATAATCATTATTTCATCAGTGGGAGATTTAATCAGGGTGGTAAGCTTTAGATAATATATGAAAGTGGGGCATGTATTTACCCCATTTCTTCTATCACGATTGTTTTCATATTGGTAAACTCTTTTTGGCCCCAATCAGATAGTTCGCGTCCAAAGCCCGATTTTTTGATTCCTCCAAAAGGTAATCGAGAATCGGAACGAACAAGTGAGTTAACGAATACATTGCCCGCCTCTATTTTTTTGGAAAACTGATAGGCATGATCAAGATTTTTAGTCCACAAGGAAGCTGCGAGCCCATAACGAGATTGGTTTGCAATACGGATTGCTTGTTCTGCATCTTTCGCCCCTAAAATAGCCGCTAAGGGCCCAAAAGTTTCTTCCTTAAAAACGGTCATTTCAGAATGGATATTTCCTAATAGGGTAGGTGTAAAAGCACAATCGCTTACCTGACCGCCCATTAATAAGCGCGCACCTTGGGAGATGCTTTGATCTAGTTGAGTTTTTAGTTTTTGAGCTAAATCAATTCTGGCCATTGGTCCAACTCTTGTTTCTGAGTTCAATGGATCTCCTTGCTTATAGGTTTGCATCTCCTGTTGAAAAGCGTCGAGGAAATCGTCAAAAATACGATCGACCACAATAAATCGTTTGGCACAAATACACGCCTGTCCTGCATTCAAGAATCGAGATTGAACAGCAATTCGAGCTGCTTTTTGGATGTCTGCATCTTCCAAAACAATAAAAGGGTCGGAGCCCCCTAGCTCCATAACTGATTTTTTGATGTGCTTACCCGCAATAGCTGCTACACTTGTACCCGCACGTTCGCTACCCGTTAGTGTCACACCTTGAATGATATTTGCCTGAATAATTCGTTCGATATGATTCGTATCCAGAATCATATTTTGGAATACCCCGGGAGGAAAACCTGCTTCGATGAATATATCTTCGATCGCTATGCCACAGCCGATGACATTAGGAGCATGTTTTAATAAGCTGATATTGCCAGCCATCACGGTAGGCGCCAAGTATCTGAACACTTGCCAAAATGGGTAATTCCAGGGCATAATGGCCAATATTGCTCCAACGGGTTCAAAGGAAACAATGCTTTGATATGTCTCTGTTTGGATAGGCACATCCTGTAAAAATGTTTCACTATGTGCGGAAAAATATTCACAGTGAGTGGCACACTTTTCTATTTCAGCGTACGATTCAGGGAGAATTTTTCCCATTTCGGTGGTAATCAAATGAGCTAGGACCTCCTTTCTTGATCGCAGGATTTGAGCAACCTGCAGCATCTTTTCGCTACGCTCTTTGAAGGAAGTTTGTTGCCAGTGTGTGTAAGCCTTTTGAGCAAGTACAAGTGCTTGATCGATTTGGGTTTCAGAAAAAGTGGGATACGATGCTACTGTTTCTAAGGTCTGAGGGTTAATACTTTTGAAAATCATAACTTGTTTTAGCTGCTAGCGTTTTATAAATTTTTTATCTGCCCGTAGGTTGAATCCTGATTTGTCTTGATTCAGACATTTATTCCACCAACGCTAATCAATTTCAATTCTAAATACTCTTTCAATCCCTCTGCACCTGACTCATGTCCGATACCACTTTGTTTCCATCCTATAAAAGGTAATTCGGTTCCCTGCGGGGCCCACTCATTGATTCCAACCATTCCAAATTCTAAATTTTCAGCGTAGCAGTATGCATTTTGAAGATTATTTGTAAATGCATAAGACGCCAAGCCATATGGTGTTTCATTTGCCCACTGGATTGCTTGCTCCTTGGTACTATATCCGATTACACACATCACGGGGCCAAAGAACTCTTCTTGGATAAAGCTCATATTCTGCTTGGCATGAATGAGAGTGGGGTAGATAAAAAAGCCGTTTGTTGTTGCCTTGCCCCCACAGAGAATGTGAGCGCCTTCCTTTTTAGCTTGGTCGATTATATTTTGTACGCGATTTTGCTGCTTTTTATTGATGAGGGGACCTAATTGTATCTTCTCTCCTGTATTCTCACCCATTTGTATAGCCCCCATGTTCTTCTTGACAATAGATAAAAAGTCATCTAAAATAGATTCATGTACGTAAAACCGTTGCGGGGCTATACATACTTGTCCACAATTCCGGAGCTTCGCAGCAACGGACATGTGGGCGATTTGCTCAACAGCTACTGTTTCATCAATAATAACAGGTGCATTTCCTCCTAACTCGAGCGAAAGTTTGGTATGTGTTTGCGCAGCGCCATTCATCAAAATTTCACCCACACGTGTGCTCCCTGTAAAACTTATCTTCCTAATGTGAGGATGTTGTAACATGGCAGTTCCAATAGATGGAGCATCACCATTGATTACATTAATGACTCCAGCAGGTATGCCCGATAGCGCAAAAGCTTTGGCTAGATTGAAAGAACTCAGCGGAGTATATTCTGAGCCCTTTAGAACAACTGTACATCCTGCCGCTAGAGCTGCAGCAACTGATCGGGCAGGATTATAGGCTGGGAAATTCCAAGCAGTTATCACTCCGACGGTTCCAAGTGCCTGATAAATCACTTGCGATCGTTTATCTAATCTGCTGCTTGGAATGACATGTCCATAAGCTCGTTTGCCTTCCTCTGTATACCATTCAAATAAATTGGCTGCTACCTGCCACTCACTTTCTGCTTCATTACGAGGTTTGCCTGTTTCTAAGGTGGTTTCTTTGGCAAATAAAGACACATTTTGACGGATGATTTCAGCTACCTTCTTCAAATATTCAGCTCTGAAATAAGGTGTTTGTTTCTTCCAGCCTTCCAATGCTTGGTTTGCCGCATCTGTGGCAAGGTGGAGGTCTTTTTCATCGCCGTAAGGCACGGATTTTATGATTTCTTCTGTGGCAGGATTGATTAATTCCCATTTGGTGTGCGCAACAGCATCACACCATTGCCCATTGATCCATTGTTTATGCATGTGTTTAATTATTTCAGCTTCTAAGATGTGTAGGGTTTGAACAGGGCAAGTGTAATGGTAATAATTGTACCAGCCAAAAGATATTGCAATGATGTAGAGATGGCAAAAAATGCTTCTCTTTTCGTTAATGCTGATTTAAGCTTAAATTTGGTGTCTAATATCAGAAAATACGATGTCGCAAGAAACTGAACATGTGAGCTGTTTGATTATTGGCTCTGGACCCGCTGGATATACGGCTGCTATTTATGCCGCTCGTGCAGATCTTAAACCAGTATTATATACCGGAATTATTCCGGGAGGACAATTGACACAAACTACAGATGTCGAAAATTTTCCAGGGTACCCTGAAGGCATTATGGGGCCTGAGATGATGGAAGATTTTAAAAAACAAGCCGAGCGATTTGGTACAGATATTCGATTTGGCTACGTGACCAAAGTTGATTTCTCGGGCAAAGTACATCAAGTGATTATAGATGAAACCAAAATCATTACTGCCGATACGGTGATCATTGCAACCGGAGCATCTGCCAAGTGGTTGGGCTTAGAAAGTGAGCAAAAGTACAATGGCTTTGGTGTTTCGGCATGTGCGGTATGTGATGGTTTCTTCTTTAAAGGTCACGATGTGGCTATTGTAGGGGCCGGTGATACAGCTGCTGAGGAAGCTACATATCTGGCCAAACTTTGCAATAAAGTACACATGGTGATTCGTCGTGATGAATTTCGTGCATCCAAAGCGATGCAGCACCGCGTATTGAATACGCCTAATATTGAAATTCATTATCATTCCGAAACCAAAGAAATCTTAGGTGATGGAAAAAATGTAACAGGTGTTCAATTAATCAATAAGGAGACTGGTGAGGAAACAAGCCTGGCCGTTACTGGGTTTTTTGTGGCTATTGGTCATAATCCAAATACCGAAATTTTTAAAGGATGGTTGGATATGGATGAAACAGGCTATCTGATTACAAAGCCTAATAGCACGCAAACAAATATTGAAGGCGTTTTTGCTTGTGGAGATGCGCAAGATAAATTATGGCGTCAGGCAGTAACAGCTGCTGGAACAGGCTGTATGGCTGCTTTAGAAGCTGAGCGTTACGTTGCAGCACAGGAACATCTTAATAATCATGTGTTGTAAACGCTAGTAGCTGAATACTTAAAAAGGAAAGAATTAGAAAGCATATTGTTTGTTTGAAATCTCTCTGAGGTCCAAGTGCAATTGAGTTTATTCCTTTAAATTGGGGGGCTATAAATGACCCCCCCCAATGGCTAAAAAAAAATTGCTCCTTCTATTTATCTCAGCTGTACAAATGTGTGCGAGCTTCGCTCAAAAAAACACGGACCCTAATCTGGGGATTATTCCTGTTCCGGTATCCATTAAAAAAATGGAAGGAACTTTTAAGCTAGGTACATTTATTCAACTGCGAGCAGTAGGTGTTACCAATTCTAGTCTGATCAAATTCGCAAAAGATATCGTTGCAGAAAATACAGACACACGTCATATCGACTATATTCAGCCAAACATATATTATAAAATCGTTCTAGACAAGAACATCAATTTGCCAGAAGAGGGGTATAGGTTGAGTATTACTCAAGCAGGTGTGAAAGTTGTTGCGAAAACCGAACGAGGCTTGTTTTATGGTTTGCAAACTTTATTACAACTCTTTCCACAAAAAAAGGGTTATTCCGAATCGATCAGTTTGCCTTTTGTCGAAATAGAAGACTATCCGAGGTACGCTTATCGGGGGATGCATTTGGATGTTGGGAGACACTTTTTCCCTGTTAGCTTCATCAAAGAATACATCGATTTACTTGCTCAGTATAAATTGAATACTTTTCACTGGCATTTAACGGAGGACCAAGGCTGGCGTATCGAGATAAAGAAATACCCCAAACTAACTCAAATAGGAGCTTATCGTGATCAGACATTGATTGGTAATTATCACGATCGGTTTCCTCAATGGTTTGATAATACACGGTACGGGGGCTTTTATACACAGGATGAAGTAAAAGATGTGGTAGATTATGCTTCCTCTAAATTCATTACAGTTATACCAGAAATTGAGATGCCAGGACACTCAATGGCTGCTTTGGCTGGATATCCTGAACTAGCTTGTAAGACAAACCCTGGTCCGTTTAAGGTGGCTGAAAAGTGGGGGGTATTTAATGATGTTTACTGTGCTGGTAAGGATGACACATTTGCTTTTCTGGAGGATGTACTAAGTGAAGTGATGGCTTTGTTCCCAAGCCAATACATTCATATTGGAGGAGATGAGTGCCCTAAAACTCGCTGGAAAGAATGCCCTTACTGCCAAAAACGAATTCGTGATCGTAAGCTGAAAGATGAACACGAGCTACAGAGCTACTTTATTCAACGTATTGAAAAATTCATCAACTCGAAAGGACGTAAAATTATTGGTTGGGACGAGATATTGGAGGGTGGATTGGCTCCCAACGCAACAGTAATGAGTTGGCGAGGAACCGAAGGTGGAATCGCCGCTGCAAAACAAAATCACGACGTTATCATGACCCCTCAAAACTATGTTTACTTCGATCATTTGCAGGGTAGATCAGATCAAGAACCCCTGAGCATTGGCGGTCACACCTCCTTGCAGGAAGTATATTCGTATGATCCCACTCCTTCATCTTTAAGTGCAGCACAGCAAAAACGAATTATTGGTGTACAATCTAATGTATGGACCGAGTATATGCCAACTACTTCAAAAGTGGAGTATATGATCTTCCCTCGTATCTATGCATTAGCAGAAATTGCATGGTCTTCGCTTGATCGAAAAAACTATACTAACTTTTCGCAAGAGCGGGTAGCACAACATTTAGCTAACCTAGATCAAACAGGAATCATGTATCGGGTTCCTACCGTGATTGGCGTGGCAGATACAAGTATGGTGGGTTCTCAATTTTCATTTGAACTGATCTCCCCGGTGAAAGGAGCTAAAATATATTATACCATCGATGGCTATACACCCAGAGAGACAGATCAAGTGTATGATAAATCGATTGAGATCACTGTCCCTCCGAATGAGAAACGGTTTTTAAAAACGATTGTCATTACGCCAAGTGGAAAGCGTAGCGCAGTCACCAAAATCAACTTAAGTAATTTACATCCATTTCAACCGGTGGATGTGCCAACTGTTCAGCCGGGTTTAAATTATTATTTCATACCAGGTGATTTTGATTCGACAGCAGAGATAGATATACTTAAAGCTTCGGAGAAGGGAGTGACCAATGCAGCATTAAATCTTAGTAATTTTTACAATAAGGGTCGTTCTTTTGGGCTAATTTTTAATGGTTATATCAACATCCCGGAAGATGGTATTTATACGTTTACAAGTCTATCTG
This sequence comes from uncultured Pedobacter sp., assembly GCA_938008555.1. Classification (GTDB taxonomy): domain Bacteria; phylum Bacteroidota; class Bacteroidia; order Sphingobacteriales; family Sphingobacteriaceae; genus Daejeonella. Next base: position 18,187 of record CALLKE010000230.1, read on the forward strand.
ATGATGGATCAAAAGTGATGATCGATGATCAAACAGTTGTCAATAATGATGGCAAACATGCAAGATTTGCACTTACTGCAGGTGTGAGCTTACTCAAAGGGTTTCACAAAATAGAAATTCGATACTTCCAAGTGGGAGGTAGTTCTATTCTGAAGCTCTTCATGGCTGAACCAGATAAACCGAAAGTCGAGATATCGTCGAGTTTGTTGTTTCATTAAATAAATGCGCACATTTTTTTCTCTCCGGAGGAGAGAAAAAAATACAATTACACATGCATATTGGTCTCTCTAGCCCTCTTTTGGAAGGCTGGTTTATTTACAATACTTAGAAACAAGATCATTAGTTCCAGGATAACTCCTATAGCCTGCCATTTTTAGATATAAACAAGCCTCTTGTTTTTTGCCCAAATTGAATAAGGATAAACCTTTAAAAAATTCTGCTTTACCATTTGTATACGCTTTGGTAGCAATTACTTGGTCTAGATAGGGAACAGCCTCTTCATATTTTTTGAGTTGAAAATAACAAATGCCTATATTCTCTAAATAGTTGTAGCGCGTGGGATTTAGCTTGGCTAATTGCAGGAAGCCAGCAAGAGCAGTTTTAAAATCAGACGTATTGAATGCGTGATTTGACTGGACAAGCAATTTATTTTCTTGAATGGATTTGCTATCAGGGAATAATTTCAATGCAGCGTCCATCCTGGAAAGTAGGTATTCGTCTGTATAGTGCATCGGCATAATAGTGGCTATATAATTCTCCCAAACAGGAGCTGTATTGAGATGTTTAATACAGTCTTGGAAAGTCTTTTGCACATTTAAGGTATCTCCTCTTCGTTTATACACTTCATTGAGCATGGTGTAAAATCCAATATTGGTAGGTCTGGTTTGAAAACCCTTCTTAGCATAGTACAGGGCACTATCTAGTTTATTGGTTTGGAGAAATATTTGAGCTTTTACGAATTCATTCGATAGGTTGTATGGATTTACCTTTGTGCTTCTATTTAATAATGCCAATGCTTGGTCATACCTGCCATCCTTGGATAGATACCATGCTTTCACTACATCCACAGGTGTATTGTTTGCATCGAGGTTGGGAATGTTGGGTAGTTTGTCATTGATTTCTTTCCAAGAGTGCGTCGCTTGATTTGGGAAATCAGGTATAGTTAGGCTCTGCGCTACCAAAGATCGGTAAGTATTGTATCGATAATAGCCAGCAAAAATTAACAGAATGACACTCATAAGACCCACTAAGGAAGAGATATGCGTGTTTTTAAATGTGGATACTGTTATTTTTTCCTTGGGCATGTTGGTGAGTGTGCCCACATTAATTGCCAGAATTAAAGAAAAAAATAACTGCATAATGGGACGCTCGGATGGAAAATTGAAAAGTGCATCGGTAAAATATCCAGCCAAAGCGATGAGAGAAAATATGGCAATCATTTTTAACTGATCATCGGCCTTCGACTTCCAGACTCTGATCACACCTATTAGAACACCCATAAAGAGAGAGAGCAATAATAGCCCTCCCAGAATGCCTAATTCCATAGGCGTTTCTATAAAATCATTGTGAAGATGTGCATTAAACTCAAAGCCCTGCATAAAATGATGCTCATAAGGCACAATGGCTAGTTTGCAGTTTCCATAACCAGCCCCAATGATTGGATTCTTTTTGATATAATCAATTCCGCTAACCCACAATTTTAACCTGGCGGCATTCGAACTAGCTGTTTTTGAAGTGACAGATTCGAGTCGTTCTGTGATCGTACTATACCCAGATAGTGGAATATTACTCATTTGTCTCGCATTGTTTAATAGTGCTTGAGCAATAAAAAAGGAGAAGAAAACAGGAATGAGAATATAACTCGCTTGTATGAGGCTTTTTTTTCTTTCTCGATCTTTAAAAAAATTGAAAATAATAAATGTGATTACGATCCCAATTTGTAAAATGAGGCCCAAGTAAGCCGAACGAGCATTGATCAGTAAAATACTAATTGTTCCAACTGTATATATGAAGATATAAATAACTCGGGCCCACGATTTGAAAGTGTATATACAGTACATCACAAAGGACAGCTTAATGACTAAGCTTGCAGCGAAAATGTTTTTGTTGCCTGTATCTCCTTTTAGGCTTAAGATTAGGTCATTCAATGGGGTTTCACTCATCCCATTCAAAAAAGTAAGGAGCGTATTGACGGATTGAATGAATAATATAATGGCTATAACTTGAGCCATCGTTTTAAAAACAGCAATATTACTACTCAAAAGAATGGCGATATTAAAAAATGAAATGATGCTGATAGTCAAACATGCATAACAAACTAAGGCTTCTGTGGCGTTGATGGCAAAGAAGATAGATATCCCTGCTAGAACAAAAAATGCGAGATAGGCTTTAGACAAGAATGTCTCAAATATTTTTTTTAAAATGGATTCATATCTATGCTTCTTGTAGAAATAGTAGATATAAGTTATGCTGATCAGATTAACCACTGCGAGATAAAACCATTGTGGTCCAATAATATCTACTGCACCCCATTCAGGCAAAAAATCAACAAGTAGGTAAAGGGATATAATCAGGGTAGGGATGAAGTTCAGATAATTTGTTTTTTGAGCGATTGTTTTAGAAGCTGCAATGGGAGCTTTTTTGTTAGATTTCTGCTTATTAGACATTTGGTTTGCTGTTTTTCAAATATTTAAACCTTAAAAGCTACGAAGCCATCATGAATTCAATTAAATGATTCAGATTTGATGATGACCATGATGGTGGATAGAAGAACGTAAAGCTTCTATATTTAGTCCGAAAAAGCAAATGATTTTAATTGCAGGATTTTCTTTAGGATATTTGGGCCCTGCTTCGCTAAGCACGGATGCAAGTAGTGTTAGATACTAATCATGATGGGAAACGATTTAAATATTCGCAATAGGAAAGCATACTTTGAATATCATATTCTTGAAAAATATGATGCTGGAATTAAATTGCTTGGTACCGAAATAAAATCAATTCGCGAGGGTAAAGCAAATATCAATGATGCATTTTGTAGTTTTTTGTCCGATGGCTTGTATGTGCGTAACATGCATATTGCGGAGTACTCACACGGATCTTTCTATAATCATGAATCTAAACGTGATCGTGCTTTGCTATTACAAAAAAAGGAATTAGCAAAACTGAGAACCAAAGTAGAAGAAAAAGGACTGACCATTATCCCTTTAAAAATTTTTATCAATGATCGTGGTTTTGCAAAACTTGAAATAGGCTTAGCACAAGGCAAAAAAACATACGACAAGCGCGAAACCATGAAAGATCGAGATGCCAAAGTGGAAATCGGTAGAGTACTAAAATCTCATAAACCGACATTGTAAAATACCTGATAGTGTCTTTCAAGTTCGGGCAATTGGATTTCAGATTTAAAAATCCCATATACCGACGAGCCACTTCCACTCATAGACGCGTACAAAGCGCCTACTTCATACAAAGATGATTTGATGTTCGCAATGGTAGGATGTTTTTTGAAAACAGACTCTTCGAATGAGTTGCCGATATGATTCCTCCATTCTTCAATGGGTAGTGAAATAAGTGCTTCAAGAGATTCATTTGGGATAGACATACGCACGTTTTTGTATGCTTCTGGAGTCGATACATGAATCGGTGGCATGACTAGCACGAGATAATACGCTTTAAGCACTAAAGTGATTGGATGAAATTGATCACCTCTCTCAGTAGCTAATACAGGGTGATTATGAATAAAAAAAGCACAGTCGGCACCCAACTGTTTTGCATAGAACTCCATTTTGTCTAAGCTAAGATCTAAAGTAAATTTCTGATCTAATAGCCTGATCAAAAATGCAGCATCAGATGAGCCTCCACCCAAGCCAGCACCAATGGGAATATGTTTATGTAAATGGATATGAACAGGCGGAATGTTTCTATCGTTATGGATGATGTGATATGCTTTCAGACATAAATTATCCATATGATTCCCTGGAATAGGTATTCCTGACGAGGAGAAAGTGAGTTTATCAGCTTCAACAACTTCAATAATGTCTTTGATATTGATAGGAAATAAAATAGTTTCCAAACTGTGAAATCCATCCATTCTGCGATTGATGACACGTAGGCCAATATTAATTTTTGCGTTTGGGAAAGCAAGCATGTTCTAAAATATCTGGCACGAAGTAACGAAAAACTCATGTGCCATTATTTTAATATTTCGAAATAAATATCTAAATCATTTCGCTAGTTGCCTTTTGTAAATGAAGTGTTTGCTTGAATACAAAATCTACATCAGTCAAATAAATAAATTGTATCAACCGCCGAGTTTAACACGGCAAGTTCAATTAGTAAATGCAACAAAAGCACCTAAAACTACAAAAGCAATT
>CALLKE010000231.1 GCA_938008555.1 uncultured Pedobacter sp.
ATTATGTCGATCGATAAAAGCTTTCCATCAATCGTAACAGTGGTTGGGTACAAGCAAGACTCTAAGTTATCGCCAAAAATAAAATCATATGAATCCCCACGTTCTAGCTTCATACGAAAATAAGTTTTTAATGAATACTGGCCATCAAGGTCTATTAATAAAACTTTTGCTTTTGGGTTTATAAATTTTAAACCAAAGGCCAAATGAACAGATGTTGTTGTCTTGGCGACACCACCTTTTGAATTATAAACACAAAAGACTTTCATAAAACCCCCTAAATTAATCATTAGACAGGCATAATTCATCATCAACTATAAAATTATCTTGAAACATTGCGGCATTTTAGCAGTTTTCATGGTGATCTTATTCAGTCTTGAGTGCACCTAAGTTTCTGCCTTTAAAGTGTCTATCATTGTCAGGCTGATAATTTAAGACATCAGCTCTGGTTACGGATGGGGCGTGATAGCCAAAATCGTTATTTGGTTTTTTTGCGGCCCATAACACCAAAAAATTCTATAAGCGCCGGGTGTATTATTTTGTGCATAAGCCTCAAATACTTTCTGTTTTAAATCATAAGGGTGAACAATGGCATCGTATTCATGTGTATGTAAACTTGGGTGGCGAGGATTGTTTTGTAGGAACTCCAAACACTTATCAACTTGCTTAAACAAACCTTCAACCGGTGAAGCCTTAACTTTCTTGCTTTTTTTACGAGTATCTAGTGATTTTTTTGCGGCTTCTTCAAGCTTCACGTATTTTTGATCGGCAATCTCTAGCCAAACTAATTCAAACATAGGCCTTTAATCCGCTAGCTCTGACTTCCAAGATTTCTTCTTAGAAAACGCAGAAACTTTAACAGTCTTTCCCTCACGAGCCTGCTTTAGACCAAGCGTGACTAGGCTTAATGCTTCTTTATTCTCGAAAAGCCATTTTTCATTAGCTGGAATAGTAACGGCAGGCTTAATTACATATTCTCCGCTTGCACGCTTTTCAATAAGAACAGTAACTCCGGCCAGTTCTTCACCTAAGAGAAGACGACCCTTTGAATCTATTTTTTTAGCAGCTGTCATATATACCTCAATAGCAATAATATACTAAGTGGGATAAAATGTAAAGTGGGATAATCCCACTAAGCATCATAGTTAAATCAATTATCATATAGATTAAATACTTCTTGCCTTATAGTATCCGATCGGATACTATAAGGCTGTGGAATCTACAACAAAGAGACTCATCGACTATGAAACCAGTAATGGAGAATGTCCCATTCGGACATGGCTTGAGAGCTTAGATGTTCCGATATCAGCCCGTATCGAAGCTAGATTACAGCGCGTTGCACTTGGTAATATGGGAGATGCGAAACCTGTCGGCCAAGGTGTTGCTGAGCTACGATTTACGTTCGGCAGTGGATACCGCGTTTACTTCGCTTCACATGGAGATGATGTTGTCATTTTACTTTGTGGTGGTGATAAAGGGTCGCAAAGTAACGATATTGAAACGGCTATAAGTTATTGGCTAGATTTCAAAAGGAGAAACAATGCTTAAAGCAAATCGCTCACATGAAAAAGGTTTGGTTGAATGGCTTAAAAAAAGTTCAGATAACCAGCGTGAATATTTAAAAGCATCGATCGAAGAAAATTCTGATATGCCAGAGGCAATTCTAGCAGCTATTCGAGAAATAGCTGAAGCGCGTGGCTTTGAAACTCTTGCTGAAGAGGCTGGCCTAAGCCAGAAAGCCCTTTATAAAATTTTGTCTGAAGATAAAGATTCAAAGCCACGGTTCGAGACGATATCTCAACTCGTTCAAGCTTTGGGCCTTAGATTTACTGTAGAACCTGCACACAAAACCAAGGTTAGTTAACTTCGCAACTCCACCATATAGAGACCATAAATCACAAACAGCGATAAAACGTGCCCTTAGACACGCCAAGAATCTTACAAATATCTCCAACTTTAAGACCCGGCTGCGCTTGAAGCTCTCGGGCTTGCTTAATCTTATCAGCTGTTAAAAGCCTTGGCCTTCCACCGCACCGGCCGCGGGCTTTAGCTGATGCTAAACCTGCCTTAGTTCTTTCACTAATCAGTGACCTTTCAAATTCCGCAAGGGCCCCGAACACATGAAAAATTAACCGGCCACCAGAAGTTGTCGTATCAATACTTTCGCGTAAAGATTTAAATCCAATGCCTCTTTGCTCAAGTTCTTCAACCATAGCAATTAAGCTTTTAAGTGTGCGACCTAAGCGGTCAAGCCTCCAGACAACGAGCACATCACCTGATCGTGCATACTTTAACAAAGCATCAAGCCCTGACCTGTCATCAATGGATCCGCTGATTTTATCTGAATAAAAGCTTTCGCAGCCTGATTTTTTAAGCTCATCTAATTGTAAATCAAGATTTTGTTCTTCTCTGGAAACTCTTGCGTAACCGATCAACATAAATAAAACCTCCGCTGTAGTTTCCGAAATCGTTTCAGAAACAAAGCGTGATCTCAAGGTTTTCTATTTTTTTAGAGCTGCATATGAACTTGATACTAAGATGAGTTTTGGAACTCTTTTTATATATAAAAACCAGACCTTAGACTTGCGATAAGATCAAAATAAAACCTGTAACATAAAAGTTTTATGTTACAGGTTAGAGTCTTAAAAACGACCGTTATTGAATACTATACACTGTATCAGCAGTGCCTTTACAGTAAAAACCTAAAAATATCGTGTCATTTGAATCTACACGACCAGTTAATCTAAATCTTGTCCAACTAGCATCAGAAATATCATTAAATGTTGAACATACTTTTACATCAGGTTGTGGCCTATAGATGTCAGAATATCCAAAGCATATATGACAGTTTGATTTCAGATACTGAGCAGCATCAGTCTGTTGTGCTGTTGGAGCCGGACAACGGGTTCTAAAGTAAAAACTATCGTTATCATCCACATCACCACTTAAATTTATACTCTGTCGAGAACTCGAGTTCATGGAGTGAGTAGCAAAAACTGCAGGCGTGCTATTAAGGGCCACATTGCCATTATTCGTTGTATCCCTGTGCCCTATATCAAAAGAACAGCTTGAAAAATAGGCTTCCAAAGAGGTTGGGTCGCTTGAAGTACAATTACCACCAACAAATAACTTATCATTCGAATCTACAACACCAGACAACATTAAGCCTTTTAGACCAGGTTTATCAGTTTGATACTGTAGATAATCTATTGGCCTTGTATCGTCTTGATGGCCAAATTCAATATAACATCCGGCAGGATATTTTGAAATTTCTCCAAAAGGGTTAGCAGCGCCACCACCAACCTCACAGTTAGTAACTTGTTGCTTAGTAACATCATCAGGGTCGGTTTGGGTTACAAAAGATATACTTGAAATAATGGTTGGCCTTATAGCAACAGAATTTGAGTTTTTTAATTTAAACTGTATAGAGACATCACCCGTGTAGTGATTAGACGCTCCAGAGAAATTAAGAATTTTTATGATTTCTACATTTAACAACGCAGATCCACTGACACCACTGGTGGTGCTTATGAAGGGCGTGGCTGCTGTATCAAAAATTTTATTTACTGATATTTCACTAGGCACTGTAAGGATCGGGAACTTAATATCTCCTACAGAGTTTATTGCTAAAGGACAAAATCCTAAACTGCCAGAAAATTTTCTATTTAAAACGTTTTTTAGATCAACAATTTCTTGCTTAGCCTCCAAAAATTTAATTTGTCGTTGCTGAGAAAACATCATGCTGGAAAAAACTGAGCCTACAATACCGAGCAACCCCATGGCTATAATGACTTCGATTAAACTCATTCCTTTTTGATTTCTAATGAACATTGGGAGTCCTATTGTTAACAACTTATGACAATCGATTTTAAGTTTACCCCCCCCGATTTTTTCGCAAGGCTAGTTTCTGCGTACCACGTTTTACAGAATATCCGCGTCCAACACGCCGCTCACACCAACAGATTCAGACGACCGAACAACTTCAGGACTAAATTCCAGCCGGGCTTTTAAAACCTGATTCTCAGCCTTCACAGCGGCTAGATCAGCGCGAAGCTCACCGACTTCTTTTGTTAACTGATACGTTTTATCTTTAATAATTTGATCTACCTGCGCACTCTTTTCCCGAAGATTATCTTTTTCGTATTTTGTACGTTCACTAATTTTTCGGCTAAATTCTTCCCGATTAAAATCTTGATCGTCTTTTGATCCGCGAACAAACAACAACGCTCCAAACAGTAAACTCACCCACGCAATAAAACCCATCTCTTGACGGTCATAGATCACATCAAACCGCCCGCGCTGCTGTAAACTCTTAAAAAATGACCCTGCGTAAGCTTCACGGCGAACCTTATTAAACGCTTCGTGCACGGGCTGCCAGTCAACCATCACAGCAATTTTATTCCCTGCTTTATCAACCTCAACGTAGCGCTCACTGCCAGCATAAAAAACCACATAAATTAAAAATATCAACGCCGGCATTACAACAGATAATTCCTTATACGAATAAAACCCAAAAGCTTCTTCACTGGGACCAACGAACGCTTTTATAATCCAAGAAAACACCACAGACCCCAAAACAATCGGCAAAACGTAAAAAACCAAATAAGGCCACAGCGCAAATAACACGTACAAAATCCCACCGATGACAAGAGCTCCTACAATTAAAAATAAAACAAAGTTTTCAGCGTGTTCGTTTTTATTTTCACTCATTTAACACCTTCCTTAGCCGAAGCCACAGGCCAAAGCTTCCCAAGAAAATGTGAATAACTCTCCACATAAAAAGCTTTTGAACTTCCACAAACTTCCTTCAAATCATCGTAAACCCGATCTGTATAACCAACCCAGAAAACTCGATGTATTAACGGCTGACTCCCACGCATCACAGACTCATAAGACCATTTTTTGTCTTGGTAACGACTTTTCTTTCTTGGCGTTGTTTCGATTTCAAAAGCGATCCGCTCACCTTTTGAAGATATAAAAACACCATCTGGAACAACCTCTTTTGGGAGTCCTTCCCATGAATATTCGCTTTCAAAGCCCTTCATGCGGATTCTACGCTCACTGATCCATTTCATAACCTTGCCCGTGCGCTCAATCGCAATCCGGCAGTCATTGACACGCGTATCATGCTCATAACTTCTAAAATCCACGCTCTTCAGCGGTAATGCGTAGGCATCCAGTGGCCGCTGGCTTTGCAGCACCTGAAATCCTCTCAATGTCAGCAAATACAAACTTTTGGACTCCGTATAAACCCGCTCTGTCGTAATAAATCCTAAAGTGCGAAGCTTCTGCAGCCGCTGGCGTGTCACCCATAAATTCTTTGGCAACGCCTGCGTGACCGCCTTACGGCGATCAAAACGGTAAAAATAAATCTGCTCCAAAGACGCAAACTTCTGATCAAGCAGAAAACTAAAAACGTCTAAATCTCTTTTTGTTAACTTAAAATTCTTTTCTGACTTTTTTGAATCCATTAAAACCAAGCCATCATTCAAAACTTTTTCTATTTCCATGACCCTATTCCCCGCTCCCTTCCATAATTTCCAGACTCACCCCAACCCAAATAAACTACATATCTACTACCAATCTTCTTCCCCATCCTTACTCGTGACCACTTACACACGTAGGGGGTGAGTGGTCACGAGTAAGGATGGGGTCACTATACTGCGTAACTAGCTGATTTTACTTGCTTCTTATTTTTAAAAACCCCTTCAAAGTCCTCAATTTTTAAGAGGAGATAATTGAGGACTTAACTTGAGGAGCTTATAGCATCTATTTTGATCGTTTGTAATGCTGAATTTTTACAATTTATGGAGACAATTTTTACCCGAAATAGGCCACTGTATTGAATTTAAAGAAGGTAGCGGTTGGCTGGATTACAAACTAACCTGTCACCGCAAATCCGGTCCGACTGGATGAGATTCATCCGCGTCATCGCGTTTCTAAAATGCGAAACCTTGCAATTTTAAAATTGACCACAGATGACTTCAAAAAATATCTTGATTGATTTTTAACAGTAACTTTTGCACAAACTTAGAAACCTAAATATGGCCGCAAGGTACTAACTCAACATACTCTTCGCAGTTAAAAGCCGGACAAGTACGAGCTATTTTAAGGGCTTCGTTTTCATCAGGAACTTCAATCAAAAAATATCCTGTCACCATATCACTTGTCTCAGGAGAAAGAAGACTTTCATCAGCAGTTGCAGCTCGGTTTAGTAATCGGAAGGACCTCTCTCCGCATCCATCACCACCGCGCATGTAACCTTGTTCTCCAAGAGCTTTTGCAAACTCACCAAACTAAGCTACTATATCTTTCCTCTGAGCTTCACTAAGCTTGTTCCACTTCGCAAAGCTTCCCTTGATCAACAGTAAATATTTTTTCATCCTATGCTCCGACTTCAGCATGCTCTGTTTTAAACTCTTCAAATGCTATTTTTTCTAGCAACTCAGAATTCTCACCTAAAAGCCCGCCATGACGTTTTTTTATGAGTTCCAAGTATTCAGGCGTTTTTTCTAAAAAAACTTCGTACTGAGCCTTTAAACGCATTTCATGCACTCTTTGGCGCATACTTTCAGCTTCATTTGCTCGTTTTAACTCAAATTCCAACTCTTTGCTTAATTCTTCAGCTTGTTTCTGGCTGATGTATTCTTTGCCGGAACGAAGTACTCCAAAAAGAATCGATGCTAAGTTTCCGGTCTTCCCCTGCTCAACATCAAAACTCAATGCTTCGATACTTTTTTGTACAACTTCAAAACTACACACACCGTCTGAAATTAATTTTTGTAGATTGTTTTTTGAAATTCCAAACCTTGCTAAATTAATGGGCAAAGACAGTTCTGCTGAAACTTCGGGCTGCTCTATAGTAGTAGTTATATTATTAAATATTTATTAAAAAACACATCTGATTTGTCTTTAATCCTATTCTTTACTTTATGAAAGTCATACATATTTAATTGTCTTATAAAGTTCTGAAAGCTGTTATGTTTGAAATACCTTGGAAGTATTTCTTGTACAAATTGCTTTTCGTCTATTATTTCAATTATATCTCCATTCTCATTCCATTTCACAATCTTCTCCAATGATTGATTTGAGACTATTTCAATTAGTTTTGATATAAATTTATATTGTG
>CALLKE010000232.1 GCA_938008555.1 uncultured Pedobacter sp.
ATCCAATCTGAGTATCATGTTTTATCAGCTTTTTAAACGGTGTTTAAAGGGACTGATTTTGGGAGGCTAAAATACCCCTGAGTTTGAAGAATTTTCTTCAGATTTCAGGGGTGTTTTTTTTGCACTTTTGGTTTTGGTGTTAATAAAACGCTTTCCATAGGCAACCGTATCTTCATGGCTTTGATTATCAAAATCACCCCAGCCCAGTCCTTCAAAGTGATGAGTAAAAAATGCATCATTGATCTCCCATCCCCCAGCAGCATTTTTTTTGATGTAGCCTCGGAACATATTATTCATCGCTAACTCATGCAGCTTTTCAAAGCTTAAGGGAGTGTGTATATCAGCTTGATAGTTTCTTCGAAGAACTATCATCGTTCCTCCGCCTTGAAAGAAATACCATTGTCCTTTAATTTTAGCACCATAAAAATATTCAATATCATCTGTTTCACAATCAGATCGATTATGTTGACCTAAAATAGCTGTAACGATGCGATCTCTGGTGGAATTCAAGCATAAAACACTATCTAAACGATAATTGAAAGACCAAATAGAACGATAGCCGGGAAGCTTTGCTGTGCACCAAGTATTCAAGCTATCTGACACCTGTTTATAAAGTTTATTATACTGCTGCTCTCCAATAGTGGCTTTGGAGAGCTCTAACATTTTACGATTTCGCTCCTTGTTTTCCAACTCTTGCTGACCACAAGCCATTAGCAACAAGAAGTTGGCTAATACAATACACTTAACCACGCAGTTTGACATATCCTTTCTCATCACGTTTTCTTTCAAAAATCCATTTATAATTCCCAATCGAGTGGCTTTGTAAAAAGCCTTTGGACTCTCCATCTGGGATAAAAGCTCGTCCCCCTTTTTCTGGATTTTTTTTTGCTAACTCTTGCAATCCCCTAACCGATGTCTGCGGTGCCACACCATCTTGCTGATGCAATGGATCCGCATTCGGTTCACCGAGATTGCTACCATACTGCCGCACTTCTTCGAAATCATTCAGATTGATCTCACCAGCCTCCGCATTCTCTGGAGCAATAATGTAAAACCTACCTAATGGCACCTTACCTTTTAAAATGTCAACCATACCCAAGGCATAGGCATAACCCATGCTATGAGCTACGATGTCAAGCTTGTCGATAGTTAGGTGTTTGCTAGCATGGATTTTCTTGATTGCGGATAATAGTTTTTGAGCTGCTCTTTGTCCATTTCTGCGTCTTAAGTTAAAGCCATATACATTAGAGGTCTTATTAAGTTTGCCATCTATATACTTTGGATCATTGATTTTTTCCTCAATCAAGTATGACAAGA
>CALLKE010000233.1 GCA_938008555.1 uncultured Pedobacter sp.
AGCTTTGCCGTATCGCTTGTTTTTCAAAATATCATTTTCATCGGTTGTTTACGGCCTACACTGGGTTACCTTTAATGGGCTATATCAAGTGGCTGCGGCTAAAACGGGCTGCTCATCAATTGATTGTCCATAAAGAGGAAACAATTATTAACATTGCATTGGATGCTGGATTCGAATCCCATGAGTCATTCGCCCGTGCCTTTAAACAAGTTTGCGGGCAAAGCCCCAGCGAATTTAGACGTGAACGCAATTGGGAAAGCTTCGAAAATCCACCGCAACCTATGCATATTAAAGGTGAAAAAATTATGACAATAACGATTAAAGAATTGCCAGCTAAAAGAGTTGCTGTAATGGAGCATCATGGAGATCCCATGCGATTGTCCGACACGCTGGATAAGCTCATTACTTGGGCAAAGGCACAACCCATTAACCTAAAACCTAAAGCAGGAGAAGCCTTTGGTTTTGGCTACCACGATCCAAGAGAGGTGAAGCCAGAAGAGTTTCGCTTCGATTTAGCGCTTAGCGTGCCACAAGATTTTAGATTGAATGATCAGGTGACAGAACGCACTCTACCTGCTGGAAGGTATGCTGTTACAATGCATAAAGGCTCGCGGGATAATATCGGTGACACGATTTACAGCATTTATCGTGATTGGTTACCGCAGTCCGGTGAAGAACTGGGGGATTTACCTTGCATATTTTGCTATTACAATTTTGATTATGAGGTAGCTGAAACGGAATCTTTAACCGAAATTTGGGTGCTTCTTAAGTAGGAATTAAAGTATGAGTATTGGGGGACAATCTTGTCCCTCAATCAATTCTCAAGCTGCTTTTTAAGCCACGCAAATGAATCGTTAATGACGTCATCTTTTTTTCTGACGTAATGATCCATATCTGATATGCGCATATAAGTTACAGGTGCGCCTACTTCTTTTGCCTTTTGGACAAAAGCATCAGATGAATCGATAATCGAATCTTTCACGCCAGCTACGACCAAATATGGGGTTTTGATTTTATCATATTCTGGTTTTGGATAAACGATTAAAGCGTCATGATGATATTTATAAGTCATGCCGGCAAGCTTAAGATGGGCACTTGGATTTTTAATTGTTTCATCCATAGCTTGATCATGATCCTTTCGTGATTTTGGAAAATATAAATCAAGTGAATATGGCATCCATGAAGGAAGCTGAGCTCTTAATTTCACATGCCAAGGCATATTTCGAATCATATCTTGCATAAAAATCCAAAGCTCATCGCGCCAAGACCAATTTCCCGCACCTGACCAATTTATTGTTGCAAGCGCATCTGATGAGTAGTCAGTGGTCAACGTTGTCACAATAGGGCCGCCCTCAGAAACACCAAGGAAAATGAGCTTTCCATTCCATCCTTTGGGCGGATTCTTTTTGAGATGTTCAATAACTGTGCGGTGATCACTCAAGCGGTTAGTTCTTGTATAATGTTCCATGAACTCAGTTTTGTTAATTCGATTGCCATCTACGCCTTGTTGCTCAATGGTGATAACGCCAGCACCCAAGTCTAAAAATTCTTTTAAAAAGTAACGATGAAAATGAATGATACTTGTAAAGTCGTCTTCTAAAGACGAACCACCAACTAAAATGGCAATTGGGAACTTATCTCTTGAAGGTTTGGTGAAATAATAAACAATATCAGGGGAATCTGCGCCTATTCTTTTTGTGGTAAAGCGCGATGATGACGGTATGTCATATTTTGGACCGCCATTTTGTCTTTCTGCATCCGTATATTTATGCGGGGTAATCTCGCTAGCCGCAACTGCAAAAGATGAAAAACAGATGCAAAGCATCATTAATAATCGATGCATCATTTTCATAACACTTCCTTTTTAAATTCTAAAATATCCCCTGGCTGACAATTCAAGCATTCGCAAATACTTTCGAGCGTTGAAAATCGTATGGCTTTTGCTTTGCCTGTTTTGAGGATTGATAAGTTTTGTACCGTAATACCAATACGATCGGCTAAATCTTGCAGCTTCATTTTTCGCTTAGCCAGCATAACATCGAGATTTACAATAATGCCCATAATCCACCTCTTTATATTGTGAACTTATGTTCATCATGAAGCTTGTTTGCTTCTAACATGACCCAAGAGACGATAATTACAAGCACTCCATAAAATAATGAAGATAAATTGGGTGTACCAAAGGAGATGGACAAATATCTGGACCCAGGAGGGTTAGTCATTGTTACAGCTAAAATCATCAACGTCTGGCTGAATGACTTGATAAACAGTGCGTCAATTAAATACAACGCCCCTAGCTTTCGATAAATAAGGGCATTTCTTTTGGTGAAAATTTCACCATCTTTATAATGAACAAAAAGTTTTTTAAGAAAAAATAAGCTGATTAGGAATGGTAAAGCTCCGATCAAATCTGCGCAGAAACCAAGTAGCTTTAACCGAGGCGTCCAAGAAATATTGCTGAGGTTGACGTATCCTTCGGGGGTTTGGATTGTCTTTTCTAGCATTCCAAAAAAATTAATGACATCAGGTACATCAGTAGTTTTGAGCGAAATAAAAATCCACTGCACAGTCAGAAACAGGGGAAGCATCACGATTAAAATATTAAAAACGACCAATACATAAGAACTTATCTTTTGAATTCTACTCATTCGCACCTCAGTTATGACCCATTCAATATGGCCAATATTACCAACTGAAATAATGAATGTCAATAATTATTTATTGTTTATCATGATCCTATGTCTTATTAAAAACCTTTGTCAGATGCTCAAAATAGCTTGCATCACAACCATCCTCTAACGCCCAAATCCATGCAAGTACCGCCTGTACGAAGCACCAGTCAAGAATTCGTTTAGCTGGTATACCAAGGAGATTAGCAAAGCGACTGACGCGATTATGAATAATATTTGGCGCATCAGCGTGATTCAGTAATTCTGGAATAGGGTTTCTGATAAAAGCCGCCACTTCATAGGCTGGTTCGCCAATCACACCTTTTGGATCGATCACCAGCCAATCATCACCATTTTGCAAAATATTATCATGATGCAGATCCCCATGGAGCAAAACATCTGGCTCAGCCGTTTTTAAAAGCTTGTCACGAATTTCTCTGGCTTTTTGTAGCGTTTGCAATGGAATTTCTAGGTCGCTATCTAATACTGCGAGCCAATCTTTGATATGTGGAAATGCATGAGTGCTTGGTATCGGTGCTTTGTGCAATCGTTTGATAACATTTGCTGTGATATTAATTGCCTGATCATCGTTTTCAGGAAAATAGGACTTTAAAGAGATGCCTGGTACTGCGCATTCAAGCAAAAGCAAGCCGTTATTTTCTGAAAGTATTTCGACAACACCAAAGCCTAAAAATGCCATCAGTGCTGCGGCTTCACGTTTGAATCCATCAATATCCAATCCTAATTTTAAAATAATTGGCTGCGCTCCTTGAAACCCCGATAACACATAATTGTAGCTTAAATTATTGACTGGTTTTAAATTTGATAGCCCATAAGTGTTCGCTAGTTGTGTTACGAGATTCGGCAGATTTTCTCGCCACTGCCTACCTTTTTCGCCGTATAAATTAATGATGTTTTGCTCAAATGTTTTCATGAAACATCTTTCCTCATGAAAATGCGATCATAATCTTTTAGATATTTTGGTATGGTTCCTATGCAGTAAAAACCATGCTTTTCATAAAAAGCTTGCGCCTGAAATTCATAAGTGTCGACAAATACTTTAGGCAATCCTTTGTTTTTAGCAGTATCATCAATCATGGTGATAATTTTTGTTCCGACACCTTGTTTTCGGTATTGTTCGTTGCACCAGAGTACATCAATGTACAGCGCATCACTGTGTTCCCAAATTAAAGCGCCGCCTATGATCTGATCACCATCTTTTGCAAATACGCTGAAATGGGATGATTTTTCTTTTATGATCTGGGCATTAAAATCAACTATCCCATTACGGATGACCTTGTCATCAGAAGCATCAGGGCTATTTTCAATAGAGTATTGTATGTTGCTCATTTACATTCCTGGTTGAAATATTTATCAGCTGTTAGCCGATATAAAATATGTTGCGACAATGGATGATCGGTGGGTAATTTAGGATGAGCAAAATCGCCATTTAAATCACGTTTTAAGCCTATCTTTTCCATGACTCGCAACGATCGAACATTGGCAGGCACAGTAAATGAAACAATTTCTTTAAGACCGCACTGTTTAAAGCCATATTCCAAAGAAGCTTTAGCCCCTTCCGTAGCAAATCCTTTGCCCCAATATTGCGAACCTAAACGCCAACCAACTTCCACTGCAGGTGTAAAATGTGATTCCCAATCGGTATAATTAAGACCGATAAAACCGATTAACTCACCGGTTTCCTTTAGACAGGCAGCCCATAACGTGTAACCATGTTTATATCCATGATTATTCACCGCGGGGATGAAGTCATTCACTTGCTCCATGGTTAATGGTCCACGTAAAAATTCAATCACTTTGGGATCTTGATTGATGTGGAAATACGCCTCTGCGTCTTCTTTTTTCCAGGTTCTTAAAATAAGCCTTTCTGTTTCAATAATGGTGGTCATGTTGTCTCCGATGAGATTGTTCTCAGTAATTTTTCTACTTGCGTTGCAGGATATGGGGTTGATTTGCTTTCTTTCTGAAGCTTTTGAAAAAATTCATCCATGAGCAATGCAATGGGAGCGTATCGATTGATAATCGTATTAATTACAGGCGGAGCATTACTGAGTTCACCGGCAAGATATTCACGCAGGCGAATTTCCCAATGCTCCTTACCAAAAAGTGAAGTGATAATACAATGAAGCAGGTTTACAGCCGCGCAAGCCTGATCATAAGACTGATGCTGTTTTAAAAATTCTGTTTCTGCTGGTGTTAAATCAAATTTTGATGACAACGCCAGCCCAAAATCGCTTAAATAGAGCTGCTTACCGTCTGTGAGTATATTTTCAAAGTGTGCATCAAAATGCATCAAGCCGCACGCATTCATATGCTTGTTTGTGGCTTTGAGCTGTTCCTCTACAAATACAACAGCTGTTTCAGCGCTATCACCGCCTTTAGCAATTTGAGAGCTTAGCCAGTCATGCAAATTCTGTGGGAAATATTCAAGAAATAAGGCGATATGCGCAGATGCTTTATTGAGAGTTTCAACGCGCTTACGAATGACGTCGGAATTCTCCCAGTACTGGCAGTATTCTTCGATATTACCCCAATAGTTAATATTGATATCGCCTGGGTGACTTGGCAAAATGCGCCAGTGGTACATCATGGGGAAATTGGCGCATTCACCTGTGATCACCCAGTTGGTTGTCATGATATGAGTCGCTAGCTCACGCCATGCTCCAAAGCCAGCAGAGCCCACGCCATATTGATAGCCAAGTGGTAAATTAAAGATATTGGCTGTAGACATAAAATGTTGAGGTAGTTGCTCAAGATCAGTCAGCGGCACTTTTTTAACAAATACGGGGGTATCGTCAATAGAAATTAGAGCTGACTTGCCACCGATGCCTTCATGAATGGGCTTGCTATCTGCCAAGATCTGTTTTAGCTTCTCATTGCTCAGGCACGCGAGGCTTGTTGAGATTTGGCTATACAGTTTAATTCTTTGCATTATGGCAGCCTGCTAATGACGTTATCTACAACGAATTGATAAGATTCTTCGAAACTCCAATTCAATTCTATGGGTAATAATGAGCTCATATCGGACTGGAAATCTGGGTGATTCTTCTTCAATGCCAAATTCTTTAAAAAATCTTCTCCTCGAATATGGGTGTTATCGTTAGCACAATATTTAGAATAAATTTCAAAAACTCTGTCTAGGTCAATCAATTTTTGCTTGGTTACATACCATACGTCAAATAAGTCTCTACCTTTTCGGCGCTGATATAGAGCACGCAGCTTAGTTGCCATAAGCTCATCAATTTCATAAGTGATAATATCAGCAGAGCCATTAAACCATTCAGATTGCACATCAAATTTTTCTATGCGTAAAGGCAATACCTGAAAATGTTCCGTAGTATTAATTTCAATTTTTAATTTGGTGGGTACTTTATTAATTGACTCATATTTATAAATCAACTTCGCACTACGCTCGGTAATTTTCCATTTTGGATCCCCCAGCCATGGCTTTAGCAACACCCTAATTGCGTCAATGGTTTTTCCAATAGGCTCTGGTCTTTTTTGTACAAAATCAATATCCTCACTGTACCTTGCTGGGGGTTTTAAAAATAATTTATTAAGCGCAGTGCCTCCGCGAAATACAAGTGCATCTTTTATGTAAGACTCATTGTATAAATCAACTAAAGCTCTACTGATCACTAAATCTTGCTCTATTTGCGGAAGTGTCCGCCATTTAACAGAGCTTTGCCATTGTTCAATAAAATTTTCTGGGATCATAAATCACTCTCAAAGTCGGTATTTTCAATAATTTTCCATTTCCTACATCTCGGATAACCAATCCTTGATATATTAGAAGCTAATGGGGTATAGGGTTTGATGCGAGACGATACATATTCTGTAAGCGCATCAATTGTAGTTTTCTTTATATCATCATCCATCACATCTATTTTCTCTATAATGTAGCCTAGGCGTTGCAATTGATAAGGTTCACCCATGTTTTCAGCAAGCTCTATAAGTTTGTGAACATCAATGCTTTCTATGAGCTCAGATAAGACGGTCGCGATATTATTCATGCCTCCCGCATGCTTTGGAAATTTCAGTAAATCAATCGCTATCAATTCTGGTGTTGCAACTTTTAAATAACCAGTACTCACAACAAAATCTTTAATAGGTAAATCAATCAAAGATTTTTTGTGGATCAGCTTTATATGGACCTGACCAAATTTTAATGAGTGCTTAATTCGTCTATTAGTGACAACTTGAAAAACCATAGGCTTTTGGTGTGAAGCGCCATAAAATCCTGCTGCGCTAAGTAGCGCCACATAGTACTCTGCATCAAGATATTTCATCATAATAGGAATTAATTCCTCAGCTGGAATAGAACCATATGATTTGTGTTCAGGAGCTACGATAACGTATAGTCCGTTAACTGGACTAATAAGCTTCCCATCTCTTTTTAGTCGAGACAAACCCGCTCTTGCAGCACCATAAGAAAGGTTAAGAGTCTGCATGATCTCTTGAGAAGTGAAATATCTCTTTCCGCCGGATCGTAATTTTTCAAGATACTCAATAAACATAGCATGCCCTAATAGTGATATATTTCGTCACATATAGGACATGTTATATCTAAAATCCAATAAAGTCAAGCCGAATTGAGCTTGCCGTGTCCTAATAGTGATGATTTTTGTAACTATTAGGACACGTCATTGCTGATTAGGATGCGTCGGTTAAATGAACAGCATTAGCATGTCCTTTAGGTTACGAATTTCGTTACTTTAAGGACATGACATCGCTTATTTACTATGAAAAGTTCACTGATTAAAAAACCTCAGCGACTCTGTAAGTCCAGGCTTTGTGGTATCCTATAGGAGTGAAAGCGAATATTTATCAAGAGGAACCATCATGAGCAACATAAAACGCATTTTTATCATTGGCCATTCAGGTGCAGGCAAAGGTGTCCTCGCCCAAGCAGTGGCTAAAAAGCTTGGTTGGAAGTTTATCAATGCAGACGTTCTTGGGTGTGCAGCTCACATTGGGCGTACTGTATCTGAAGTTGTAGGCACAGAAGGCGAGCGCGCTTTTAATCGTTGCCTAACGGAAATTTTGTCCTATCAGATCGCCAAAGAAAACATAGTAGTTACTACAGATGAAAGCATCATCTGTGATGAAAAAGCACGTGAGTTACTGAAAGCAGAATTCACCATTCACCTAAAGGTGAGCGTGCCTGTGCAATTAGAACGTATTGCGGAAGGTGATTATCGCCCCTTACTACCGGTGGATAATTTTGCTGCCCTTATCGATAAGCTCCATAATGAACGAGACGGTCTATACGAACAAGTGGCTAGTTTTTCGCTCAGCTCTGACGATGGTGATATAGAAGGACATGTAGCAAGTATCGTTAAAGCCATGACAAAGTAAGCAGTTTATTTATTATCAAAAACAGCAAAAATCGATAATAACGCCGATTTTTATCACCACTTCTGATAATAACTGGTAGCATTATCATCGAAATCTGCTAGAATCGCAGTCGGTGAAGTTGACATTCCCCACCCAGTTTGGAGGTGGTTATTTTAAAGAATGCTAACCTCCGCCAGTTTATCAGCGTTGAACTTTTTGGGCGTGAATTTTTAAATTATCAA
>CALLKE010000234.1 GCA_938008555.1 uncultured Pedobacter sp.
GATATTTTCGATCATATTTTATCCAAATATTACCTATCATACATTTAGATACACTGCCGTCAAATTATCTGCCATAAAATCATTGTTGAATAAAATTTAAACAGGCTCTAAATGAGATTTATTAAATATAAAATTATCTTCTTTTTGATTTCTAAAAAGACTCATCATACATTTTGATACACCAGCCAGAGATCTTTTCCTACTCTTCATTATTTTAAATAATGAATAATTTTTTTTTCTATTTTAAAATTTGTAAATTAGATTTTAATTAAAAAAAATTAATAATTTCAAATATATTTAAAATAACACTTAATAATTACTAGTAAACCGATCCTAATAGTCACTTTGAGAAATTTCAGCTAAATATAAGCTGTCAATTAGTATATTCTTAAAGTATAATCAGATCCCCAAAAAATACTAGTATGAGAATAATAATAAATTTGAATAAAATATTAAATTAATATTAATCATGGCCATACAAGTAGCAGAAACACAAGTAGCATATGTAAAAGTTTTACTAGATAACGAGAGAGTTCCTGAGGGCGCCGCTGCGGAATTTAGATTACCCAATAAGAAATTCCGACGCGCGATAACATATGTTTCTCTTTCCTATTTCCTGGGCTTAGCCCCTGGTGCACGACAGAGCATGATCACAGAGCTTTATGAACTACTGAACATTTGCTTTTTCATGCGGGGGATGATGAACATGCGTGGCAAGCAATATTATACTAGAGCTGAAGTGGAACAGGCATTACAAATAAAGCCAACATCACAGTTGCCTGGTACACCAGCAGCAGCTGTATTACCAGCAAACAAACAGCCAGCAGCAGCTGTATTACCAGCAGATAAACAGCCAGCAGCAGCTGTATTACCAGCAGATAAACAGCAAGTGGTACAACCAGCTTCACCCAAGCCTGGTGCGTCACCTGGTGCATCACCTGGTGCACGAAAAAATAACACATTTTTTCCACCAATTACACCACCAATTACACCACCAATTACACCACCAATTACACCACCAACACGCATAAACAAACTAAATAAAGATCGGATCCCAACAGATGTTTGCATTCATTGGATTGAAATATTAAACAAAAACTATAACAGTTCGAACGGCCCGAATAAGGCTGTATTGCTTAGCGTATTAAAAGCGAGAAAATTGCAGTGGATGACACACAATCTAACTGTTCAAGCAATGAAAAAAGCGCTAATAGAAGACAGTGAGACCCTACAAAAAGCAGGCCTATATCAATTAGCTGGTATTGCTTATAGTGAAACGAATGACTGTTTGTATAATCATCTCCCCATAAAAAATGACTATGAATCCATCAAACATCTCTTGGCTGACAACATGTATGGTGCAGCATTTGAGTCGTTCTGGATAGATTCATTAGTTGAGCGTGGTAAATCAGAAAGCCTTTTTCAAACAATGCAGAAAGTAGGACAAGGCTTAAGTAGGATGCTTAGAGATGATTTAGAAAGAAATTCGAAAGACCCAGGCTTTGAAAAGAGGACATTTTTTATAGACATCTTAACTTCTGAACTAAAAGGAAACCCTCGATTTTGGAATCACAACGCAACAAGTCTCGAGAAAGTGAAAACAGCGGATTATGCTAATGCATGGGAAGAGCTCCATACTGTTTTGAATCAAACAATCAACAATGGTTATAATGTTATCCTTATTCCCAGTTTAATTATAATGATATTTATATCATATAGGAAGACATTCGCAAAATTCGAAATCCCAGAACCGATATGGTTTAGAGCCACACAAAATAACTATAACGATATCCTCGATGATTATCAAAAAGCAAATGGATTCCGTAATCTCTATGATAAGCGCAGCAAAAACGTTATAACCTCTGGAATTACTCAGATTCACCACCCCCCAACTAATCCACAGAGGATTCCACCTTCTATTAGTTCAGAACAGCAGCAGGGGATGAGGAAACGATGGACGCTAGACCGCAAACCTAACTTGTCAGGTGGCTTTTCTAGAACGCTATTGGAGCATGGTCTTCCATACGCTGGAGGTGTTTCTGGCTCGTGCAATATTATAGCTGGAACCTTAGTACATCTTATCAAAGATTTGCATATACCAATAGATGCTAAAGAAGCAATGCTAGCAGCGATGATGTTTGTCGTATACGAAGGGGGGCATAGCATGCATGAGATTTTGTGGACTTTATATGAACGCGAATTACGGGGTAATGACAATTTATCATTAAACTTAAAATTAATACCAGAAGGACAGAAAGGTCCTCTACGTGGGCTTTTTGTTTCAGACTATGAATACTTTATAAAAATGTTCCAAGGCTCAAAAACTGGTCTTGCTCTAAGTAATGCTCGCAATGATGCTTGGAAAAAAACATTAGAATACTTTAACACATATAGTCCTTACAAAAACCTTTTTATCCGAGGAGCGGCTCCTCAAGGTGGGCTTATCTCCTAAACCATTAGTGACTTAAAAATATGAGACGACCTTACTATTTTCAAAAATGAATAATATGAAAACTCAGAGAATAATTCATAGAAATTTTATCTAATCCCTCATCTTAAGAACACTAATCATCAAAGTGAATACACATATTGATGGATAATATTTTGAGAAAAAGAGTGGAATTAGAAAGATATCGTTGCAAATTATAGAGCAGCAAATAATTTCAACATAAATATTCGTACAAGACAGTTGAACAAAAGAGTAAAGGATTTCGTACACAGGGATCTGAGATCAAAAACATAGCTAATATTTTAGCAGTTAATAAGAATCTCACATTATGCTTTTCGTGTTTTGCTATCTTAATTACTGATGTGGATTTGGAATCAAGGCATGAATACTGTCAAAACAAATAAATGAGCTTTATAGTATTTGTATAAAAAAGGCATGGACGCTATATGTTTAATTGTGCTCATAAAAAAGAAATAGTGGCACTAATTCTGGAGAAGAGAAGTGGAAAAACTGCGAAAGACTTTTTAAACGCCTAAAACATATAAATATCAATTTGTAAAGTTTACAGTCCTTGGCAATATTATTTCAGAAAATTCTACTTATCCCTCAACTGGTACTAGTCTCACGAAAGCTAAAAGCATTCACATATGCATATATGCAACTCATTTAAAAAATACCAACGACGAGCACAATAATTCTAGAAAAATGTTTCTAAATCGGATCCCAACAGATGTTTGTATCCATTGGATTAGCATCTTACAGACAAGCTATAATCATCCATTAGCTGGCAAGAATAAGAGTTTATTACTAGAACTATTAAAAGCACGAAAATTGCAGTGGATGGCGCATAACCTAACTATTAAAGCAATGAAGGAGTCACTAAAAAAGGATAGTGGCGCATTGCGAAAAGCGGGTCTATATCAGCTAGCTGATATCGCTTATAACGAATCAAAGCCATCCAACAATTCTTTGTATAATCATCTTCCTGTCAACAATAATTACGAATCTGTAAAGCATCTCTTAGCTGACAATATGTATGGTGCAGCGTTTGATTCATTTTGGATAGATATCTTGGTTGAGCATCGGAATTCGCAAAGCCTTTTTCAAACAATGGAAAAAATAGGACTTGGGTTAAGTAAACTTTTCCACGAATTGGATCAGAATCAAAGAAATCGATTTTTAGACAGAATAGTTGAGGAACTAAGAACTGAAACTAACTCTCGATTTTGGCATCGTAACACATCAAATCTGCAGCAACTGATTCAAGGCACTACTTACGACCAAAAATCAAAAGCACTAGATTTTATCTTGAAGAAACGAATCAATACCGGCTTTGGTGCCATTCTTATACCTTATTTAACTATAGTAATCTATTTAGCTTATGGAAGAGCATTGAGTGATGGAAAAAAAAGTGTACCAGAGTGGTTAAAAGTTACTCAAGCTAACTACTACAGTATAATCACACCCTATCGGCAGAACAATAGTATCACCTATCCTACCCCCCTTGGTAATGGGAAGCACATTACAACCTCTGGGATTACCCAAATTCATCATCCTCCAACTAATCCGATGAAAGATAATCCATTAAATCACAGATGGTCACTCATGCGTGAGCCTCAGTTATCAGGTGCACTTACAAAAATTCAACTGGAGCATGGTATTCCATTTGCAGGTGGTGTTTCCGGGACAATAAATGGCATAAGTGGTATATTGACACACCTTATTAAAGATTACAAGCTACCAATAGATCCTAAAGAGGCAATACTAGGAATAATTATGTTTCTTGTATATGATGGTGGCCATAGTATTCATGAAGCTCTGTGGACTTTGTATCAACGTGAATTACAAAACCAATACTATCTAACATTAGGCCTACAGTTAACCCCACCAGGAGAAAAGACCCCTCTACGTGGACTTTTTGTTGCAAACTACGAGCACTTTATAAAAATGTTCCAAGGCTCAGAAACCGGTCGTGTTATAAGTGAGGCTCGCAATGATGCTTGGCAAAAAATACTGCAATATTTTAATACGAATAGTCTTTATAAAAATACTTTTGTCCCAGCGTTTCCTAAAATACTTACTAAACCAACCCCACCCATTCAACCAATAGCCCAAAATACTATTAAGCCAATATCACCCTCTCCTTTTAAACCAGTAATTCAAAATCCTGCCAAGCCAGCACCTGCTTCTAAACCAATACAAAATCCTGCTGGTGGAAATATTTTCACAAAAAAAACCTGAAAAATCGTTAGCAAAGCCCTTTTAGATCACCTTTACTTTAGATTAAAAGCCAAACACTTCTTTACAATATGTATAATTTGAGCATATTATACTATAAACTTAAATCCTCAAACAGAGGTGGTCTAAAGTTTTAATTTGATAAAAGAAAACCCAGTTAGATATTGAGTTTTGTGGTGTGAAACAAAAAACACTAACATCCGAACTGGGTATCCTGAGCAAAGATATGATCGAAGAGCACATTATTCCCCATTTAAGTAAAGGCAATCGCGGCCCAAAGCCGTTAATTCCACTATATCAAATAGTTAGTTTGGTTCTTTATCGGTTGGATTCGGGTTGTAAATGGCGTCAGCTACCGATTCGTCACTTTGTTCCAGAGGCAGCTATTGGCTGGAAAACGATCTATCATCATTTCAGGAAATGGACTAAGGATGGATCTTGGCAAAAAAGTTGGATACATCTACTAGCAAGTAATCATAGTGAACTGGATATGTCTAGTGTACAACTGGACGGGAGTCATACCCCAGCTAAAAAAGGAGGTGAGGCTGTAGGATATCAAGGAAGAAAAGCTTCAAATACCACTAATAGTTTGTTTTTCGCTGATAATTCAGGTCAAATGATTGCAATGTCTACTCCACAGGACGGGGCTCATCATGACCTTTTTGAGATAGAAAAAGCATTTGAAGAAATGAACCATCAACTAAAATCTGCTGGAATTGACACAAGAGGCATTTTTCTCAATGCAGATGCTGGATTTGATTCTAATGAACTCAGAAAAATATGTATCCGAAGGGAAATTGAGGCCAACATCAAAGTGAATCCAAGAAACGTCAAACAAGACAACCAGGAACAGCATTTATTTGATGAAAAGCTATACGAAAAGCGATCAGCAATCGAACGGGCAAATGCTTGGGTTGATGGATTCAAAGCTTTACTCATTCGGTTTGAAACTACCGTCTCTAGCTGGATGGCAATGCACTGGATCGCTTTTTCTGTCCTTTTTATAAAGAAAATTAATAAACGTATTAAAATAACCTGAAAACTTTAGACCGCCTCTACATGAATTTGATACATGCATAATTCTTGAGCCACAAGCCCAGTCAACAATTCCATTTAAGTATATGGCAAAATAATATCCACACCTATTTTAGTTGAAAATGCCCTATTAACCTGAGTATTTGCTCGTTGCTGGGTTTATCAAAATTTCATTTGCACTCTATTTTTTTTATTTACACATTTGCTATGCAAGCATAGCTTATAATGCAATCAAAACAAACAATAGATTATTACTTAAAGATAGCCTGGCAGAGTATTGCAAATAGCTATAATCAAATAGGTGCTGAGTTTGAGATTACCCAAGCTGTTGGATATATGCTCATCCATGTCCATAAAGAAGGGACAGCTGTTTCTCAAATAGCTTCTCTTCTTGGTTTAAAATCTACAAGCCTTTCTCGTATGCTGAACAATATGGAGAAACAAGCCCTTGTCTACCGGGAGGTGGATCCCAATGATAGGCGTTCAGTAAAGATATTTTTAACAGAAAAGGGCAAACGAAAAAGACAGATCGCCAAAAAGGTGGTACAAGACTTTAATGAATATTTGAATATACATATTGGTGAGAATGAACGTTTACAATTAATAGCAAGCCTAAAAAAGATTAATCAATTAACTCTCGCATATAAGCCTAAACCATCATGAATAATTGCGCTCATAAGCTTTAGAGCCCATGATTGGCCCATTCAGGAACAAATTAAATACATGAAAAACAATGAAACGAACCATTTCAAAAGTAGCAGTACTGGGCTCGGGGATTATGGGATCCCGTATTGCCTGCCATTTCGCCAACATTGGTGTTGAAGTACTGCTACTTGACATTGCCCCTAAAGAATCATCCGATGAACAGTCTAAAGGTGGAACTCTCGCACTAACGAGCAAAGCGGTACGGAATCACATTGTGAACGCAGCATTAGAAACAGCTGTTAAATCGAATCCCTCACCCATCTTCAGCAAGAAAGCACTTCATAAAATTACAACAGGAAACTTTGAAGATAATATGCCTGATATCGCATCTTGCGACTGGGTAATCGAGGTGGTAGTTGAAAAATTGGATATCAAAAAAGCGATTTATGAACAGGTAGAAAAATTTCGCAAGCCTGGAACATTAGTTACTTCTAATACGTCAGGAATCCCTATTCATTTAATGGCTGAAGGTAGAAGCGATGATTTTAAAACTCATTTCTGTGGAAGCCATTTTTTTAATCCGCCGCGCTACTTGCGTTTATTAGAAATCATCCCAATACCACAAACTAAGCCTGAAGTAGTTGCATTTTTAATGCATTATGGTGACAAATTTTTAGGCAAGACTACTGTTTTGTGTAAAGATACACCTGCATTTATTGCCAATCGGATTGGTGTTTACTCAATGATGGCCTTACTTCACCTCGTACAGAAAATGGATTTAACCATTGAAGAGGTAGACAAATATACAGGGCCAGCTTTAGGTAGACCTAAATCAGCCACTTTTCGTACTTCCGACATCGTAGGCCTTGATACGATGATTAATGTGGCTGGAGGCTTGTATGCGAATCTACCTAATGACAAAGCTCATGAGCTATTTACACTACCTGGTTACGTAAAAAAGATGCAGGAAAACAAATGGCTGGGAGATAAAACAAATCAGGGATTCTACAAAAAAGTACGTACCGAGAATGGTAAAAGTGAGATTCTTGTTCTCGATTTAAAAACACTGGAATATCGGCCACAACAAAAAATAAAATCAGCTACTCTAGAAACCACAAAAACGATTGAGAATCTTTCCGATCGTATGAAATTCTTCGCAAAAGCGACTGATAAAGTGGGAGAATTTTTCCGGACGTCGTTCTTTGGCTTATTCGAATATGTATCGGACCGTATCCCCGAAATATCGGATGAACTATATCGGATTGATGATGCTTTGCGTGCAGGCTTCGGTTGGGAGCTAGGTCCTTTTGAGGTATGGGATGCTTTGGGCGTGAAAGAAGCTATGGATGGCATGCAAAAATATGGCAATAAAGCTGCACCATGGGTACAAGCTATGCTAGATGCTGGTCATCAATCATTTTATAAAGTAGAAAATGGGGTTAAAAAATATTATGACATCCCCACAAAAACATATAAACCTATTCCTGGTACCGACTCCCTTATTATTCTAGAAAACATCCGCCCTACAAAAACCATATGGAAAAACACCGGAACCACCATCACCGATCTGGGTGATGGTGTTATTAACCTAGAGTTTCACACCAAGATGAATACTATCGGCGGGGAAATCATCCAAGGGATTAATAAAGCCATTGATTTGGCTGAAAAAGATTATCGCGCACTGGTGATTGGAAACGACGGTGCCAATTTTTCGGCTGGTGCCAATATTGGAATGATCTTTATGGCTGCTGTTGAACAAGAGTGGGATGAAATTAACTTAGCTATCAAAGCTTTCCAAAATACGATGATGCGCATACGCTATTCATCCATCCCTGTAGTAGCAGCTCCTCATAATTTGACTTTGGGTGGTGGTTGCGAGCTATGCTTACATGCAGATCATGTTCAAACCAATGCTGAAACTTACATGGGATTAGTTGAATTTGGAGTGGGACTAATTCCTGGTGGCGGTGGGACAAAAGAATTTACACTACGCATCTCAGATGAATTGCGCGAAGGACAAATTGAGCAAAATACACTGAGAGACCGTTTTTTAACAATTGCAACAGCAAAAGTATCTACCTCTGGGGAAGAAGCACAAGAATTAGGCTATTTGCAGAAAAACAAATATAGCTTGAGCATGAATCGAAGTCGCTTAATTGCTGACGCAAAAGCAAAAGCCATCGAACTAGTAGAAGCAGGTTATACTACTCCTGTTCGACGGAAAGATATCCGCGTATTAGGCAAGAGTGGATTGGGGATTGTATATGTTGGCGCGAATACGATGCTTGCAGGAAACTACATCTCGGAACATGACCAGAAGATCTCACAAAAATTGGGTTACGTTATGTGTGGAGGCGAGTTATCAGCACCTACTTTGGTGAGTGAGCAATATCTCCTTGATCTGGAGCGTGAGGTATTTTTATCGCTTTGCGGTGAGCGTAAAACACAAGAGCGGATCCAATCTATTTTAACGAAAGGAAAACCACTGCGTAATTAGTTGAACATTTTGGATTAATTACTGAGTTTTATTTAAACAGAAAGATGGGCTGAATTACTGGATACTATTAGTTACAAAAAGTGGACCACCATCTTCAAAAACAATTAAGAACCAAAAGAATCACAAAACTAACCACAGTGTATTGCAATACGCAATACACTGTACTCAATACTAAACTAACATGGAAGCATACATTGTAGCGGGCTACCGTACCGCAGTTGGAAAGGCACCACGAGGTGTATTTCGCTTTACTCGTGCAGATGATCTAGCAGCCGAGGTTGTCAAACATTTAGTAGCATCAGTTCCTAATTTAGAAAAAGAACAAATTGATGATGTGATTGTCGGCAACGCCACGCCAGAAGCAGAGCAAGGCTTAAACATTGCTCGAATGATTTCTTTAATGGGATTGAACACCGATAAAGTACCTGGCGTAACTGTCAATCGCTACTGTGCATCAGGATTAGAGACTATTGCTACTGCAGTAGCTAAAATACGTGCTGGAATGGCTGATTGCATTATCGCTGGAGGAGTGGAGGTCATGTCCGGGATGCCTTTTGGTGGATGGAAAATTGTCCCAAATCTAGATGTTGCTAAAAGTCACCCAGATTGGTACTGGGGGATGGGTCTCACTGCCGAAGCGGTGGCTAAAGAATATGCCGTTAGTCGCGAAGACCAAGATGAATTTTCTTTCAACTCACACCAAAAAGCGATTAAAGCAATACAAAACGGGGCTTTTAAGGATGGTATTGTACCGATCACAGTAAAAGAAACATACCTGGAAGAGCCTATAGAACAGTTACAAAGTGTACATGCACATGATGGCTTTGCAGCACCCAAAAGGCAAATTAATACGTCTCAACCCTTAAAAAAGAAAATACGTGAATATGTCGTTGATACCGATGAAGGACCACGTGCTGACACTACATTAGAAAGGCTTGCTAAACTAAAGCCCGTTTTCGCTGAAGGGGGTTGCATAACGGCCGGAAATTCATCCCAAACTTCAGATGGTGCAGCTTTCGTTTTAGTAGTTTCAGAAAGCATGCTAAAAAAATTGAACGTGCAGCCTATTGCTCGTTTAGTAAGCTATGGCGTGGTAGGCGTTCCTCCACGAATTATGGGTATTGGCCCCATTGATGCTATCCCTTTGGCTTTGAAAAAAGCAAATCTAAAAAAGGACGACCTAAGTATAATTGAACTTAACGAAGCATTTGCGTCACAATCGTTGGCCGTGATTAGAACATTAGATCTAAATCCGGAAGTCGTTAATCCACATGGGGGAGCTATTGCATTAGGCCATCCACTAGGTTGCACAGGAACCAAACTAACCGTACAAGTAATGAATGAATTACGGAAGCGTAAAAAGAAATATGGCATGGTAACTATGTGCGTTGGCACAGGACAAGGTGCAGCTGGAATTTTTGAGATGATGTAACAGATATTTTTAAACTCAAAAACCCGTGTCGATTATACACGAACAAAATCACCAAAATGGAAACACTCGTAGAAAAACCACAAACAATGAGCAAAATAATTAAAGGAGGGGAGTTTATCATTTGCGAAACTTCTTGCGATGATATTTTCATTCCCGAAGAGTTTGACGAAGAGCAACTCATGATCAAAAAAACCTGTGAAGATTTTTTAGAAAGTGAAGTTTTTCCAAATCTAGACCGCATCGATCAACAGGAAGAGGGCTTAATGCCACATTTAATGGAGAGAGCTGGAGAGTTGGGTTTACTAGCTGTTTCTATTCCTGAGGAATACAGTGGTTTTGGTAAAAACTTTAATACATCCATGTTAGTAGCTGATGTAATTGGTGCTGGTCACTCATTTGCAGTTGCTTTATCGGCGCACACGGGAATCGGTACTTTGCCCATTTTGTACTATGGGAATGAATCCCAGAAAGCCAAGTATGTTCCCAAGTTGGGATCAGGTGAGTGGAAAGCATCCTATTGCCTAACTGAACCTAATTCAGGATCTGATGCTAACTCTGGTGTAACGAAAGCCAAATTAAACGCTAAGGGAACCCACTATCTGATCACCGGTCAAAAGATGTGGATTACGAATGGTGGTTTTGCAGATGTTTTTATTGTATTTGCCAAAATTGACAACGATAAAAATCTAAGTGCATTCATTGTAGAAAAAGATTTTGGTGGCATTACAATGAATCCCGAAGAACATAAAATGGGCATCAAGGGGTCTTCTACCCGCCAAGTATTTTTTAATGACTGCCCTGTTCCATTAGAAAACTTACTATCAGAGCGAGAAAATGGATTTAAAATAGCTGTCAATATCCTCAATATTGGTCGCATCAAATTAGGATCTGCCGCTATTGGATCCTCCAGAAAAGTGCTTGATCAAGCTATCAAATATGCAAATGAACGTATTCAATTTGGCCTACCAATCTCTAAGTTTGGTGCTATCCGATACAAACTAGCCGAAATGGCCACGCGCAATTTTGCATTGGAAAGTGCAGCCTATCGTGCCGGCCAAAATATTGATGATGCTTATGAAGCACTAATTGCAACGGGAATGGATCCCTCAAAAGCAAAATTAAAATCAACTGAAGAGTTTGCTGTAGAATGTGCTATCCTCAAAGTATGGGGCTCTGAAATGTTAGATTATATCGTGGATGAAGGCGTTCAGATTTATGGAGGCATGGGATACTCTGCAGAAGCGCCCATGGATCGTGCATATCGCGACAGCAGAATCAATAGAATATTTGAAGGCACCAATGAGATTAATCGTATGCTCATTGTAGATATGCTATTAAAACGTGCCTTGAAAGGAGAGCTTGATTTGATGACACCCGCACAAGCTGTTGCTGGAGAGCTTATGTCGATCCCTGATTTTGGTGAAGAAAACGACACACTTTTCTCAACCGAGAAAAAAGCACTGAAAAATCTTAAGAAAGCGGGATTGATGATCGCAGGATCGGCAGTTCAGAAATTAATGATGACTTTATCCAAAGAGCAAGAAATTCTAATGAATATCGCCGATATCATAGGCTATGTATATGTTACAGAATCAATCTTGTTGCGCGTAGAGAAATTAGTAAAACAACGAGGCGAAGATGCATGTAAAGGTCAAATAGATATGATGCATATTTATTTGTACGAAGCAATAGACCATGTGGCCCTGGCTGGTAAAGAAGCATTAAACTCATTTGCCGAAGGAGATGAGCTAAGTATGATGTTAGTTGGGCTACGTCGATTTACCAAAACAAATCCCTTCAACATCAAAGATGCGCGTCAACGTGTAGCCAAACAGTTGATAGACGCAAACAAATATTGTTTTTAGCGTTCCTATCCATACAGCAAAACAATTAATCTATAGTAGAGGTTGCCTGGAGAGCATTTAAAGACAGAATATCTCTAATCAATTAAAAAAAGTGGATCAAGTTGATCCACTTTTTTTAATTGATTAGATTTCTCGAGCATCAGTTAAAACGACTCGTTTCTAAGAGGAAAAAGACAACAATAGCGCAAGGCCTCACCCAAGCTGTGATTTTAGCTACCACAGAAACCATAAAAGTACCCATTATTTAAACGCATTCAGGCCCGTCACATCCATTCCTGTTATCAGTAGATGTATATCATGAGTCCCCTCATAGGTAACTACTGACTCCAGGTTCATCATATGACGCATAATGGGGAACTCTCCTGTAATTCCCATCCCTCCAAGCATCTGACGTGCATCACGAGCAATGGTTAATGCTGTTTCCACACTATTCCGCTTTGCCATCGAAATTTGAGCAGGTGTAGCTTTATTTTCATTTCGAAGTACGCCCAATCGCCAAACCAACAACTGCCCTTTCGTGATTTCAGTAATCATCTCGGCCAATTTTTTTTGCTGTAGCTGGAATCCTCCGATCGGCCGATCAAACTGAATACGTTCTTTAGAATAACGTAAAGCCGTAGCGTAACAATCCATTGCCGCACCTAGAGCTCCCCATGCAATACCATAGCGTGCCTGATTCAAACAACCTAAAGGCCCTTTTATCCCTTTTATATTGGGGAAAACATTTTCTTTTGGAATTTTCACATGATCAAACACGAGCTCTCCAGTAGCCGATGCTCGTAAGCTCCATTTACCATGTGTTTCTGGAGTAGTAAAGCCTTTCATCCCTCGCTCTACAATCATCCCCCGAATATCACCTTGTTCATCTTTAGCCCATACAACAGCGATATCCGCAAAAGGAGCATTTGAGATCCAAAGCTTTGCTCCATTTAATAAATAGTGATCTCCCTTATCCTTAATGTTGCTCACCATATCACTTGGATTGGAACCAAAATCGGGTTCCGTTAGTCCGAAGCATCCCATAAGTTCTCCTGAAGCTAGCTTGGGTAAATATTTTTGTTTCTGCTCTTCAGATCCATATGCATAGATGGGATACATGACAAGTGAACCCTGCACAGATGCAGTCGATCGAATACCTGAATCGCCACGTTCAATTTCTTGCATGATTAATCCGTAGGAGATATAATCTAGTCCAGCACCACCATATTTTACGGGGATTGTTGGGCCAAATGCACCGATACTCCCCAGCCCTTTTATAAGTTGTTTGGGAAACTCAGCACGTTGTGCATAATCCTCAATGATGGGACTCACTTCTTTTTTTACCCACTCACGTACACTACTACGTATCAGCTTATGTTCATCCGTTAAAAGGTCATCTACTTGATAGTAATCCGGAGCCTCATAAAGGTCTTTTTTGACAAATTTTTGATTGTTTTTTTCTGTGGTTAGCATGGCAATAAAAAATAGGTTTTACCAAAAGTAGCAAATTGAGTTGCCAAAGGATGATAAACTTTAGCTGATATTACGACTTATTTGTTGACGTATTTTCTGAAGATCTTCAAGTGTATCAATTGCCTGACTTTCTTGATCTGTCATGCATGTTTGGATCTGATAGCCATTCTCAATCCAGCGTAACTGTTCTAAAGATTCGGCTTTTTCTAAATCAGACGTGGGCAGCTTAGTTAGGTCAAATAAAGTTTGTTTTCGAAAGCCATAGATACCAATATGCTTGTAATAGGTATGTTGACTAAGCCATTCTTCAATCTCCTTTCCTTTTATAAAAGGGACTGCCGCACGACTAAAATAGATCGCTTGCTGGCGAATGTTGATAACCACTTTTGGAGTGTTTGGATTACGTAGTTCTTCTATTGAATCTATCTTTTTTATCAGTGTAGCTATTTGATGGTTTGGTTGTTCAAAGCATTTACATAATAAATCTATTTGTGCTGGATCAATAAAAGGTTCATCACCTTGAATGTTGATGTACACGTCATAATCCTGATGTGTATGTGCGATTTCTGCACAACGATCAGTCCCGCTTTGATGATTCACAGATGTCATTGCCGCATCTCCTCCAAAACCGACTACGTGATCTTGTATTCGATGATCATCTGTAGCAACAATAACGTGAGTAAGCAGCTCAGATTTCTTGCATTGCTCATATACCCGCTGGATCATACTTTTCCCCACAATATCAACCAACGGCTTTCCTGGGAGTCGGGTAGAAGCAAATCGAGCAGGGATTATTCCTAAAATATTCATCATAAACTTGTATCAAAGTACTAGCAAAGCTATCAAAAGATCAGATTTAAATATTCCAACACCGATTGCCCTGATGCTTAGCAAGCAACCAATTATACACATGAAATATGCATCTTTGTTAGCATTAAAAATGCTTTTCAACCTTGGATCTAGCTCTTTTCATTGCCAAACGTATCACATTTAAATCCGAGCGTACTTTCTCTAAGCTAATTGTTCAAATAGCCATACTGGGAATTACACTGGGTTTGGCTGTTATGATTCTTTCTATTGGAATTGTAAAGGGATTTAAATCTGAGATTCGCGAAAAAATCAGAGGCTTTGCGGGTGATATCCGAATTGCAAAGCTAGATTTAAACATGTCGTACGAAACTTCACCGTTCGTTATTGATCCATTTACAGTAGAACAGATAAAAAGCTATCCAGATATTTCCTACTTACAGCCGTTTGCAACCAAGCCTGGAATTATTAAAACCCATGATGAAGTAGAGAGTGTGATTATGAAAGGGGTGGATAAAACGTATCATGCCGACTATTTTAAGCATGTTCTTGTGGCAGGCCGAACTATCAATTTCTCCGATAGTGTTCAGTCGCAAAAAGAAATCATGATTTCCAAGTTCACTGCAGATCAGCTAAGATTAAAACTCGGGGATGATTTGTTGATGTATTTCGTTCAGGAGCCTCTTCGAAAGCGCAAATTCACCATTGTTGGGATATTTGACCTTGGATTTGAAGAGATTGACAAAGTGTATGTTATCGGAGATATCGCACTAATCAGACGGCTAAATAATTGGCAGGATAAGCAGGTTGGGGGATACGAGATTGGCATCAAAGACTTTGATCGCTTAGATGTAGTTGCCAATCAGGTTTATGATCGCTTAGATCTTAATATTAAATCCTATTCAGTTAAAGAATCGTTTCCCGTCATCTTTCAATGGTTATCCATGTTAGATGTCAATACGCAAGTGATACTTGTACTCATGCTAGCAGTAGCGATTATAAACATGATTTCTGCTTTATTAATTATGATTTTAGAGCGCACCAATATGATCGGGATACTCAAAGCAATGGGAAGTTCGAATTGGGAGGTTAGGAAAATATTTCTTTATAATGCCAGCTACCTGATTGGAATTGGTCTATTATTTGGCAATATTTTGGGCATCGGAACAGGCTTTTTACAACAAAAAACTCACTTATTAAAGCTAGATCAGGCATCTTATTACATCTCGTTTATCCCTATTGAGTTTCATTTGACAGATATACTTTTACTGAATGTGGGTACTTTGCTCATTTGCATCTTTGTATTATTGATTCCCTCCTTATTAATCACCAAAATATCTCCTATTCAAGCAATCACATTTAAGTAGGCTACCTAACAGAAGCCACTAGACGATAATGTGCCATCGATTTAAATGATGTCGTCCGTCTTTCATTAAATATTTGAATCGCCACCCAATTGGTGATACAGGGTCTTTATATCCAAAAACTTGTGCAGCACCTTCAGGATTTTCTTGCCGATAAGAAAAGAGTTGATAATTGAGGGATTCAATGCCTCTAGGAATCTTATCGTCGGTATTACTTAACGATAGTACACGATAAAAAGAAGGAGTATTTCCGAGTCGATGATCGGCTCTATATTCTTTTTCTTTTCTGATTCTATTTTGTCTTTTCTCAACATCACTTGGCTCAGCTGCTCCCTTTTGCGGAGGATAAGCCCAGTTTGCAACATGTGCGATGTATTGATCA
Organism: uncultured Pedobacter sp.; assembly: GCA_938008555.1. Classification (GTDB taxonomy): domain Bacteria; phylum Bacteroidota; class Bacteroidia; order Sphingobacteriales; family Sphingobacteriaceae; genus Daejeonella. Next base: position 16,167 of record CALLKE010000234.1, read on the forward strand.
GTCACAACAAATCGACATCCTGTAAGCTCATCAGTCATAAAATAATCACAGTTATATTGATTTAACTCAATAATAGACACAGATGTCATATGTGCATGCTTCCAGGGCAACCAATACACTCTACGCGTGTCATTTGATAGTTTACTTGTAGATGCTCTTGGACTTGCTAGCAAGACTATATCTCTAACTAAATCAAATGATTTACTATACTCAGCATATAGCTCTACTACAGAGCCCCTCAATTTGTTATTAAAATTAGGAGGTACAACTTGCAGTTGAAATGGACTCACCTGCCCATCTGTAACCGTCTTTATATACTGCCAAAAGTCGATCATATGAGTTTAATTATTAATACCTCGAAACAATTTAGTTGCCTGCTAGCGTTGCTCCATAAAAGCTATTGATTCTAGACAAATCCATTAATGGGGAATAAGCTAAAATCTAATTTATGTTTTCTTTGCTTCATTCCAAAAAACATCCATCTCAGCCAGACTCATGTCTTTCAGGTTTTTGCCAATCGATTTGGCTTGATCTTCTAAATATTGAAACCTTTTGATGAATTTTTTATTTGTTTTTTCCAATGCATCCTCGGGGTTTATATCGACAAATCGAGCATAATTAATGAGTGAGAATAACAGATCTCCAAATTCACTTTCTGCCTTATCCTTATCGATCACCTCACCTGTTGTTGCGTTAAATTCATTTTTGAATTCTTGCATTTCTTCTTCTACTTTTTCCCATACTTGGGCCTTTTCCTCCCAGTCGAACCCTACACCCCGAGCTTTCTCTTGAATTCTAGAAGCCTTGATGAGAGCAGGTAATGATGATGGAACTCCTGCTAAAACGGAAGCATTACCTTCTTTTAATTTCAGCTGTTCCCAGTTCCGCTTTACTTCATGTTCATCTGTCACTTGAATATCACCATAAACATGAGGGTGCCGATGAATCAATTTATCACATATCCCATTTAGTACATCAACAATAGTGAAGTCATTCGATTCGGATGCTATTCGTGCATAAAACACCAAGTGAAGCATGATGTCCCCCAGCTCTTTCTTTATTTCTTGTCTATCTCCTTTCAAAATAGCGTCAGACAGCTCATACGTTTCCTCAATGGTCAGATGGCGTAACGTTTCTAGTGTTTGCTTCTTATCCCATGGACATTGCTCTCTAAGTGTATTCATCACAGTAAGTAGGCGTTCGAAAGCAGTAGCGGGACTAAATGCCGTACTCGGTGGGATATTTGCAGACATATATATACTATTTGTTTTGTGTAGAGATAATGTATTACATGCATGACTAGATTGGATTTTCAGCAAGCACGATACAACATGTGCTTATAGTTTTGATAAAATTTCTGGGCTCATAGGTTTCACTTTAGGTAAGAAGTAGGCAATCAACTGTCCTTTCTCATCAATCAAGAACTTTCCAAAGTTCCAACCTACTTTTACATCCTCAACACCATTATTTTCTTTTCGACAAAGCCATTGGTAAATAGGGTGTTGTTCTTTACCCTTCACATTGATTTTTTCAGTCATAAGAAATGTAACACCATAATTCTTCTGACAAAATGCAGCTATCTCTGCTGCAGTGCCGGGCTCTTGTCGAAAAAACTGGTTACATGGGAATCCAATAATCACCAGTTTATCTGAATGGGTTTCGTGCATTTTCTGCAATTCTGCATATTGAGGGGTGAACCCACACTTAGATGCTGTATTCACAAGCAATAACTTTTTCCCTTTGAAGTCGCTGAGCTGAATCAATGACTTGCCGTCAAGGCTCTTGATAGAAAAATCATAGATCGTTTTTCCTGTTACAGGATCTGGCACTTTATTTTCTGAAATAGAAGTCATACGACTATTTGTTTAATTGGTTAGTTCTTCTGCGTAATATCGTCTCAAATTTCAAAAGTACGATCAAGATAAAAGGATTGGCAATTCTATCTATTTAATTACATGACCATACTTTGAAGATGAGTCGGCACAAATGTATCAAATAGAACTATATGGCTTTTAGACAGAAAGCCTAAAATAAAATGTGCTTCCTACTCCAACTTCGCTAGTGACACCAATAGAGCCTCCTTGAGCCTCGATAAATTCTTTGCTGATAGCAAGCCCCAACCCAATGCATGTTCCTGTTTTGTTACTTCCTGGAATCTGAAGGTATTTATCAAATATTTTGCTCAAATACCGTTTACCAATTCCTTTCCCTTGATCCTTCACAGAGAACAAGATATTTTCCTGGTCGCGTTTTACCTGGATCAGTATTTTACTTTGTTCAGATGAGTAACGAATAGCATTTGTCAGGAAATTGACCAACACCCACGCTGTTTTTTCTATATCAGTCTTGATTTCTGGTAAGTCTTTGTCGACATCAGTTATTAATACTATTCGTTTTTGATCTGCTTGAACTTGTATGGCCTCCAGCACATATTCTAATATTTCATGAGGACTATTCTGCTGAATATTGAGTTGAATATTGCCTGTTTCCACCTGAGATAAATTCAATAACTCGCTTGTAATTTTTAAAAGACGACTACTATCCTCTTTAATGCTTTCTATCAATTTTTTTTGTGCTTCGTTAATCACTCCTGTTTTCTTTTTTTCGAGGGACTGAATATTTTTCTTGATAGATGAAATAGGTGTTTTTAACTCATGGGAAACTGTTGCAATAAAATTTGTTTTAGCATCATCCATTTCTTTAAATGGGGTTACATTTTTCAATAGAATAACATGGCCAATATGTTTGATATCCTTCTCTCCTGTAGGTGTGATTTGAATATCAATGATTTCTTTTTCAAAAAAACTTTCTTTGTTGTCGGCATAAATCTTGATCGTCCGGTTTAATTCTTTACCGATCTTCCCTAATGAGTTTGTTAGCTCGTGTGTTAATACATTCATCAGATCATTTGTCACAGCAATATCATGAGCAAATTTCCCAATCAGCTCCTCTGATTGAAGGCCAATTGCTTTTGATGCTTCATCATTTATAAATAGTATTTTATTATCCTCATCTAAACCAATAACGGGATCACGCATATTATTAATCAGTGTCTCAATACGTTTCTTCTCAAACATTAGTTGATGCAAATTACTATCATGATATTCTTCTAATTTCTTTGCCATCATGTTAAATGACTTGGCTAATTCTCCAAACTCGTCATGGCTTTCAAAATGGACACGCTGATTATAGTTTATTGCTGCAATTTGTTTAATCCGATCAGACAATTCTTTAATAGGCGCCGCGATACTATTGGGCAAATTGATTAATAGAGTGAATGCAATTAAGAAGCAAATTGTTCCGCTTAAAGCAATCCAAATGGTAGCAGATAAAGCTGTTCTTTTAGCTATTTCATTTTTTCGCTGAATAGCCTCCATATTCAGTCGCATAATTTGAGATATATCATTTCTTAACACCGGATATATCTTACTATCCAATAGATTGGATTTGAGTTGATAAAAATGTGTAGTCAGTTCATTTGTAATCTCTTGTTCACCATCTTCAGTAACATTTTGCCTTTGTTTTTTCAAATAGTCTTCAAATTTGCCATCGATCTTTTTTGTATCTGATATTTCATCTAAAGCCAAAAGCATATTTCTAGCATATTCTAGTGTATTGTAGTTAGCTACTAAAATATTCTCCGTATCATTTTTTATAGCATTTATATATTTCGCATCTATGAACGTCAATAAAACAATCATGACAAAAAGCAACCCAACACCTAGGGTTAGTTTGGTTCTAATCTTCATGCGTATTTATGGTTCTTAGTTTAATGCCTGAAAGATTCTCATAGTTGGGTTCATACAGATTTGGCATCAATCATAACGGCCTATTATCAACTCAAAATCACAAGGTCAATATCTAAAGACGACAACTTACTCAGCAAACGATTAAATGTATTGGTTGCTAGAATAATTCTGAGCAAGTTCAGATGTGGCTTTCCAATACAAAGGGTGGTAATCCCTTTTTGCTCCACCACTTCCATAATCGCTCTCGACACATTATCATTTTTTACTTGGTGTACCTCTGCACCTAGCTCAGTGGCCAACTTAAAATTATTGATCAGGTACCTTTGTTTATCCAATGGGATTTTATCACTACTCTCGCTCGGGGTTTGAACATATAAAATGGTCCATTTACTATGATAATAACTAGCAAGACGTGCTGTTTTTCGAATCACATTTTTTGCTGTTTCTTCATTGCTGCTAATGCAGGCCAAAAATTTTTCATGGCGCATAGCAATACCTTTGGGAACTTCTATCTCAACTTTACGTTCTACCTGACTAGCAACTTCCTTTAATGCCAACTCCCGTAACTGCAAAATATTTTCTGTAGTGAAGAAATTCCCAAGTGCAATCGGAATTTTTTCCTCTGCATAAATCTTCCCTTCTTTCAAACGTGTAACAAGCTCGTCGGCTGTTAAATCAATATTCACTACTTCATCGGCTAATTGTAGTACACTATCTGGGATACGCTCTTTTACCTCGATTCCGGTTATCGTTTTAATTTCATTGTTGAGACTTTCAATATGTTGAATATTGACGGCACTAATCACATTAATTCCCGCATTCAAAATCTCTACGACATCCTGCCAACGTTTCCCATTCTTGCTACCCTCAATATTCGAATGTGCTAGTTCATCTACAATCACCACTTCTGGACGAAGATTGATAATAGCTTGTAAGTCGAGTTCTTCAAGCTCTTTGCCTTTGTAAAACAACTTTCGTCTGGGAATCATTGGCAAGCCCTCAAGCAATTGATGTGTCTCTACCCGATTATGTGTTTCTATGAAACCTATTTTTACATCAACTCCGTTTTTTAGAAGCGCCTGGGCTTCTTGCAGCATACGAAACGTTTTACCCACACCAGCACTCATACCGATGTAAATTTTAAATTTTCCCTTTCTTGATTTTTGGATGAGATCGAGAAAGTGCTGAACATTGGTTTCTTTTTCAGTCATTAAAAAGACATCGCAATTGAAGTAGTGATAAAATAGCTCTGATTGCTTGGTTGCCCATTTGATGTAAATATATTGTCTTTGCTTGTGAGCCCCCTCCCTTCGACACGAAGCATCACATTGTCAACTGGCAAGTAATCAACATTCAAAGAATAACTGTATGTCTGAAACCCATTTGCTGTAGCTGTAGGGATAATAACACCCCCTTTATCATCATAATATTCTCCCCGAACTCCTATACGAATTTTATCCGTCGCTGTGTAGCGAGCAATTAAAATGGGAGAATACCACACGTCGTATACATTGCTGCCCTTGCTTTCTTGTTGCACCCCTATATCAAATCCAGCTGTCAGACCAATTTTGTTTGTAAGTTGAAATTGCCCATAAAAATTATTGAAATAGCGCCATTTTTTTAAGCTATCAGGCTGCTCATTTCCGATATAGGTACTCCAATTTACAGTTGTGTTTGAGTTGGGTTTGTAAGTAACCTGTGTTCCAAAGGCAGGCGTCTGATTTCCATCAATACGTTTAATTGCTTGCCAACCATTCAGGTACAGTACTGCTAAAAATAATTTTTCATTTTTTGATGTATAGCCTAGCTTCGCTCCAGCTTCATAGTATGGTGTATTTTCAGCTAAAATACTTCTTGTTAAATTCCAGCAATCCTTTCCAATGGCACTTTCGAAACCAATATGCGAGGGCATAATTCCAACGTCTAGCCACAGATTATGTTTTTTAGACATTTTTACTCCAGCATTAGCCTCAAAAACACTTCTCAATGCACCTGGCTCATCTGCCAAATTATATTGAGGATATGTTCCTGCCATTAAAGCAAAATTGCCTCGCACTTTATCTGTACTGTAGTTGGCTTTTGCAAAGCCAAGATTCAAGCTAACTTCATTGTCACGACTATAATTGTAGAAAAAGGGTTGCTTAGTATGATTGGCAGGATCTCCAAAACCGTAGCTATAATAAGTCTCTAAATAACCAGAAAAATTTAATGGATTTGCCCTGTCTTGAGCATATATATTGACTGAACCTAAGAGGAATAAAATAAGGAGTGTTTTTTTCATAAGGAATTCATTAATCACAGCCCTTGTGCAGAGAAGGTGAGTAAAAATTATTTAAGTCTACCCAAAGCAATATTCAACTCCAATACATTCACCGATGACGGGCCAAACAAATCCAGTAATGGCTTCTGTATGTGCTTTTCTACTAATTGACTTACTTGTTGCTCAGAGATATTCCTTGCTTGAGCAACACGTTTCACCTGTATGAATGCTGCATTAGGAGAAATATGTGGATCTAAACCACTACCGGATGCGGTAACCATTTCTGAGGGGATATCTTGTTTAGTTAAGTAAGGATGATGAACAAGAAAGCTATCTACTCTTGTTTGAACATCTTTTAAATAGTCTGGATTACCAGGGCCTTTATTACTGCCACCACCAGCTGCAGCATTGTAATTGACAACGGATGGCCTGCTCCAGAAGTAATTGTTTTTAGTAAAAGATTGGCCTACTTTTTGGAAACCTACAACTTTTCCATCCACTTCAATAGTTTCACCTTTGCCTTTGCAGGGTGCAAATTGTGCAATGCCCGTAATAACCAAAGGGTAAAGAGCGGAAAAGAGTATCAAGCATAGCAGGGTGAGCTTGAGGGCTGAAAATATATTTTTCATGTTTTACTATGATTTGTAATTGCTGTGATTTATTTCTTGAATCATAGTTTTATATATGAGAACAAAATAAATCATAGGATAGTTAGATAAACACTGAAACCATTAAGTCAATTAATTTGATCCCTATAAAAGGGATGATAATGCCTCCTAAACCATAAATCAATAAATTTCTTCGAAGAATAGCACTTGCTCCAATAGGTTTGTAAGCGACCCCTCTCAATGCAATAGGAATCAATATGGGAATAATAATGGCATTAAAAATTACGGCAGAAAGAATAGCACTTTCTGGGCTATGCAGATTCATAATATTCAAACCCTGCAGAGCAGGAATGGAGGCAATAAATAAGGCGGGTACAATAGCAAAATATTTAGCGACATCATTCGCGATAGAGAACGTGGTTAGTGTTCCACGAGTCATCAGTAATTGTTTTCCTATTTCTATGACCTCAATTAGCTTTGTTGGGTCGTTATCTAAATCGACCATATTCCCTGCTTCTTTGGCTGCCTGAGTACCACTATTCATGGCCACACCAACATCGGCTTGAGCTAGAGCAGGAGCATCATTTGTTCCATCGCCCATCATAGCAACTAGTTTCCCTCCCTGCTGCTCTTTTCGGATATATTCTAGTTTATCTTCTGGCTTTGCTTCTGCAATAAAATCATCTACACCAGCTCTTTCAGCAATAAACTTTGCGGTAAGGGGGTTATCGCCTGTCACCATCACTGTCTTTACACCCATTTTGCGCAAGCGATCAAATCGTTCACGGATTCCTGTCTTAATAATATCTTGCAATTCAACCACACCCATCGCTTTTTCATTTTCAGAGACTACAAGCGGAGTACCACCATTGCTTGATATTTTTTTCACTTTTTCAACAATGTCATTTGGGAAATCATTCCCAGCTTGTTCAACCATTTTTTTAATGGTGTCAAAAGCTCCTTTTCGAATACGTCCGCTCTCGTAATCGATCCCCGAGCTTCTTGTTTCTGCAGAGAATTTGATGAACGTAAGTTTTGATGATGATGAGGCTTCTTTTTTGATTTGCTCACTATTCATAGAATGCTTTTCACCCAACTCAATAATAGATTTTCCTTCGGGTGTTTCATCTGCGATCGAGCTTAGAATTGCACATTTAATAAAATGCTTTTCATCCACCTGACTAGCAGGATAGAAGTTAGTTGCTTTTCTATTCCCAATCGTAATTGTTCCTGTTTTGTCGAGTAGTAACACATCGATATCACCTGCAGTTTCTACTGCTCTACCCGATTTGGTAATTACATTCGCACGCAACGCTCTATCCATCCCCGCAATACCAATAGCCGAGAGTAAACCTCCAATAGTTGTTGGAATCAAGCAAACAAACAATGAAATCACGGCAGCAATACTGATGGGTGTTTTTGCATAATTAGCAAAAGGCTCCAACGTAACACAAACGATGATGAAGATGAGTGTAAAAGCTGCTAATAGAATAGTTAGTGCAATTTCATTTGGTGTTTTCTGCCGACTAGCGCCTTCCACTAGTGCAATCATTTTATCTAAAAAGTTCTCGCCTGGCTGTGTGGTTACCATCACCTTAATTTTATCGGATAAAACTTTCGTCCCTCCGGTGACACTACTTTTATCTCCACCGGCTTCACGAATCACAGGTGCCGACTCACCTGTAATAGCGCTCTCATCAATACTTGCCAGTCCTTCAGTAATCTCGCCATCGGTAGGAATCAGGTCCCCTGCTTCGCAAAAGAAAACATCTCCTTTTTTTAGCTGGGATGATGATACGGTTTGTAATTGCCCATTTTCAAGAATCAATTTCGCGGGTGTTTCCTCTCTCGTTTTACGCAAGCTGTCTGCCTGTGCTTTTCCCCTGGCTTCAGCTAAAGCCTCTGCAAAATTTGCAAAGAGTGTCGTAATCAATAGGATCAAAAAAATAGTCAAATTATATGCAAAACCTGGTGAAGCATGTGCATTGAAGAATGAACGAATCGTCTCGACAAGCATGACCGCAGTACAAATTTCGACCACAAACATAACTGGGTTTTTAACCAGCAGTCTAGGATCAAGCTTGACAAAAGATTGTTTGAATGAATCTTTCAGGATCGTGCTATCGGCTAAATGAGATGCTTTCATTGATTAAGCTTGTTTTTTCACTATTATTTATTTTAGCAATGCTTATCGGTTTTTACACCTTGTCTACCCTTATTTAGACAGCATGCATACTAAAGTATTCAGCAAATGGACCGAGCGCTAATGCTGGGAAGAAGGATAATGCCGCAATAATAAATATGACTACAAATACCATCACCCCGAAAATGGTCGTATCCGTTTGTAATGTACCTGCTCCTTCTGGAATATATTTTTTTTGCGCCAATAGCCCCGCAATAGCCAGCGGACCCACGATAGGTAAATATCGACTTAAGAGAATAACAACTCCTGTCGATATATTCCAGAATGGATTATTGGCGGTTAGCCCTGCAAAACCACTTCCATTGTTTGCTGCACTTGAAGTGTATTGATATAACATTTCCGAGAAACCATGATAGCCTGGATTGCCCAACCAAGCTGTCGCTTTTCCATTGAACCAATAGCCCATCGCTACATCGTGGGCCGTGAGATAGGATGCGAGAGCCGTTCCTGATAAAATCAATAAAGGATGAAGGATAGCAATAACGGCAGCTATCTTCACTTCTCTTGCTTCCACTTTTTTACCCAGAAACTCGGGTGTTCGCCCGACCATCAGACCAGAAATAAATACTGCCAGGATGATGAAGATGTAAAAATTTAACAATCCAACGCCGACTCCTCCATATAGTGAATTGACCATCATGCCTAACATCGCTAAGCCACCTGTTAGCGGGGTAAGGCTGTCATGCATACAATTTGCTGAACCATTCGAAGTAGCTGTTGTGATAATACTCCAAAATGCTGATGCCGCCGAACCCAAACGAACCTCTTTGCCTTCCATGCTACCCAGTGTTTGACTGATCCCAATTTTAGTGATGGCTGAATTTCCGCTCATTTCTTGTATAACAGCAGGAACTAAGAGGATTAAAAAGCCAACAGTCATCACCCCAAAAATCATCCACGCTAGTTTTCTACGGTTCAAGTAATAGCCCAAAGCAAAAACCATGGCAATCGGGATAAGAATAATGAGCATACTTTCGACGGAATTGCTCAGATAAGTGGGATTTTCTAATGGATGTGCTGAATTAGTACCAAAAAATCCACCGCCATTTGTTCCTGCCTGTTTAATAGCAACCAATGCAGCTACAGGTCCCCTCGAAACTTGCACAGTATCCCCCTGTAATGTGATAATATGTGCTTTCCCTTCCCAATTCATTGGGACACCACTAAGGACAAGTATAACAGCTGAGATAAAAGCAATAGGAAGTAATACTCTTGTACAGCTTTTAATGAAATAATTATAAAAGTTGCCCAATCTTTCCGTTTGTCGTTCTTTCATTGCATTAAATACCATTGCACAAGCTGCCATACCTACTCCAGCACTCACAAACTGAAAAAACATAACACCTACTATCTGACCTAAATAGCTCATCTGAGTTTCACCCGAATAATCCTGTAAGTCACAATTAGCCAAAAAAGAGATCGTCGTATTAAAGGCCAAATCTGGAGACATCGATGGATTGTGATCTGGATTCAAAGGCAACCAACCTTGGTTCATCAAAATAAAAAAACAGATAAAAAACCAAATCAGATTGATAGTTAATAAAGCATATAGATGCTGCTTCCAATTCATCTCTTCATTAGAGTCTATTCCACTTATTTTAAAAAAGATCTTTTCCAGTGGCCCCAATGTAGAATCTAAGAACGTTTTCTCACCCACATACACTTTTGCGATATATTTTCCCAGGGGTATTGCTAAAAGCACCGTAGCAAGAAACATGCTCATGATGCCAATGATTTCAGTATTCATTTTTGTGGGGCAGATTTAAAATTTTTCTGGTTTCAGGAGAACATATACGAGATACGCAAAAACAACAAGCGCTAAAACAAAAAGTGCTTCCATAGATTTTAAAATTTTTCAAAAAATTCAACAGACTTGAAGCAAATACCAAATAAAATGATTGTCAGAGTAATGAGAATTATTGTTGCCATAAATCGGATTAATTTTATTTCGAAATGTAGCTATTTATATTTCACAAAACACCAATTAAGTATAAATTATTTACAAAAAGTGAATTTTTTTTAAAAAACAAATGATTTGTCAAAATGAGGGGTTTTATCAGAAAATATATCCATTCTACTTTCCCAATTTTCGACACAATGTAGCAGCTCCAATGCTTTTAGCTATTTCCGTTTTAGAATTAAAAAAGCTGTGTTTTTTCTATCATGGCAAATAGTTATTTGAATAATATAACCACACCTATTACTTTACTACCATGGATAGCAGCAGCTTTCACCCTCACAACCAACAAAAAGTCATTTTTATCGACAACTATGTGACATCTTACCTTTTATTGCCATCATCACCATTCAAAGATCAATTATTCCCTCAACGCACACTCTGGGATCAACGATTCCTTCCTATTTTGTTCCCTTTTAGAACGAGCGCACCTTAAAATAAGCTCTAAGATAGTGCCTTAAATTTTTGATTGGTTTAGTCGAACCAGCAATAGTATTATTAGGTGACATTAGACATTCCTGCCAATATTTTTTTTGGAAAACGAACTATGCGAGATAGTAGATGTGATGATTTGGAAGCTGGTGATATTGATACTGTATTCTACTTTCTATAGTATTTGTTTCGGTGATAATATCTTTGGCTGGTGTAGAATCCAATATGTGGGCGTCCCGTTGGCCACGTATAGTGAGTTGGTCTCCATATGGATTGATGGCAATATATTTGCTCATTTCAGGCCTGTACACAGGAAACTGGTGTGTTTTATCGTCAATATACGTTTTCATGGGATAATTGTACGCTGCGACATGAAAGTGCTTGACGCTGTTTAGGCTTTTCCACGGTGATTGTGCACTGTTTTTATAAGAAATCATCGCATCCGAATCCGCAATATGCTCTACGATTAGAAGATTACCGAAACCAACTCCAACACGTCCAAAATCATAATAATAACCATATGATGCGATGGCATCACGAATATTGTGGCGCACCCAATACAGTGCAACATTATGTGTACTTTGAGCTGCTGCTCGCTGTGCAGCAAGCATGCTCACTTGCGCAGTAGTCATATGTTGTCCATTCTCTAACATGTAAATGGAATTCAAGTGGATTATTGGATTATATCCCATGATATCATGTGCAAGACTTATTGCGCGAGTCCAAGCTTCGGCTCTTGTTCGGTAAACTTCATTAACTGTGGTGGTAGACTTAAAGCAGATAAGCATTCCATTTTTTTCAGCCTTCCAAATTACTGAGCCAGGGTAATTGTCAGGAGGAGGATATTGCATCGCATCTTCGTTGAATTGCATTCCAACACCTATATCTCGTGTATCTCCCGCAGTCAAAACGTTTTGACCAACCCAGCCCCAGCACTGAAATTGGATGCCATTGGATGTGGGCAGAAGCGTATGCGGTCCTCGAACGGTTGAAGGCAATGGATACCCATTGAGTAGGCAATAGGCAGCAAAGTTTGCTTCATCTTCAAGCGCCTGTTCATTGAGTAAAATCGACTCTGAGGAATAAGACAAACGCCCTTGTCGTTGCTGGATCACATGAGTCAATTCATGTGCAAGTAACTGCAAGCCCGAAGCTGACGACAGATCATATGCATCTGGTGCAAATGTAATTGTAGTACCTGAGGTCATTGCGTGGGCATTAAACGCGAGCAGCTCAGAACCAATACGTATAGTAATGTCAGACAGATTAGCCTCAAAAGCTTTTTCCATCCAATTTCTAATTGCTAAAGGTATCCGTGTTTCATTCATCATTCAGTGGTTTACGAAATCCTGTTATTCAAAACAACGCACATCAGTATACACTGCCCCCCCCTAATGTAAAAAAAATATATGGTAGTGTTATTGGTTATGCTCTTAAATGTATAATAGTTTAAAACTTCTGATCACCATGATTAATTTGATTCAAGGCTAATGATTTGTCAAGATTCTTATCAGAATGTGGTTACTCTTCTAATTAATCTTTTGGAAGTATCTACACCTTCAATAATTTTTTAATTCTTTCGCATTAAGAAACTATTTATCAAATAATTATGCCAAAAAGCGAAGTTTTAAAGCTATCATGTATGTTAAAAGTATAAATCATTTATATTATAATTGCGGCCAATTAATCAGTTTTTAAATTATGCAATACCCAAAATTTTCGTGCAGCCTTATCCTTATTGGACTACTAGGCACCGCTTGTCAGAAAGAAGCGATGGTTTCTCCAGTTCAATCAAACCTAGTTGCTTCAGTTTCAAGTGGAAGAGGACAGGCTGGAAATCCAAATCAACAAAAAAGGCCCCCCTTTGAAAGGCAAAATGCAATACGTGAATCATCTCCCCCTCCAAAACGTACAAAACAACCTGTGACGTACAAACACCGTCCAAATTCGAATGTTTCATCATCTAAACGAGACCCTAACTATAATCCATTTGCCGAAAGCTTTAGAAAAGCAATAAAAGGAATGGAAGCAGGAGCTACTACTACACAAAAACCCAATTAAGAGAAGAAGCTACCTTTTGTGGAGACTGTACACTGAACTGTGTCAAGGTTAAAAAGCGATCAAAAAAGCTAATTAA
>CALLKE010000235.1 GCA_938008555.1 uncultured Pedobacter sp.
CCACATGAAAATAGTAGAATAGAAAGTGCTGTTATTGAAAGTATTTTTTTCATATTATATTGAGATATTGGTTAGTTTTTATTTAATAATTTTTCTAGTGCTGTGTTGTATTCCTCAAGCAGGTTGTCCATGTATCCAGCTAGGGCTGCTTGTGATCCACCAGTCGCAAACCCCTCCATATGCTGAATGTCATGCTGTATCTCATGTGTGAGCGTGTCGATGAATGAGAATTTCCCTTGCTCTAAGCGATCTGCCCGAGCAACATAAATACTAATTGCATCGTCCCCGCTTGACCCCATCAGACCATCGTTCCTCGGTGGCATGAACTTAATCTTTCTATCCTTCAACTGGGGATAGGCTGCGTATAGGTCTGGGTGATCGTAGATTTCCCCAAGCGTTACACTGGTTCCTTTCTTTGGGATGGGTCCCTTTGGCAACTTCTCAGGAATAGGGCTACCTCTAACATCGGCAATTTCGTAGCGCAATTTCTTATCTGCCCCAAGAAACCATCCTGTTGCTTCGCGGATTTGCTCTTGTGTTTTCTTTTCCTTGACCATCAGTTTAGCAATAGCTAAGTTCTGAGATTGTGCCTTGGTCAGATTTGCTTTTTCGCCAGCATATTGATAAAGCATTTGAGGTGCAATCATTCCATCATATTCAAATATGCCCTTTGGATGATCGATGATTTCTACTCCTAAGTCCTTAAGCCCTTGGATTTCCTCGGCTGATATCTTCGACTTTGGAGTAAGAGCTACTTTCCCATCTCCATGTTTGATCTCCCATGTTGGGACACCATTTCTCTCAAGAGCTTTAATTGCACTTCTTTCATCAGATTTTCTGACTGATGCAAATGTCCTGCCTACATACTCCTCATATGTAAGTCCTTTTGCTTCTGCACGAGCTTTAATAAGCGCAACAGATGCATCCACTTCTTCCTTCGGAAGTCTGAATGAAGTAGCTAATTGCCGTTCAAATTCCTTTACACTCAGTATTCCTGGTGCATCAGCAAGTTTGTCCAGCCTGGCAATTTCAGCAGTTATTGTTTCTGGCTGAGACAAGATTGATTTTATGGCACCGATCTTGTCTGTGGCCTTTTGGATTTGCC
>CALLKE010000236.1 GCA_938008555.1 uncultured Pedobacter sp.
AGCAAAGATGTATTAAAAAGGCTGTACTAAATGATATGTGTGTTCTAAATTAAGTCAATATAATTTTTGGACAGTCCAATCTCTCATGTCCAAAATCGATCCTTTTTGTCACATGTTTGTTTTATGACAAAAAGGCGATTAATGATTCTAAGCATAAAGGAAATTACAAACGAATAGAATAGCAATATATTATTAGAGTCTCACCGTTGGAATCACAGTCATTGATAACAACAGCTTTATAAAGTACTTGAGTTTTTAAGAATATTCAAGGAATATTAAGTCATATTTATTAAAACTTTAGTAAAAGTTTATGTTCATTACTTCGAAATTGCAACGAGAAACGGTTTTTTTATTATCTGTTGGAACTTTTCTGGAATATTTTGATCTGATGCTGTATGTACATATGGCAGTTTTGCTCAATGAGCTATTTTTCCCAAAAGTTGATCATATGGTAGCCACTATATTGGCAGCTTTTGCTTTCAGCTCTACTTTTATTTTAAGACCTTTTGGTGGTTTAATCATAGGATGGATAGGGGATAGAATCGGTCGTAAGCATACCATAATTATTACAACAACTATAATGGCTTTTTGTTGCTTTATCATGGCTATATTGCCAACCTATGCAGAAATTGGAATTATGGCAAGTATAATCATGATATGCTGTAGAGCATTACAAGGCCTCAGTTCATTAGGTGAGATTGTTGGAGCTAAACTATATATGTCTGAGAGTTTTAAACAACCCCAAAGATATGCTTATAGCAATTGTATAGCACTCTCTTCAATGTTGGGGGGTGGGCTAGCACTGACTATTGCAATCATCTCGTCTTATACGAGTTGGCGCTATGGTTTTATGGCTGGTATGGTGATAGCAATTATAGGGATAGTCGCCAGAGTTCGACTGCGTGAAACACCAGAATTTGTTGATCATAAGCGTAGAATAAAAATTTATAAGGAAAGCTTAAATTATAAAGATGATGTAAAAGCATCGGACAGCATGACTAAAGTAGATAAGAAAATGGTTTTCGCATATTTCTCGATAAGATTTATGCTTTCTATATGCTTTTACAGCACTTATATATATTCCACTTTTATTGCTAAAAGCTTCTTAGAAATGTCAGGTAACGAAGTGCTAGGACAGAATCTCAAAGTTAACTTACTTGGATGTTTGGTAAGTTTTGGAACCATTATACTGGTAAGAAAATATCATCCTCTAAAAGTCGCTCAATTTTCAGCACTATTAGTGCTTATCTTTTTATTCTTCATACCTTGTATTTTGCAGAATATAAATATTAACCTTTTGCTTGCCATCCAATTTATGTTTGGTTTCATCATGTTTGTTAATGAAGGACTAGAAACTGTATGCTTTAAGCACTTTTCTATAAGATATCGCTTTACTTTGGCAGCTTCCACTTTTGGTGTTGCTGCGGCATTTTCTTTTTCAGCAATACCTTTTATCATAGAAATCGGTAAAGAGTACTTGGGTTATTATATAATTTGGACAATATATGGATTAGGAATATTAAGTTTTTTATGGGCTATTGGATATATTAAAAAGTTAGAAAAATCTTTTGGAGTATATGACCATTATCCAAATATTAGGATCAATGATAGTAACGTTGAATTAAATTCTAATTCAATAGTAAAAACTAACTCAGGATATTATGAAAGCAGTATAATTGATTGTGAATACGGCAAACATCTTTTGAACAAGTTGGAAGAAATAAACCAAGGCATAGATAACAAGATTGACTTAGAAGCAGTAAAAAGAGCTATGGCATTTGCCAAAAAATGGCATAGTGGTCAACTAAGAAAGAGTGGGGAGTGCTTTTATACACATCCTTTTGCTGTCGCCCAGATAGTTAGTGATTTTTTGCCAAAAACTCATGTTATAGTGGCTGCTCTTTTACATGATATCCTTGAAGATACCGAATGCAATATTGAGTTAATAGAGCAAGAATTTACCACACAGATAGCCGTAATGGTTCAAAATTTGAGCAGGTGTACATATAAACAAAAAGGCGAAAAGCTTGCAATAGGGGAACTAATCCTCAATATGAAAAAACAAAAAAATTATGAGGTTATCCTAATTAAAATTATAGATAGACTTCATAATCTGCATACTTTAGAGGGATTGAAACTAAATAAGAGGATAGAATTCGTTAGAGAAACAATAGAATATATAATAGACGAAATACAGTACGGCGTAGACAATCTTAACATTGACAATAAGATAGATCTAGAAAACGAAATAATGGAACACTGCTATAAGCTGCTAAAGAAGCATAGCTAGTAGACATAATTCATCTGTATAAATCTTTAACCATTAAGCCACAAATCTGGAAATTTAGTGCAAACAGCATCGATTTGTTTCCCCCCCAATAATGCACGTAAAGAGGAGATAGTTTCCGGCTGATGTTGCTGCAATTCTGGAGAAACTAAGCAGAATTTAAATCCACTTTCTTTAAGTTGCTTATAAGCTCCATCTGCAAGGGGGAAGTGAGTAAAATAATCAACCCAAACCCACTTGGCCATACCGGCAAAAGCTAGAGCATATTCTATGGGCTCATATTCGGAAAAACGTACAGCTAAATTTTCAGCACTGAAGCAGGATAGGCCACTAGTTGCTTTACGAACATATTTGACAAAATATGGCATCGAAAGATCGAGAAAAAACCAATTTCTCACAGAAAATTCTTGCATAAGCTTAATACACTCTTCCTCGATACCCTCAGTCTTGACATTCAGGATTAGCGTACCATTATGCTCCCAGTGTTTAAGCCAATCCCGCAAAAGAATTAAGGGAACGGCAAGATGATGGCGCAGTGGATCGTGGTCTATTACTAGCATGTCATTATGATAGCGTATATCTATCTCAGCTCCATATTCTAATGGTAATTCCTTAAGTTGCTCTATTGTGTTGATACGATGCTTAATTATTTGCATATTTGATTTCTTCGAAAAATTTTAAAAATTGCCTTACCTGCTTATAACATATTATACCAAGATTATACAAGCTGTTTTGATAATCTTGGCTTTGAATCATCCACTTCGAATAGACTATGGGTATCGATTGGCAGTTTAACTTGAACCCATTTTCGGTTATATTTTATTCAACTTTTTTCTTTAGTTTTTATATTGCATCACATATTTATGCAATATGCTGAACCAAAGAAAGTGAGCTGCTAAAGGTTCTAGAAAAGCGGAATAAAATTGCTGTGAAACAAAAATTATGGTATAAGAGAGAAGAAAAGTAAAAACAAAAAGTTAGAATACAAAAATTTCGCATAAATAGTAAGCCACAAATATGATAAATCCACGGGTAGACATAGCATTCAAGAAGATCTTTGGCGTTGAGCAAAATAAGGATCATTGATTTCGCTGCTTAATTCGATCATCAGCGAGGAAGATCAGGTTGCAGACGTTGAGATTTTGAACCCCTATAACCTGCAGGACTTCAAAAACGACAAGCTTTCGATCGTTGATATTAAAGCGAAAAACAAGTTGACTGGGGCATATTTCTTGATCGGGATGCAGATTGCCGACGAGTTGCATTACCACAAGCGGGGGTTGTATGGCTGGGCTAAGTTTTATGGTAGCCAGCTTGCAAAAAGTGAGGATTATGACAAGCTTGTTAAAACTATCGCGATCCATATTTTGAATTTTACCTTTATCGACTACGAAAAACACGACGGCTGGCGGGTTTATACCCCGAATAAATATCATCATAGGTTTGTTCTATCCGACAAGGACAGCGGCATTCAGGTGTTTAAAGACATCAAGATCCATACGATCGAGCTGAATAAATTCCAGGCGATTAACGACAAGGAGTTAGGGCATATTATGCCGAAAATTAGCGATATGTTGGATCGGTGGGTTGCGGTTTTAACCAAATATGATCTGCTGAATTCTGCACAACTTCCGCGCGAAATCAATGATCCTAAAATCAGCAAGGCTCTCGAAGTTATGCAGGAAATGGACATGACGAAAATGGAGCGGGACCTATACGAGGGGCATCTGAATTTTATCCGGCTGGAGGGTGAGGTGTTCAAAAAACGCTTCATGGAAGGTGAACTGAAAGGTAGGGCCGAGGGATTGGCTGAGGGCGAAAAAAACAAATCAATCGAAATAGCGAAGAAGATGTTAGCCAAAGGTCAGGATCCAGAATCAGTTGTTGAGATAACTGGACTAACTTTAAACGAAACCTCTAAATTATAATCATATTATATTAACAAAGATTAGCTTAAACTGACAAAGTTCTAATATGGCCAAATCCAGCCCAGGTGAGAATTTGCTGATCTCTGGTTAGTAAAGTTGCTCCATGATATTTTGTGGTTGCAACAATGATCCTATCAGCTGGGTCTCCATGAAAGTTATCCATCAGCGAAACACTTTCTGCAGCGATTTCAGGAGTAATATCATATCTGTCCAACTTTAGTAATCAGGATTTAAGCAAGATTCAAATCCCTAGAGCGATGTTTCAAGATCGGAATTATGTTACCTATTTGAGCCAGATTGCAAAAGAAAAATTTTTTCCATTATTTTTCTGTTTTTATCTCAATATTTTTTGACATTTTGTTTTTTTCTTGGCTAAGCACCTAACATATCTTAAGGATTTAAGTCTATACTTGGTCTGAAAAGAAAATATCTTTAACTTCAGAAGAACAAACTATCCTATTGGAGGCGCATAAGTTAGAACGAGATAGCCGTAAAAAGGACAGGATAAAATTCATATTATTTTAGATCATGCTGGGCACAATAGAGCAGACCTCATCAAACTATTTGAGCATCATAACCGAATAAATTTAATTTATTTACCGCTTTACTGTCCTAATTTAAACTTAATTGAACGATTATGGAAATTTTTATACAAAAAAGTATCTGCTTGTAGCCGATATGACAAATTTGCAGATTTTAAAAATGCAGTCTTTGGCTTTCTGGATAATATTCCTAAAGTTAAACAAGAACTCACAACTTTAATAATCCTATTGTTTAGCTAAGAGAGCAGAACCCAGAGCTTTTGGCGACCCATCAGAATTAACGTAACTGTAGAGAGTAGAGGTCGTAATACCAAGGCGTTTTGCCACTTCTGATGCTATAGATTTAGGATTTGACATAGCTGACATGGCTATTTGTAAAGTTGTCAGATCCATTTTACGAGGACGTCCACCTAGTCTACCTCTGGCACGAGCAGCAGCAAGTCCTGCTTTGGTTCGTTCTGCGATGAGTTCTCGTTCAAATTCGGCTAATACTGCAAAAATACCGAATATCATCATTCCGTGAGGAGTTGTAGTATCAATATTGGCGCCTTGTCCTGTCAATACTTTTAAACCTATCTGACGATTGTTCAGGCTATCAATAATACTGACTAAATGTTTTAGACTTCTGCCCAAGCGATCTAATTTCCATATCACTAAGGTGTTACCTGGTTGTAAAGCTTTAAGGCATGAAGTGAGTCCTGGTCTATCATCAAATCTGCCAGATGCCAAATCTTCATATAGCCGATCTTGACTGACTCCTGCAGCGATCAAGGCATCCTTTTGCAAATCTAGAAACTGTGATCCATCTGCTTTGGATACTCTTATATAACCTAGTAACATTTTAATTTATTTTATGTATAAAAAGATAAGAACCAACCTATAATCTTGTGTAGATTATTGCAATAGGTTTTTTGATTGATTTGGCCTAGTTTTATTATAGCCCCTCCAGCTGTGCAAAAAACGATCGTTTTTCTTGTGATCAGATAAATAATTTTGAGCATTGTTGATAATTATTAGGTCAGTATAATTCTATATTGATCTAATAAATAAAAAATGAATATTACACAATATAATTGACTGCTATATCTGACTACTTTATTATAAAATTGACTAACCATATTTATAAACAAATGTAAATGTCTACCAAAATAGCTATTAGCCAATTTAAATCTCATTGTTTAGCGATAATTGAGAAACTACAAATTAATCAGCAACCAATTATAATTACTAAAAGAAATAAAGAAATAGCTCAAGTTCTACCTATAAATACTGATAAAGTACAACTATTTGGAATCTTCAAAAACAGAGCCGAGATAAAAGATGATATATTAGAACCAATTCAAGAAAAATGGGATGCAGAAAATGAATAATACTATAGTACTGGATACCCATGTTTTGCTGTGGGTACTCCTAAAACCTGAAGAATTATCAGAAAAGATTAAGCAACAAATTAATCTCGCCCAAGAAGAGACTCGATTGGTCATAAGCTCAATATCTCTATGGGAAATTGCTATGCTTCAATTTAAGAAACGTCTTAACATTTATGAACCTGTTAAAGATTTCCTCGAATCTATTACCAAGGTTAATGGGTTGTCTATTAATGATATTACTCCTGAAATCGCTGCAGAAAGTGTTTCGCTGATGGATAACTTTCATGGAGATCCTGCTGACCGAATAATTGTTGCAACCACAAAATGTTGCGGAGCTACTCTACTAACGAGAGATCAACAAATTCTCACCTGGGCTCGCTTTGGCCATATTAGAACTTTGTCAGTTTAAGCTAATCTTTGGTAGTAGAATATGATTATAGCTTAGAGATTTCCTCTAGAGTTAGGCCAGTAGCTTTGGCGATTATCTCATGGTCTAACTCCTGCATGATTAGGTTTTTCGCTATCTCGATCTTCTCTGCAGCTTTGCTTTTTAGTTCGCCTTCAGCTCTTCCTCTAGCTTCACCATCCATAACAGCAGCAGCCATAATAGCTATAGCGTCCTTAGCTGATTTCTCTTCAGCTTCATAAGTACGTAGCTCTTCTCTAGTCCAATTATGTGACTCTAGCTCATGATAGGCTCTTTTTATTACCTCATCACTATTCTGTACCAGATAAGCTTCATCATCAGCATGGGACGCGTGTTTGAAAAA
Organism: uncultured Pedobacter sp.; assembly: GCA_938008555.1. GTDB lineage: Bacteria > Bacteroidota > Bacteroidia > Sphingobacteriales > Sphingobacteriaceae > Daejeonella. Next base: position 6,898 of record CALLKE010000236.1, read on the forward strand.
ATAACACCACTTCTCTTCATAGGTTTGAAGATCTAAAACATTGTCTTTTTTAAATTTAGGCAATTCTATAAATGTAAAGGTAGAGTCACTTAAATCTCTCTCATGAGTCCCCTTATCTAGAATGACATGCTCTGATTTATAGTTAATTTTACCAGGAAACATATCGTATTCAGTAATCGCGAGGAATATCACTTCCTTCAAATTGCTATAATCAATCTCCTTTCTCTTGCTGATTAACATAAGCTTTAGCTGCATAGTATTGCGCTCGTTTCTCAAATCCCTTTACTTTAGCTACTTGCATTTCCACAATATATTGAATCCCTGATTCATCTTGGCATAGCACATCAACAACACTCTGTTTAAGCAATGCAACCTCTGGCTGTTGTACAGGATTTAATAAAGTCACACTCTTGATCTTTGGTCTACTATCCTGCACTATCATATCATTAAGGAAGTGTAACAGTATATCCTTGTTTTTCTCTGTCCCGAATATCTTCTTAAATGCTATATCGTTCTTTGGATTTAAATACTTTGGTATCATTTTTAGTTCAAGTTATTTAACCCCAGTTATGGATAAGAGACAATAGGTTTAGTAGGTTTAATTTGGAAAGCGACAAGAGCGGCTAAGAGAGAAGCAAAGAAGTTTGTAGGAGAACGGTGCTTATTAGGTCTGAGATTAAAATGCTCCTTGATGTAGCCAAAAATAGTCTCAATGATGAAACGCTTTCTCAGAAATATTTTGTCTAGAATAGGCATTAGATAATTTTTCATATTATGCTTTATGCCAGTAATTAAAGTAAGGCCTTTACGATAAAGTCTTGCAAATAAGTCCTTGGAGATATAGCCCTTATCAGCATAGCACTTACCTTTTAGATCTTTTGTCAGCACTATTTCTGCAAAAGCTTTGCGGTCATCAGTATTGCCTTTGGTGATTTTAATAGCCACAATCTCGCTTTTGTCGTTTATGATCATGTGTAACTTAAAACCGTAAAACCAATCAATTGAACTATGCCCTCTAGCTGCTAATCCAGCAAAAGTTTTATGACCGGATATCCTGATATTCTTGCATACTGCAAAATGAGTAGAATCAGCATAGTATATTCCTGTTTTTCTGCCACTCAAATAGTGCATCATAATAACGAGTGGCAAACCTAGCGAGGGAATAATTTGAATGAACCTAGGATAACATGGTGGATTCTTGAATAATTTACTATTCTGAATAAAATATTGATAGTAAATTTTAAAATGCTTGAATTGACTAAAATGGTAAAAAATCATGATCGATATCGCTTCGCTTTGCTTAAGTTTTCCAGCTCTATTCCTGTGTTTGCCTGTGTTTAATAGCTTGTGACTGACCCAGTCTTCATAAGCCTTGCAAAAATCATCGACAATACTAAAAATCGTAGTATACTTACACATAGTTATTAAACCCGTATTTAAGTTGTTGGAAATCTTAAAATACCCAAGGTTTAATAACTTTGCTATTATTTTCTTATCACCTTTATTCTACTTTCTCTCTGTCTCTTATCCATAACTGGGGTTATTTAATTTAAATCTCACCTACTTTTATCATATTTTATGACTTGGCGCCATAATCTAACCTATATATCTACTTTGCCTTCTGATCTAGATAGAGCATTATTATAATCCTCTATCTATTAAACAACCTATCTTCAGACTTACCTTGTTGCTCTGGTTCATGGTCTCCAAAGAATGCACTTCTGTTTTGTATACCTGTTCTAACTACAAATGGATTAGATTGACCATGTGAACGCACTGTTAACAAAGGATATTATTTGATTGCAACGATTGCAATCAAGACTAAGAAGCAGATATCTGATTTTTCAAATCGGAATTCTAAGCGTCGATTTTCCTTGAGTTTAGGAAATAAATTTTCTATTCTGCTTCGTAGCTTGAATTTATCTCTGTCATACTCTATTAAATCAATACGATTTTCCCTCCCAGGAATTACCCGAATGTTGTATAAATGAGATGATTGTTGCTATTATATCCCTTATCATTCTGCAATATCTTTATTAACAGTGCCCAAATTTTATGCTATTATTTCTTATTTATGTGGTCGAATAGCTTCATGAAATTTTGTGGCGATTTGGTGTTCGATGCCTTTAATTTTATCTTTACCTTTTGATTCATTGATTCCGGCCTTTATCATTTCATTCTTTGCTTCATGATTTATATTTGTATCAGGTATAAAATTAAAAGCTTCTCCTATATCGCTTAATATCATACGATGCAACTCAGGGCTCATTTTTTCTATATGATTCTTTATCTTATGATCATATCTGTATTCTTCACTCTTCTTTTTTGACTTAGAATGCTTTTTAGCCAAATCAACCAATTAATTAATTTCCTCTTTAGGTATTATTATTTCTTTATTAGTAATATCATTATATATATCATCTCTATGGCGTAGTTTTTTATCGCTGCCATATAATATATCTGGTATTATACCATCCTCTAATGCAAACTTTTGCTTGATTTCCTCACATTTTGTTTCGAATTCTTCAGCGGATTTCTTCTCATTTTTATTTGTCATATACAAAAGCCAAAAGAAAGCTCCAACACTGAGCATGGTTTTTAAATTAATTCTGGACCATATTGCTTTACTATAGCCTTTATCTTGCGCATCTTTATAAAACTTATAAAACTTCGAAAAGTTTTATAATTTTCCATAGTCTTGCCAACCATGGGATACACTTGAGTAAAAAACGATCCAAACGTATCATAATATTGACTGTTTACTGCAGTGTTCAAAATATTAGTGAACCTACTCATAACAGGATTATTTTTCATTTCCTGCCGTGAAATATCCCTGTGTATAGCGTTGCCATTTTTGATGCCTTTATAATTAATTTTCTGAAATTTATAAAAGTTAGATTTGTTATTAAGCGTATCAAATAAATTTTTCATATAATTAACTCATCTGTAATTTATTGTTATATTATAGTACTATAATATAACAATAAGGCATATTTATGCAACAACTTTTTTCGTAAAAACAAAAAATCATTAATGTATAGACAAGCTATGGCAGCAACCTCAAAAACATTGAGTGGCTTTTAGAGTTGTTGCGTTGTGTCAATTTCCACGTTCTTTGCGCTCAAATATTTATATAATCTTGTTTTAGAAATTCCTGGCTCAGCTATCCCATCAGTTTTTAGTTCATTTTGTAAATAACAACGCCTCAGCTGTACAACCAGCTTTCTTAGCTTTTTCAGATAATCTTCCTTGTGCAGACGTTGTGTTTAAACTATTGATGGGAACGGGATCGAGATGAGTAGACGATAAAATATTATATCTGAAATCACTGCAGAAACTGTTTTATTGATAGATAGCTTAATGAGGATACATCTGATAACTATAAAATGGTTTAGAGTCCTTATTAACCAGAGATAAACAAATTAATACCTTTTGCGGCTTTGGGGATATTAGAGTCTTAACATTTTTGTTTATTCATTATATACACCAGTACTATCTTATGTTTGAAAAGCCAAGTTTTGAACTTAGTCAAGGAAACATTTACCTGCTGTATCCTTGACTATTATTGCTTTCCATACCTAAACTAATTCCAATATTTTTTGGCATTGCTGCACTGCTTGCAAAGACAAAACCCTTGATCAAAGCAGAGCGGCTAGCATTTACTAGGATAGCGACTCTATCGTTGCTACTATGAGGGAACCAGATATTGGAAGGCTTTAGGGTATGAAGCTGCCTCATTATCCTAGACTGGTTGCTTTTAATATTTGCATAGACATTGTAGAACTTTTCGTTGCAATTATTATGCAGATAGGGGGGCGACCATATTGTATCCACGCCATAGATGAGCTGAACCAGTTAGATTCAGTGTTCCGAACCTGTTCGGGTTGCTCTGATACTTGTTGCTTTACATGCCTGGGTTGCTGAGCATCTTCTTGCCGTTGGCTACATTTGCTCTTGTCATCGCTAACATTTTTTTTTGTTCCTGTGGCTGAGTATTCCGTTTTAGATAGTTTGAGAGATGATATGTAGAAAGACCAATTGCAGCACCGATCAACATAGAAATCACTACTTCTTGCTGTTTGCTCAAGGTAGTGATTTCGTAATAACGTGCGATGCGAAATATCAGCGCTCCTGATGCTGATCCTACCATGAAATGAAAGAACTTCTTGTTTAATTCCTTTCGATCCTCTGCCATCTTTCGGGCAAGCTGTTCAAACATCACCGTCACCAGAGCTAGTGTTGATGGATCATAGGATGGTTCTCCAGCATACTGCTGGAGAACTTGATCATAAAGCTTTTTGTCATCCTCCGTTTTCACAGTTTTTCGATATAATTCTCCGAAATCCTGACGCCTTTGTAGCTCTTGCCTATGCATCAATTCTTCAGCTAAATCGTAAGATCGATTATCTGGTTTGGAATTTTCATCCATAGATATACTCGTGTCAAAGCTTGCATCTAGCATTGGCAATATATCAATGTTTTGATTCTTCGGGTCATCGGATTTTAGGTCTTTATGCATAGAATTTACATCTCATGTTGAATAAGTATGATTGATTTAAGGTTGTTGCTGCTCGAATTGTGTGTTAACAAGTCTAGCCATCTGGACCTCGTTAGCTCTTTGGTTCTGGTGTATCTTTTCGGCATCGCTCGTTAGAACAGCAATGCTAGCACAAACTAAAGCTCCAACTGTTGCTCCAAGACAAAGTTTATCAGTTTCTCGATTCCATGCAAATGCTGTAGCCAAACTACCAATTACTGCACCAGATGCAGCACCAACCACAAATTTCTCTTTTACCGTTTTTAATGTTGCCTCTGCTGCTTTTTTTGCTTCTTCTTTCTCGGCTTTTAATTCTGCCATTTGGCGTTGCAGTTCCTCTTGTTTTCGATCTGAGTCTTCTTTATCCGCTTTTCTTTGGCGTTCTGCTGCTTCAAACATCCTGAATAATTTTTCATCAAGATCCATAGGAGGATTGGGATTAGATGTTGGAGCCATAACCGGACTAGTAACAACAGTATCAACTTTTTCAGTACTAAACATCTCAATCGTACCTAAGAAATCAGTGTCATCTACTGGCTTTGATTTCAAAACCATGCTCAATTCTGTTCCATCCTGAGAGCCGATCACTTGATCCACTCTATGCATTTACATATAAAGCAATTGTATTACTATTATTTTAATAAGTTTGAGATTAATTCAGTATTATATTGGAAGAATAAAAAACTAAGGAAAGATAAATCACGTTTATGGATAATTATGGATATACGAAAAAACTAGTTAAATAAATTGACATAAAGCAAAACTGATTATAAATCCGAACACGTACTTTTAGATAGCAAAACGTTTGAGCGAAATTTGCAGGGATTTACCTTTACTTTTATAGAATTACCTAAGTTTACCAAAGATAATGTGATGGATTTAGAAACTTATGAAGAAAAGTGGCGCTATTTTGCTACAACTTCCCCTCTTCCAAACGAAATCTAGCTCACGCAGCAACGTATGAGAAAAATGATGAATATCCAATAATCTGCCATCTATTAATACTCAGAACATTTTGTTGCTTGAATATCAAATATATAGATCTTAAATTTAGTTCAGTTTTTATTTGAAAATGCGAAATAAAAAATGAATAATTACTTACAAAAATCGCAACATATAAAACAAGCGGCAGATAAATTTTTAGAGCATAAACAGATTGCGCAGATTTTATCTCGATATGGCGAAGTAATTTTTGCTGGTAGTTACGCTACAAACCTCATGGTATGGAATGATATTGACCTTCAGCTAAAATTACCTCCGAAACTTGATAAAATTGAGGTGTTTGCTGATTTAGCTAAACATTTTTAGTAGATCCTGATATAAAAGGAATAAAAATGATTAACTTCACTCAGGGTAAAAAACCTGATATGCCTTTGGGGTTATATATGGGGCTCGATTATAAATTGCCAAGTAGTAACATAAAGTGGATATATGGTCCCTCAAAAAGGAATACCTAAGCGCTGATATCAAATTTAGAAAGCTAATCTTTGCGAAGCTTACTCCGGAGATTAGGGATTTGATTCTAAAATTAAAATTCTCTTTAATGGCTGACCGTGAAAGAGTTCCACAACTCGCAAGCTACTATATTTACCAAGCAGTGTTTGAGCATAACTTAAGCAATGAAAAACAAATCCTAGAATTTTTAAAAACCAGAAATGTGGTGTTTTAAAATGCTTTTTTATATTGCAGCGATATAACAACGCTCACAAAATAATACTAAAAAAATTCTTATTACAGTAATATAATCAGAAAATCATTGGATCGCAGATTTTATAAAATGGAACGTTAATTTCTTAGATTTCTCTTTTTTGTTTATCCCTATATTATTTTGTTAATCGTCAAATAGATGGTCCGTAATTCTAGTATTGATATCTCAAAGATAAACGAGGAGTAGAAAAAGGATCGATTTTGGACATGAGAGATCGGACTGTCCAAAAATTATATTTACTTAATTTAGAACACACATATCATTTAGTACAGCCTTTTTAATACATCTTTGCT
>CALLKE010000237.1 GCA_938008555.1 uncultured Pedobacter sp.
CTTTAGTTGCTTGAAAAGCACAGTGTGTTTCAATATTTTCGATCATATTTTGTCCAAATATTACCTATCATACATTTAGATACACTACCTTAACGAGCAAACATTTTGTACACATTTTGAGTTTGATTTATACAGGAATCCATCGAAAATTTTTTCAACTGCTCGGTTCCTAGCACTCGTAATTGGTCAGCTAATGTAGGATTCGAAATCACAGATTCTATTGCGCTTCGAATATCATCTGGATCATTTGGATCAAAATACACGACTGCATTCCCTCCTACTTCTGGGAAACAACTTGTATTACTTGCCGCTATTGGACAATTATTTGCAAAGGCTTCCAGCAAAGGAAGTCCAAAACCTTCATATAGCGAGGGATATACAAATAACAAAGCATTTTTATAAAAATCTTTTAGTTGATTATCCGAAACAGATAATTGATGTATTTGCTTTTCCTTAATACCATGTCGATAGAGCAGCTCTTTTTCTGAATAACCAAAGGGACCACCACCCAAACAAATCAATCTAATCTCGCTTCTGTCTTTTAGTAAAGGTGCGATGGCCAATATAAAAAGGTTGAAATTCTTATATGCAGCCCGATCTCCTACGTATAAAATATAATTATTGAATATAGTGTCATTACTATCCTCTTCCGATAATGAAAAATCATTCTTATGACCATGATAAATAACGCTTATCTTTTCATCAGGTATCTTAAAAAATCGTTGTATGTCATTTTTTGTTGATTCTGATATGGCAATAATATGATTAGCCTTCTCTATCAGGACTCGCTTAAAGTAAACGAATGGATCATTTTGTGAGAAATAGGAAGGAAACAGTTCATGAATCATATCATGTACTGTTAACACAAAAGGTTTTGTAAGATCGTTTAAAAAATATGTATGATAATATGTTGGATGAAATACATTAAAATCGTTTTTTCTAACCATGTATCTGGAGTATCTTTTATTCCATGCATATAGTTTGGATTCCTTTTTTAGAAATCTATTTCCTATTACTCTAGGGAGTAAAAATCTTTTGTCCTTCAGGTAGTGATTACGTGTATAAAGTATCCCTGCGTTATAACTAAAGTCTTTGTTATCGCCTAGAGACTCCTGCAAATTGGCAAAGTACCTAGATATGCCACCATAACGTTGCATAGAAAATATTTGATGATCATACTCTATCTTCATCATCTTGCGAATTAGCTGCTAAACATTTATTGATTCTTTTTATGCGCTTATTAATTTTTCTTTTGATCTTTTCCTTTAAAAGAGTCCATCTATATCGGTAGTATGCATCTTTTCCGAGATATTGTTGTAATAATGAGTTTTTATTTTTGAAAAATAAATGATCCGTGGTTGTATTAGATACCCCCGTATCATTAAAGTCTGAAATAACAATATCATAATATTCAAATCTGATTTCTGGGTCTTTCCAACATTGTAAGTTTAATACATGATCAGCAAAAACTTTATACTTACTATCATACCTATATTTATCAAAAACAAAACTCGGATACATAATGGCTTGATGACATATACTTATGTGAGCCAAGGTATCTACATTATATTCGCCACCATATACCTCTCCTTTATAAATCACTTTCCCATAGTAAATCGTACGCTTGTCGCTCAAATGATTAGCCATTTCTGAAAAGCCAGGTAACAAAGTATCATCAGAACCTAAAAACAAAATCCAGTCACCATGAATATATGATATAGCTTTGTTCATCGCCTCATATATACCTTTATCTGGCTCACTTAACCAAAAAGCTATTTTATCATCATTCTGTTTTAATATATCTAATGTACCATCTGTACTTGCCCCATCAATAATAACATGTTCTATATTCGAGTAAAGCTGATTCTGTACACTATCAATACATTGTTGAATGCGTTCACGATCATTACGTACAACCGTAATCACCGAAACTAAAGGAGATTTAGGGTTTTCGATCTCATTATTGCCATTTTTTTTATTATATATCATTTGCCGTACGCTTCTAGGATTGTGTTTTTAAATGTATGATAGTTTAAAATTTCTAGTGGCCATGACTAGTTTGACGGCACACCAGTGATTACTAAGCTTCTTAGAAAAGGCGGTTGTTCTTCTGATTAACCTTTTGCAAGTATTTCTTAAAGAGGTATTTACTCCTTCAATGGCTTTAGTAAACCTCTTTCCAACCAGGTGTTTATCGGTGGGAAATACTTCTTTAAAAGCGCTCCAAGCGTCCGTGCACCAGAAGTCTACTTCAATATTTTTCATTCGTTTAAATAGGTCTTTTACCGTTTTTCTGCTTCTTTTTCCCATCGTTAGTGACAATATTTCCTTTGTTTGAGCACAGTAGGCATACAGAATCCACACCTTCTTTTTCTTGCTACCGACAAAGCTGTAAAGTTCGTCTACCTGCACCTGGTGATAATATCCATATTTTGGTTTTAGTTCAATATTCATGAAAGAAAGTAATACCCGAAGTACACAACCTGTACTAATTCTCAAAACATCAGCGATATCTCTGATACCAGACCCTCGTGTTAACATTCTAGTAATTAATACTTTGTTACTCTTTTCAGCACCCCAATACAGATACTCATCCTGAAATTGTTTCCCACATGACCTGCACAGGTAGTTCTGCGATCCACTCTTTTTTCGACCATTTTTTACCACCTTTGCACTCAAACAGTGAGGACATTCTAAACTTTGATTTTTTTGCATAAACACAAAGTTCGTCATCACTGTTTTCCCCCCCTTACCCCATCATACATTTAAAAACACAACCGTAGAATTAGTATAAAAAATATATTCAATAAGAAATATTTACCATCCCACGAAAAGATCTTTCGCAAACGCCATACCAATCTCTCTACCATAAGAATCTTGGTTGTGTTTTCTCACCGTATACGAAACGTCTGAAGTAAAAAGAAATGGCGATAACATTACATACGTAACAAAGCCTGCAACTCTAGCAGCTGTGGAGTCACCCAGTGCATATTTTGTTCTTCCTCCATTTATTATGTTCATTTCATTCATACTCATCTCCTGAACACTTAAGTTCATCAATTGTTTAATTTGATTTTCTATTGTTTTTTTAAGTGTATGGCGCCCTAAAAAGCCCAAACTTAAACCACTCTCGCTATTTGAGTACGAAAGTAGAAAAAGATTTACCTAATAATAGCCACAAAACCTGAATAGTGCCGTGTACTTCCATCATTCAAATCAATCACATAATAATACGTTCCTACTGGTAAAAGCTTATCATGAAAAATACCCGTCCAGGGATCACTATAGCCCATGGATGAATATACAGTATTACCCCACCTGTCAAATATATGTACTCCACATTGTGAATATTGTTCAATATTTTTGATCACCCAAGTATCCTCGATCCCATCTCCATTAGGGCTAATTACATTGGGTGGCTGAAGAGCTATCGCATTTACAACAACTGTCGCAGGAAATAACGCCCCTTCGCAAGAATCAGGATTAGATGCAACTACATAGTATGTATAGGTACCAGGTAAAAGGCCGTTAACAGTCAACACCCCATTATTACTAACACCTTCTGTAATCAGAGTTTTCCCATCAGAAGATTCATACCAAGTGAAGAGAGGTGAGGTAATATTGCTACTCGGAGTAAACACAGCACTTTCCTTATAATTAATATTTCCATTTCCACTCACCAAAACGGTGATAGTCGCCACAGAAAAAGGCCGCACAAAAACTGTAAATGTTTTTGAATCTCCAGATGTAATGATCGTGGTAGTAGAAACAGTACCATTAGCAAGCACAAGGCTGGCAGCTATCGTGGGTGTTACTGTATAAATAACTGTTCCACTTGTACTTCCCAGATTTGTAATAATATCCTGAATAACATGACCACTTGAAGCTGCCCTCACACTAATTGTGTTCGTACTTGGAGCTGAGCTCCAGGTATACGAAGTCAATGCAGAATCATCAGAAAATAGTTCCTCATTCACAGCTGATCCAGTACAGATCGTAACACTCGTCGGCTGGGTTAGTATGGGTTTGATAAACGTTTGTACAGCACTTACATTATTATTTAAACTGGGATCATCGTATTCATCCACCACTGGTGGATGAATGGCTGCGATATTGACAGCAGACGCATTTGTTGAAGTAATGGTAGCTGTATAAGTTAAAGTCATTGCTTGTCCTGCTGGAAGTTCAGTAATATCATACACCTCTTTATTTTGCTGTTGTGATAAAGCAATATTTTTAACAAAACTGGTAGGGGCCGATAATTGCGATGTGATAGCACTTAAATTCGTTAATCCTGTAAGATCTAATGAAAATGTAGCACTGTAAGGGCCCGTCAATGTATTAGGTCCTTGGTTTAATATCACTGTTGTGTAACTCAACGTAGACCCAAGAGTTTGAGCCGTAGTGGGGTTGACTATATTGGTTACTTCCAGATCTATATCTCTTATAATCGCAGTAGAGGCAATGCTAACATCTTGGGTGCTTATGTTCAAAAAACCTATTGGGGGAGTAATGGTAGCCGTATTGGTAGCAGATATAGAGAAAGTAGCACTTGTGCTAATGGACCCACTATAAGTTAAAGTCAAACTGCCTCCTACTGGAAAGTTAGTAATATCATATACTTGTTTATTAGAAGTCGACTGGGTAGCATCAAATGTAATCACGGTACCAGCCGCAAGTGTATTTCTAAGTACCTGGCCAATGATATCACTGGTAATGCTTACTCCATTCGTCTCAATAGAAAGAGTAGCGGTATTTCCCCCCGAAATTGCATTAATTCCCACATTTGATATCACAGTAGTATAGTTTACCTGGCTACCAACCCGAGCAGAAGATAAATCTACAGTATTAGATACAGCCAACCTCATAGGGGTGGCAATAAACAAATTGCGAACTTCATGGTTGGCATTATTACCGCCAGTACTTGCTCCAAGTCCTATCTTGAACGTAGCTGTTAAAGGGATAGGTTGCCCCATCGCTTTATTGGTGATTACATTTAATAATTTACCATTTGTACTTTCCGTTTGCAGCTGAACCGTAATAGCCATATCTACTGTATTGACTGTAGGAGAAATAGGTACGAGATAAAAGCGCACTTTTCTATAGTAGATTCCATCGGCAGGACGGGTTGTGGTTGTACCTGGGTAGGCTATCGTTGTATTATCATCTAGTGCTGGATCTACGGTTGTGCCTTCATTTCCGGCTCTACTTGAAAGCATAGGCCCCGTTCCAGCTAAGTAATTAGTCGGTGTGGCAGCATCCGATATGTAAACTGTGCCTGTGGCAGCGCCTCTAATAGCAATAGCATTGGAAATGCGACCCGGTCCGGTGCCATTAACCTGATAACTACTATAGTTCCCAAATTCATCTAAGCCTATTCCTAAATAACCACCCGTAGCTGCAGGGCCTGCCCCTGGACTATAAGCATAATCCAAAGAGCCTCCTCTTGGGCCTGGGATAAACGTGCCGGTAATGGATCCGTCGTACAGAAATACAGATATACCATCTGCAGGATCGTCAAAATCACTCCATGTTTTGAATTCAAACTCTATCACAACCCCAAGTGTAGGAGTAAATGCTTGATTGATATAAACATATCCACCATCAAACTTTATATCTGAAGTTAAATGCAACCAGCCCGCACCGACGGGATCAGACGGAATATTAGGAGTAGGCGAAATACCAGAAGTAAGCGTAGCGGATCCTCCAAGCACTAATGCTGGATAATTGCTAATTGAACCTGTCAAGGGATAATTGAAATTAATCTGCCCATTGGCATGGATTAAGCCAAAGCACAACACAACAGTAAGCAAAACTTTAAATACATTTTTAGATAAACCTATTACCATCTGAAGCCTATTATCACACAACCGGACTTTCAATAAAGAAATCTTCTTATATTAAATTTAGTCAATAAAAGGCATCGTTAAGAAATTTATTTTACAAATGGCATAAAAATTATCCACACCAACCTTCTCTGTCCAAACTCCGATAATGGATTGCTTCTGCCAAATGTCCAGTACTTATTTCTTCGCTATTAGCTAGATCAGCAATAGTCCTAGCTACTTTTAAAATACGATCATAGGCACGAGCTGATAAACCTAGTTTTTCCATCGCATTTTTTAGTAAGCCTTGTCCTTCTTCACTAATCTGACAAAGGTCACGTACTGTTTTCGAGCTCATTTGTGCATTACAAAATACATTTGGTCTGCCTTCGAAGCGTTTTAATTGAATATCGCGTGCCTGAATGACACGTTCACGGATAATTACACTTTTCTCTGTGGGCTGATTAGAAGCAAGCTCATTGAAATTGACAGGGGTCACTTCTACATGTAAATCGATACGGTCGAGTAGCGGCCCTGATACTTTACTAAGATATTTTTGAACGACACCAGGAGCACAGACACATTCCTTTTCGGGATGATTATAAAATCCACATGGACAAGGATTCATCGAAGCCACAAGCATAAAACTTGCAGGGTAGTCAATGGAAGACTTCGCCCTTGAAATCGTGACCCTCCGCTCTTCTAATGGTTGACGCATGACTTCGAGAACTGTGCGCTTAAACTCAGGCAACTCGTCTAAAAACAAAACACCATTATGAGCCAATGATATTTCACCTGGTTGTGGATTTGTACCACCTCCTACTAGCGCGACATCAGAAATGGTATGATGTGGCGAGCGAAATGGGCGAGTAGTCATCAATGAGTCCGAAGCAGCTAACTTGCCAGCAACCGAATGTATTTTGGTGGTGTCTAGCGCTTCATATAAATTAAGGGGAGGTAGAATGCTTGGGAAACGCTTTGCCAACATCGTTTTTCCTGCACCTGGAGGACCAATCAGTAAAGCATTATGCCCACCTGCTGCAGCTATTTCTAAAGCTCTTTTGATATTTTCTTGCCCTCTAACATCTGAGAAGTCGCTTTCGTATTTGCTAGCATGAGTTGAAAACTCCCGACATGTATCAACAAGCGTGCATTGTAATGTTACCTCATTATTAAAAAATTGAATGACTTCCTTCAAATTGTCTACACCTATTACTTCAAAATTGTCAACAATAGCTGCTTCTCGCGCATTTGCTTTGGGAAGTATCAATCCTTTGAATCCATCTGCTCGTCCCTGGATAGCGATAGGTAAAGCGCCTTTGATAGGCTGAAGACCTCCATCTAAAGAGACCTCGCCCATAATCAAATATTGATCTAATTTCTCGGCTCGTACCTGACCCGACTCTGCCAAAATTCCTATGGCGATAGCTAAATCGTAAGCAGAACCTTCTTTTCGAATATCGGCTGGAGCCAAATTGATTACAATTTTTTGCCTCGGCATGCGGTATCCAGAGTTATTAATAGCACTCTCAACTCGAAGCATACTCTCCTTGACAGCATTATCGGGCAAACCAACCATGTAATATTTGGTTCCACTACTGATGTTTACTTCGATGGTGATAGCGATAGCCTCTATACCATAAACGGCACTTCCATAGGTTTTTATAGGCATTTTAGACGAAATTGGTCGGCTAAACTAGCGAAAAAATTAGTACTTGAGCCAACGCAATTAGATCGTTTTAGGAATTAAGTAAACACGCGGTACTTAAATGAGGTATTTACTTTCCGAAAGGCATCTTTGGCATGCCTCTCATCATTTTAGCAGCCGCCATTGGATTCGAAAACTGCTTCATCATTTTACGCATATCATCAAACTGCTTGATGAGCTTGTTCACTTCGGTAATATTCGTGCCCGATCCTTTTGCAATACGTATACGCCGACTTTGGTTAATCAAGTCGGGATTTTCACGCTCTGCTGGGGTCATTGAATGGATAATTGCTTCCACTGGTTTAAATGCATTATCATCAATATCGATGTCTTTCACTGCCTTGCCTACACCAGGTATCATTCCGAGGATGTCCTTCATATTCCCCATTTTTTTGACCTGTTGTATTTGGGTTAAAAAATCGTTGAAGTCAAATTTATTTTTGCGGATTTTCTTCTGAAGCTCGGCAGCTTCTTTTTCGTCAAATTGTTGCTGAGCACGTTCAACTAATGAAACCACATCACCCATTCCCAAAATACGCGAAGCCATCCTATCGGGATGGAATATATCTAGGGCATCCATCTTTTCGCCGGTACCAATAAATTTAATCGGTTTGTTCACTACCGACTTGATTGATAAGGCTGCACCTCCACGCGTATCACCATCCAATTTAGTGAGGACAACTCCAGTAAAATCTAAGCGATCATTGAATACTTTGGCTGTATTGACGGCATCTTGTCCAGTCATGGCATCTACAACAAAAAGGATTTCATGCGGATTCGTCTTTTCTTTGACCAAAGCAATTTCGTTCATCATCTCATCATCAATAGACAAACGGCCCGCGGTATCAACGATCACCACATTATTGCCATTTTGTTTTGCTTGTGCGATGGCTGATTTTGCTATCTCGACAGGATCTTTTGAAACACGATCTGTAAAAACAGGAACATCGATTTGCGAAGCGAGAACTTCCAATTGATCTATCGCCGCCGGACGATACACATCGGCAGCAACGAGTAGCGGGTTCTTACCTTTTTGTGTTTTTAGGTAGTTGGCCAATTTTCCGGTAAAAGTGGTTTTACCAGCACCATTTAATCCTGCAATCAGTATGATGCTTGGATTAGCTGTTAAATGAAGTTCCTGAGCTGTTCCTCCCATCAAGGAAGCTAGTTCATCATTCATAATTTTGGTGAGTAGTTGCCCCGGTGCAATGGAACGCAATACATTTTGCCCTAAGGCTTTTTCTTTCACAGCATCGGTAAACGTCTTGGCTGTTTTAAAGTTAACGTCGGCATCGATAAGAGCTTTTCGAATCTCTTTGACAGTTTCAGCCACGTTTATCTCGGTTATATTTCCTTGTCCTTTTAAAACTTTAAAAGCTCTGTCTAGTTTATCCTGTAAATTCTCAAACATGTTGATTGATATTGCGTACTACTATTTTTAATTATTTTATTGTTAGAATCAGACCGTTTGATCACCCGTCGTTTTATGAATATATTCTTTCGCTTTACTGCCAACAAAACGACGCCCCACATTTTCACCATTAATCCACTCATCTGGTGGGAATAAATCAAACAATCCAACCTTGATTAAGGTAGGAATCGATAGCTCCAACTCTCGCTCTACTTCACCCCTAGCCCCATTGTTATACAAACCAATGTTGTGCAACATGGTTGCCACTGTCCCTGTTTGTACTTTGCTGCCATCTTGCAGCTCAACAATTGGTAATGTTTCGCCTTGGGCAATAATTTTTTGATTGATAGCTTTCAGCTGGTCTGTGTTTTCTGGCGTTTTTTCCTTCATGAAATGAATTTATTTAATACCCCCCATACGCTACGATAGCAAAATCTCAAATCTCAATACCCACTTTAATGCTCAATTCGTTCAACTGTTCACTCGAAATAGTTGAAGGCGAATCGATCATCACATCACGACCCGAATTATTTTTAGGAAATGCAATCACATCACGAATAGAATCTAGTCCAGCGAAGATGGACACCAAACGATCAAATCCGAAAGCAATTCCGCCATGTGGAGGTGCACCAAATTCGAAAGCATCCATCAAAAAGCCAAATTGCTTTTGTGCTTCCTCTTTGCTAAAACCTAAATGCTTGAACATTAAAGCCTGCAGCGCTCGATCATGAATACGAATAGAGCCTCCCCCTATTTCAGTTCCATTGATCACCATATCATACGCATTCGCACGTACTTTACCCGGATCAGTATCTAACAATGCAATATCTTCTGGCTTTGGCGAAGTAAAAGGGTGATGCATGGCATGATAGCGCTGCGACTCTTCATCCCACTCTAATAATGGAAAATCAAGCACCCAAAGTGGTGAAAATATATTTTTATCGCGCAAGCCCAGACGATTACCCATTTCGATACGAAGCTCACTTAACTGCTTGCGTACTTGATCTCCCGTTCCAGCTAAAATGAGAATCAAGTCTCCAGGCTCAGAGTTGAATACTTGTGACCATTTTCTCAAATCGGCTTCTGAATAAAATTTATCAACAGATGATTTGAGTGTTCCGTCTGTGTTATGTCTGCAATAAATTAATCCGGTAGCTCCAATTTGAGGACGTTTGATAAAATCGGTTAATTCATCCAATTGTTTTCGCGTGTATTCTGCACAGCCTTTAGCATTGATACCAACCACGAGCTCGGCATGATCAAATACAGGAAAACCCGACTGATCTGAAAGAACAGACGCGGTGTTGTTTTCAGATGACTTTAACTCGACAAACTTCATGTCGAAACGCGTGTCAGGTTTATCCGATCCATATAAACGCATGGCCTGGTTATAAGTCATGCGAGGCACCTCGATCAAGTCAATTCCTTTTATCTTTTTAAAAAGTTGACGAACTAAGCCTTCAAAAACATGTATAATATCTTCTTGCTCAACAAATGCCATTTCGCAGTCGATCTGAGTAAACTCAGGCTGACGATCGGCACGTAAATCCTCATCACGAAAACATTTTACGATCTGAAAATAACGGTCGAAACCCGATACCATCAACAATTGTTTAAATGTTTGTGGTGACTGTGGTAGGGCATAAAACTCGCCTGGATTCATCCGGCTAGGTACCACAAAATCACGGGCTCCTTCGGGAGTTGATTTAATTAAAACGGGTGTTTCTACCTCGATAAAATCTAAACCATCCAGATATTTACGAACCTCTTGTGCCATTTTATGGCGCAGCACTAGGTTATTTCGAACTGGATTTCGGCGAAGATCAAGGTAACGATACTTCATACGTAAGTCATCTCCCCCATCGGTCTCATCTTCGATCATGAAGGGAGGCAATTTGGCGGCATTTAGAACCTCCAATTTGGAAACTTTAATTTCTATATCTCCTGTTTGTATTTTCGAATTCTTGCTCGATCGCTCGATCACCTGCCCCATCACCTTGATCACAAACTCACGCCCTAATTCGCACGCTTGTAAACGTAAATCGGCATTATCATCCGAATTAAAAGCCAGCTGCGTAATTCCATATCGATCACGAACATCAATGAAAGTCATTCCACCTAAGTCACGCGATTTTTGAACCCAGCCGGTCAATGTTACTTCTTTTCCTAGATCCTGAATAGTGAGTTCGCCACAAGTATGTGTTCTGATCATCGTTTAAATTTTGTAAAATGCAAAAGTACCAATTATGTTGATTATTGTTCAATATTGTGTTACCTTTGCACCGATTTGGTAGGAATACCATGCTGTCATCAACACCTCAAGCAGGTTTGATTTATACAGAAGTGGCGAGAGATCAGGCTCGATGACCCACTGACAACCCCCCAATAATTTGAGGAAGGTGCCAATACCTGTCTCGATTACGATCGAGAAACTATAAATTTTAAGATCATGCACACAGAAAAAAACTATTTCCAGGCTAGCCTAGCGCTAGAAAAACGCCGCATCAATTTTAATAACAAAGCCAACCCATGCCTCATGTGCATGTGCTTTTAAATCACGCCGGCCAACTCACCAATATTTTTTGAATTCGATTTAAGCTATTTATAGTGGGCTACATGCTCTCCACTTGATTGATACCAATTTCTAATCTGTACAATTCTTTCTTCATCATATCATGCGTAATTTCTTATCCTTATCACCTATTCTATTATTCCTCAGTTTATACTTGCTGGGAGGCGTTTTACTACAGGATTTTTACAGTCTTTCGGTGCCCCTGCTGTTGCTATTCAGCATCGCAGTAGCCATTATCCAAAATAAAAGGATACTTTTTTCTGATAGGTTGCAGGTGCTAGTCAAAGGGGCTGGGCAACCTAATGTGATTTTGATGTGTATTATTTTCATTCTCGCTGGAGGATTCACCAATCTGGCTAAATCGCTCGGAGCAATAGATACTTTAATTAATTATGGCCTCACAGTTCTTCCGCCAAGTGTTTTTCTGGTAGGTATATTTTTAATGGCTTGCTTTGTTTCGTTGTCAATGGGCACCTCCGTGGGAACTATCGTGACCATGGTACCCATTGCTATCAGTTTGGCCGATACTACCCACATCCCATTGGGAATTGCAGTGGGTGCGGTTATCAGTGGCGCCATGTTTGGGGATAATTTATCGCTAGTTTCAGACACCACCATTGTAATCACTCAAGCAATGGAATGCTCAAACAAGGAGAAGCTATTAACGAATCTGCGCTACATATTGCCCGCGGCTATTTTAACTTGTGTTATTTACTACATCTCGTCATTCAATTATGACTTTCAATTTATAGCACCAGCCAATAATGGTCATTTACTATTTATTAGCCCATATCTGATCGTTTTGGTGCTTTCATTAATAGGATTTCCTGTTTTTGTAACATTGTTCTTAGGCCTAATTTCAAGCATCATTTTGGCTTTAACGCAAGGTTATACTTTCGTAAAGATCATGAACATCATTGGTTCTGGCTTTGCAAGTATGTCCGACATCATCATCATCACGCTATTGATTGGGGGTCTTATAGCAATTGTTCAGGATAATGGAGGATTGGATTATATCCTAAAAAACATACACTCAAAAACTAAAAATAAAAGGATTGCAGAAACAATGATGGTAAGCACAGTTGGCTTAGTGAACATTTGCGTAGCCAATAATACGATCAGTTTAGTCGCTGCTTCACCTATTTTGAAAGAGATCAAAGACAAGTATCAGCTCAATGCTTCACGAACTGCTAGCTTACTGGATATGACATCATGCGTAGTACAGGGATTAATCCCCTATGGTCTTCAACTCATTATGGTCGAAAAACTCACGAGTAAAGCATCTGTATTTTTTATCCCGTATGCATATTATCCGATACTCATGGCTATTACCATCATCTGGATCATTGCAAAGCAGAAAAAATAAATTGATTTTATGAGGTGTATGTTTTTGATTTTCACCTTGTATCTATTACTCTTTACAATGACATTCAACATTTTTCTCATTTTAATTATTTTACAATATATATAACGAAAGTTTATTTTCTAAAACCATCTTTTTTCATTCAAAATCATTGAATATCAAATGCTTATGATTTTTTTACAAAAATTCATATTTGATAATTCTTATTTTTTTAAACTATCCTCATTTGTTACAAATTAAAAATATATTTGCTTTGTCAATGAAGAGTGAATTTTCGTATATTTGTAGAATTTTTTGCACTCATTTTTACGATAAAAACATTTGTTGGAAAACTTACAAATACAGTTAAATGTATCTAAATCACCCTGTCATAATCATTGAAGATGAGCACTGTGTGGGAAAATAAAGCAATAGAGAAGGTATATGGCCTTCGCGCTGTAACAAGTTTGGATTAAGAAATAAAAATTTATACAACGATAACTCCATAGCCATTAAACAACAAATTTCAGGTATGAAAAAGAATTTATTGATTGCTTTCACAACAGCCTTATTCCCACTTTTGGCTGCAGCTCAATATTCAGTAAGCGGAAAGATTAATGACAAAAATGCAGCAGTACCACTAGGTGATGTTCGTATTACTGTATTAAAAACAGGCAAATATGTGCAAAGTACGGCCTCTGGAGATTACAAATTGGACAGTCTAAAAGCAGACACACACACACTCAAAGTATATTATCCAGGCTACAAAACGATAGAATATAAACTGACTCTCAATAAAGATATCAAGCTTGATCTTGAACTAGAACGTAACAATATCCTGGCTGAAGGCGCAGATATTGCCGTTATTAATCGCATACCCTATGCTGTTACCATCAATGGTATTCCCCTTAATAACCATGAGAATCAGCATATTTATTTCATTGCTCTGCCCGACTTCGCCTATTCTGTTGACAACAGCCAACTACAACGAGGTGTCGGAATAGCTGATAACGGATCAGGATCTTTCGGTGCATTCATGTGTGTGCAGAATACACCTCGAATAGATAATTCCTATGGTGAGCTGAGCAATCTATACGGTTCATTAAATACATGGAGAACTAGCTTCAAAGGAGGAACTGGGCTAATCAATAATAAATTCAGTATAGATGGTCGATTGAGCTATGTCAATTCTGATGGATATATGAATACTGGAAATTCTGGTGTAAAATCTGGGTTCGTCACTGGTGCATATTATGGCACTAAAAGTTTGCTAAAAGCCAACGTCTTTTTAGGTGAAGAAAACACCAACCGCGCATGGAATGGCGCCCCTAACAATGAGCTGCAACCCATCCGAGCGAATAACTCATTTACATACGGTGGGCAAACAGATAATTATGTACAAAATCATTATCAATTATTGTATGCCTATTCTTTCTCAAATAAAGTTTCTGTCAGCTCTGCCCTACACTATTCTTTTGGTCGCGGATATTATGAGGAGAACTTCAACGGTCAAGATTTTTCAAAGTATGGCATCACTCAAGCCCTTACAATAGGTAATTTAATCCGTCGTCGTTCACTAGATACTGATTTTTATGGCATTAACTATGCTATCAATTATGCTCCACAAACAGATTTGAAATTTACATTGGGTGGTTATTACAACCACTATAAAGGATCACATTTTGGAGAAATATTGTGGGCTCAAGGTCTTTCAATTACCAATCCTTATCGTTACACGAATGATGATGCAGAAAAAACTGTTCTCAACACTTTTGCTCAAGCAGATTATCAGCTAGGCGATGTTAACCTCTTTGTTGATTTACAATACCGCCGAATCATGTACACGTTCATAGGTTCCAATGGCAGCTTAGGAAACTTTCAGCCAGGAGATCAGCTTAATTTCTTCAGTCCCAAAGTTGGTATCAGTTATCAGTTGAGCAAAGAGGATAAAATATACGCCTCATACTCCATTGCCAATGGAGAAGCTAGACGTGAGCAGTACCTCAATTTTCTAGCGGGAGCCAAACCACAAAGTCAACGTCTCAACAATATTGGAATAGGCTATAGCACACAAAGAGAAAAATTAACATTGGGCGTTGATGCTTTTGGCATGTTTTATCAAAATCAACTGATTTCTAGTGGAGGTATGAACGCCGTGGCAGAGTTCCTAGATCAAAATGTGCCCAATAGCTCTCGTATTGGCTTGGAACTAGCAGGAAAAATAGAACTTCATCCAAAAATTACTTGGAATACAACAGCCGTGTTAAGTAGAAACAACATTAATACTTTCACAAACAAGCCAGGAACGAAGGACGAGAAAGTTTATACCAACACAGCTATATCTTACTCACCAGCTTTAGTTGCTGCTAGTGAGCTAACTTTTAAACCATTTAAGAAGACAGAAATAGCTTTATTAAATAAATATGTAAGCAAACAGTATCGCGATAATACTTCGAACGACGACAATACAATTGCTGCATTTATTGTAAATGATGTACGCTTAAATTATACCACTTCGTTTAAATATTTGAAAAATGTAGGTATAACCTTGCTCGTAAACAATGTTCTTGGCACAGTTTATCCAGCTAGCTCATCTAACTATAACTACGTGCAGAAAGGCTTTTTAATAAACAAAGACTATTATTTTCCACAACAAATCCAACGGAATCTCTTGCTTGCTCTGAACGTGAAGTTTTAGATATAATCTCAATGGTCAATACAAAGCCCAGTATCTTGAATTAGGTACTGGGCTTTGTATTGAAACACGAAACCGAATTTTATCTTTGAAACTCATCTGATCATAAAAATGAAAACAGTACAAATCACACTCCTATTAATTGCGCTGTACTTCAGCTTAAATGCTCAAACTACCCTCAATGGTGTAACCTTACCTGCTAAACTTAATCACGACAAAACAGAACTTGTTTTAAATGGCGGAGGAATCCGAAAGAAAACTTTCTTCAAAGTATATGTAGCTGGTCTTTATCTTCAATCAAAAAGCAAAGATGGCCTTACTATTTGTCAAGAAGATAAGCCAATGGCTTTGCGCCTTCAAATTACTTCTGGCCTAGTGAATTGTAATAATCTGAGCCAAACTATTCGTGAAGGATTCGATAAATCAACAGGAGGAAAGATAGCTTCTCTCAAAGAAAGGATTGATGCTTTCATCCATATATTCGGCAAAGAAAAAATTATCGAAGGAAACATTTTTGATATCTGGTACATCCCAGGCTTAGGCGTAAAAACATTTAAAAATGACAAACTACAAGGCACAATCGAGGGTTTGGATTTTAAAAAAGCACTTTTTGGTGCATGGTTGTCTAATACCCCTATTGACACTGATTTAAAAAAAGGCTTATTGGGTCTTTGAGTTCGCAGGAGACTTAAAATCTCCGTTTAGCAACTGGGATTTATAAATTTTAAGACTGGTAAAACCAAACTAAGTAGATTTTTTTGGAGAAATATCAACACAGGCTCCATCATGCTCTATACACTCATCCAATAAGAGAAATAGCCAGCGTTAATCAAAGATCATTACCTTTGCCCACATGTATTTTACTGTGCGATTAAAGAAGGGAAAGGATAAAGCTGTTAAACAATTGCATCCTTGGATATTTTCCGGTGCTATCGAACAAATTAACGGCAAGCCCCAAAACGGCGACATCGTTATACTAAGCGATCATCAAAATCATTTTTTGGCTTATGGCTTTTTCAATGGTCAGTCTCGTGTGGCTATTCGTCTACTCGAATGGAATCCTGATGTCGAAGTAAATCAGCATTGGTGGCGCACACGTATCCAAAAAGCAGTAAAGTTTCGAGAAGATTTATTTATGAAGACTGATGATACCAATACGTATCGCCTCATCTTTAGTGAAGCTGATTTCCTACCTGGCTTAATTGTGGATCGCTTTGCTGACTTTTTGTCTGTACAAATCCTAAGTTCGGGCATTGATCATATCAAACCCATTATTTTAGATGAGCTGAATATGCTCCTAAAACCGAAAGGTATATTTGATCGAAGTGATGCCTCTGCCAGAGCTCATGAGGGAATGAATGAATCATCTGGTACAATACTCTCAGGAGTAGAACCTCCTCAATTTATTCCCGTCAATGAAAATGGGATCTCATACCAGGTCAATATTGCGGATGGACAAAAATCTGGATTCTATTGTGATCAGCGGGACAACCGCAACCGAGTAGCACAATTTGCAAAAGGTAAGCGTGTACTCGATTGTTTTTGCTACTCAGGTGGATTTACACTCAATGCTGCAAAAAATGGCGCCCATGAAATCACAAGTGTTGATAGCTCTGCTCTAGCCATTGAAACACTGAAACAAAATATGAAGCTCAATGGCTTTGAGCAAGTGAAGCATCGCTACTTTCAATCAGATGTAAACAAACAGTTACGCGCCTTTCGCGAA
Source organism: uncultured Pedobacter sp. (assembly GCA_938008555.1). Classification (GTDB taxonomy): domain Bacteria; phylum Bacteroidota; class Bacteroidia; order Sphingobacteriales; family Sphingobacteriaceae; genus Daejeonella. Next base: position 17,280 of record CALLKE010000237.1, read on the forward strand.
GGCGACGAAAAATTTGATCTCATCATACTTGATCCTCCCAAATATGCACCTTCACGATCTTCCTTAACAAAAGCTTCTCGAGCTTATAAGGACCTCAATCGTCAAGCATTGCTTCTACTCGAAAGTGGTGGACTTCTAGCTACTTTTTCTTGTTCAGGGGCTGTTGACATTGCTTTGTTTAAACAGATCCTCGCTTGGGCGGCTTTAGATGCAGGGAAAGAAATTCAATTTATTGATCAGTTTTCACAGCCCGCAGATCATCCAATACGATCTTCTTTCCCTGAAGGAGAATATTTAAAAGGGTTGCTTTGCCGAGTAATCTGAGTCTAACCAAGAGAATTAAAAAGGCGTACAGCACCAATATGATGGATCAAACACTTGTAGAAAACAATTCACATCAAGTAATCTCTCAAACACTTGCAGCTCGAGATCAAGCCGTGATATGGCATCCATACACCACACAAGTGCAAACACCTTCTCCACCAATTCCCATTATTCGTGGAGAAGGTGTTTATTTAATTGATGAGCAAGGAAATCACTATTTAGATGCCATTTCTTCTTGGTGGGTCAATATTCATGGTCATGCACATCCACATATTGCCGAAAAGGTATCTGAACAGCTAAAAACATTAGAGCATTGCATATTTGCTGGTTTTACACACCCACCGGCAATAGAGCTAGCTGAACGATTGTTGAAAATCATTCCCAGTAATCAGCAGAAGATTTTTTACTCAGATAACGGTGCTACTGCAGTAGAAATAGCACTTAAGATGTGTATTCAGTATTGGAGTAATCAAGGGATACCAAGAACCAAAGTACTCGCCTTCCACAATTCATATCACGGCGACACATTTGGTGCAATGGCTGTAAGTGCCCGAAGTGCTTTCACCACGCATTTTGAGAAATTTTTATTTGAAGTAACCTATATCGACCTGCCGAATCAGCACAATATCGAAATCCTCAAATCTCAGATCTCAGATCTCAAATCAGAAGTCGCTGCTTTTATTTTTGAGCCCCTTGTTCAGGGTGCAGGTGGGATGTTGATGTATGAGGCTGCTTATTTAGATGCGCTTTTATTGCACTGCCAACAGGAGCATGTGCTAACTATTGCCGATGAAATCATGACTGGCTTTGGGCGTACGGGTAAGTTATTTGCATCTGATTATCTTCAGCAACAACCCGATTTGATGTGTTTTTCGAAGGGCTTAACTGGCGGAACAATGGCTTTAGGAGTCACTAGCTGTACTGAAAAAATTCATGAGGCTTTCCTATCGGAAGATAAGTTGAAAACATTATTTCATGGACATTCATTTACAGCCAACCCGATTGCATGCTCGGCTGCTTTAGCCAGTATGGATCTGACCGAAAAACCTGAAACCCTCCAACACATTAGACGTATTACAGAACAACATTCGGAGTTTCTAAACACCATAAAAGGGCATCCCAAACTAAAAGATGTTCGCCAAACTGGCACCATATTGGCCCTGGAATGGCAAACAAATGAGGAGACATCTTATTTTAATCAGCTGAGAGATAATCTATATAACTACTTTATCCAGCATAAAATCATCCTGCGTCCTCTAGGTAATATCATCTATATCTTACCTCCCTATTGCATTAACGATGAGCAGTTGGCCTATATTTACAGTAAAATAAAAAAAGCATTAGAAATATTTTAACATGGATATTGAACAATTAATGACCGAAATAGTAGCCGACAATCAACAACATGCACAATGGCTCAACACGCTTTCTCTGATGGAAAACACAGGCGCTCGAAAAATTTCGGCAGGCGAACATCAAACAGATGTCACATTAATTGTTCTAAAGCATGCTGCCGAAGAACATCGTCATGCGTTTTACCTCAAAAAACAACTAGCCAAATTGGGCGAAGGTCTTTGTCCCACGTATGCGAATGAATACTTATTGGCTCCCACTGAGAGTCGCCATTACTTGAACGCGTTGGATATTCAAATATGTAAATATTTGAAACCCACCCTAAAGTTGAGTGGGTCTGAGTTGAGATTTGCAGCGTATTTATTAGTGACCTATGCAATTGAGGTTCGTGCAGATGGTCTTTACCCGATCTATCAAAAAGTTCTAGATGCATTTGAAAGTAAAGTAAATGTCAAATCAATCATTGCTGAGGAAGAAGGGCACTTGGAAGAGATGATCCATCAGCTCAATCATTTTTCACCACAATGGGAAATATATGCTGATAAAGCCGTCGAGATTGAAAATGGATTATTTAATCAATGGGTACAAGCACTCTCACAAAAAGTACAGATTCATACTTCTTGATTAGAAATGTGCTGTTCTAGCTGTAATCCTGTTTTTGTTTTCAAATAAGTAAAACCTACAATCAATAAAGTCATACTTCCACCAAATACCACTGCAGGAACAGTACCCATCAGCCTAGCGGTTACCCCCGATTCAAAAGAGCCAATTTCATTCGATGAGCCAATAAACATTGAGTTAACGGCTGATACACGCCCGCGCATTTCTTCGGGAGTGAGTATCTGGAGAATGGTCGATCGAATGATCACACTGATGCTATCAAAAGCCCCTTCAAAAAACAAAAAAACCAGGGAGAGATAAAAATTTTTAGAAAGTCCAAAACAAATAATGGAAATCCCAAACCCGGTAACTGCCAATAATAAATTGCGCCAAGGCTTTCCCATGGGCGAATAATAGGTCATAATCGCCATCGTCAAGACAGCTCCGAGGGAAGGCGCAGCACGTAGCATTCCCAATCCTTCGGAACCGACTTTCAAAATATCATTTGCAAAGACAGGCATCAATGCAACCGCACCACCAAAAAACACAGAGAAGAGATCTAAACTGAGCGCTCCTAACATGATTTTATTACCCCAAACAAAGTGTATTCCTTCCGACAAACTTTTAAATATATTTTCTTTAGGAACATATCTGGCTGGATGATCACCCACAAAAAAGGCAATCGCAATAAGTGAGATCAGCATGCACATAATAATGACCGAAAAGCAAACACTAACTCCAAAGAAGCCATACAATAAGCCTCCAGCAGCTGGGCCAATAATGGATGCTGTTTGCCAAGCTGAACTGTGCCAGGTTGTTGAATTTGCATAATGCTCTTTCGGTATAATTTCTGACATCAAAGAAAACCCCGTCGGCGTATAAAAACCCCTCGCAATACCTATTCCAAAAACCATCAGGTAAATGATCCAAAGCTCCAACTTGTCTGATAAATGAGCAGAGATAGACGGAATCGTAATCAAAAACAGAATAATGGAACAAGCTGTCATAGCTATAATTACCCAAACTAATAGTTTTTTCTTGTCTGACTTATCAGCGATATAGCCTCCGTACAAAGCAATCCCAATAGCAGGAATCGCTTCTGCCAATCCAATTAAACCTAAGGACAATGGATCTTTTGTCAAATGATATACATACCAGCCAATGATCACGGCTTGCATCTGATATCCAAAAGTTAGAACAAAACGCATCGTGATATACGAGCGAAACTCAGGGTAACGCAATGCGATATGGGGGTCCTTTTTCAGTTTGTGTTCAGTCTCCAATAGAATTTGAGTTTAGTGACCTTTGATCTCAAACGTCAAGATATCGTTATTTTTCGAACGAAGAAATACATTCTCCTCCTTCGGAGAACAGCCAGGGTGAAGCTCACTAAGAAATCTTATTCCAACTTATTCCGGCTACTTTCTGATCAAAAAAATCAAAAAGCAATTTATTCTTCGGATCACTTAAAGACGGATCTTCCTCAAATAGCGCGATCACACTTTGTCGTGCATCTTGGAGAAGCTGTTGATCTTTTGTCAGATCAGCCAGTTTAAGATCAAGCACTCCACTTTGCTGAGTTCCTTCAATATTTCCAGGTCCTCGGAGATGTAAATCTATTTCCGATATTTCAAATCCATCATGTGTACGGACCATCGTTTCTAAACGAACTTTTGCATCCGAGCTTAATTTATTTCCCGACATCAATACACAAAAGGATTGTTCGGCGCCTCTTCCTACTCGTCCTCTGAGCTGATGCAGCTGAGATAGCCCAAAACGCTCTGCATTCTCAATAATCATCACGCTTGCATTTGGCACATTTACACCCACCTCAATCACCGTTGTGGCTACCATAATTTGTGTTTCGCCTTTGATAAAACGCTGCATTTCGACTTCTTTATCCGCTGCGGAAAGCTTCCCATGCACAATACTGATTCGATAGCCGGGTAAGGGAAACTCACGTGTGATCGCTTCTATACCTGCTTCCAAATAGAGCAGATCTAATTTTTCACTCTCTTTGATCAGTGGGTAAACGACGTATACCTGCCTGCCTTTGGCAATCTCATCACGCATAAAACCAAACATGCGCAAACGCTGACTGTGATATAAATGAACCGTTTTAATCGGTTTTCGGCCCACAGGAAGTTCATTGATCATCGATACATCCAAATCTCCGTACAATGTCATCGCAAGTGTACGCGGAATGGGTGTTGCCGTCATGACCAGCACATGCGGAGGAACGTGATTTTTTTGCCACAATTTTGCACGCTGCTCTACACCAAAACGATGTTGTTCATCAATCACAACTAAACCAAGGTTCTGAAATTGTACCGCATCCTCAATCAGTGCGTGTGTACCAATCAAAATATTGAGCTCTCCACTTTCTAATTGCTGATGTAAAATTTTTCGTTTCTTCTTTTTAGTTGATCCTGTTAATAATTCTATTTGTATAAAATCATCCCCAACCAGCTCTTTGATGGTGTGATAATGCTGCTGAGCTAGTATTTCTGTTGGAGCCATGATACAGGCTTGGTATCCATTATCAATAGCCAACAGCATACTCATCAATGCTACCACGGTTTTGCCACTTCCCACATCACCTTGAAGTAAGCGATTCATTTGAATCCCTTTTTGTGTATTCGCTCGTATTTCTTTGACAACTCGTTTTTGGGCTCCGGTAAGATCAAAGGGGAGCTTTTGACTATAAAAGCTGTTAAACTTTTCGCCAACAGTACCAAAAACAAGGCCTTTAAATTTCTGCGTCCGTAAAAGCTTATTCTTTAACAATCGAAGCTGGATAAAAAAGAACTCATCAAATTTCAATCGTTGCTGAGCTGCTACTAATAGCTGGTTATTTTCAGGAAAATGAATATTCAATAAGGCTTTCTGTCGTGCAATAAGTCCATGTTTTGCTAAAAGATATTCAGGTATTGTTTCTTCGATATCCTGCACAACCTGTTCAAGCAGTACCGTTTGCAAACGCTGTATACCTTTAGTATCTAATGAAAATTGCTTGAGCTTTTCAGTCGAGCTATAAACAGGCTGTAGGGTTAGATTTCCTTGTTTGGGGGCATTGGGATTATATAACTCCATTTCTGGATGAGAGATCGATACCCGCCCATTGAATACCGTAGGTTTGCCAAACACAATATAAACCGATCCATTCACAAGCGTTTTTTCAACCCAATTGATACTTTGGAACCAAACCACTTCGATGGTTCCTGTTTCGTCTTTTAATTGAGCAACAAGTCGTTTTTTATATTTATCCCCCAGAATTTCTTTTGAAACAACTCGCCCAATGATTTGAATAAAAGATAAATCCGTGTGAAGTTCTTTTATTTTATAAAAACAGGTTCGGTCGATGTATCGAAATGGATAATGCAGCAACAAATCCCGATAGGTAAAAACACTGAGCTCTTTTTTTAGCACAGCGGCTCTCTGCGGGCCAACACCTTTTAGGTACTCAATTGGGGTTTGTAACTTTTGTTCTGTCAATCGATTTATTGAGTATCAGGTATAATTTATTGGATTGCTTTTTTATTAAAAAAACCACGGATCACATCCCAGTTAAATATGACTACTGATGCAAACAACAATGAGTAGGCGTACAACTGCTCTCTCTTAATTTCTTCATTGAAATATGCAAAAGCAGTGGCAAATGAAATAATAGGGTTTAGATAGATGATGATACCAAACGTCGATGAGGGAAGGCCAATCAAAGAATAAGAACTCAGCAGCAATGGAATAACTGTAAATAGCACTGCAATGGCCAAAATATTGGCCCAAAAATTTAATTCAAGCGGGAATAGCTGTGGTTGATATAGAAATATCGGAAGCACCAACAAGCCAATAATTCCTAATTGGATGCCCAATAAATTAATCTTATCAAGCTTCACAATTACACGTTGTACAATGAGATAAAATGCAAAAGAGGCTGCAATAAAAATAGCCCACAATACATCCGTCAATGAGCCTTGAGCCGAGATAATTATACTCATCAAGGCGATACCAACCGCTATCACTTTAAGCCTAGACAGTTGCTCCTTGAGGATAAAAAAACCTCCAATAGCCGTCACTATTGGGCAGACCATGTAGGCAAAGGCAGCTGATTTTAAATTAACATGATTGACTACATAGATGAAACTAAGCCAATTGATCCCCAGTAAAAGCCCACCTGCCAGAACAAGCCAGCCTATTTTTTTTCGACTGATAGCATTCTCCTGTTTTAAGTAGGCTATATCGGCGCGAATATGCTTTTTACGAAAAAGCAAGATGAACCCCCACGTTAATGCGAAAGAGATAAAAGTACGATGACTTAAAATTTGCTCCGGTGAATATGCCTGTAGATGACGTAAAGGGATGGCAAATACCCCCCATATAACTACGGCACTTATTGCGGCTACAAAATATTTAAAGGAATTTGTGTTCAAAATTTAGATTTTATAAATGCAAACTTAATACTTATCCCTTGGATTACTCCAGGAGATCAATAACCGGTTCACATCGTTTTTACCTTGATCAATCTTGCCACAAACATCGTATCTGCTTTATGCTCGTACCCTTTTAGAACTTGCGAGGATTCTAATTTTAACCCATACTCTCGAACCAAGTAATCAACCATTTCTTCATTCTCTTCTTTAAATACAGAACAAGTAATGTATACCAATGGCTTTCCAGGCTTCAAATAATTTAGAACCCTCGAAGCAATTGTTTTTTGCAGGGTTTGAAAAGCTTTTATTTTCGATTCATGGAATTGGCTAATCATTTCAGGTGTGCGTCCCCAGGTGCCAGAACCCGTGCAAGGAACATCCAAAATAATCCCATCAAAGACATAATGGTGTAAAACTTGCTCTACATTTTGAGTGAGATCAATTACTTTTTTGTGGTAGTTTTTTAAGCCAACATTTTCAAAACGATCATCCAAATTGTTCAGGACACTTTCTCTAATATCGGACACGAGCAATTTAATTTGAGGCTGCTCACCAAACAAAAGCAAAGATTTACCACCCGAAGCTGCACAAGCATCCCACCAATAATCATACTTGTTCGGTTTCAAGTAAGCCGAAGTCTGCTGCGATGATAGATCCTGTATTTCGTAATCTTTCGTTTCACCCAGCAGTTGATCAAGTTTAGTGCCATTAGGCATCACTACAGTATTCGTCGTGATACCCCAAAATGGGATATTAGCCTCCATGATCTTCGCTTTAACTTGATCTTCCTTCCCTGAATGAATCCGAATGTATAGATCAGGTTGTGCGAAAAAAGATTTTAGAAATGCTTTTTTATCAATGCCAGACGAAAGATGTGTCGTAAATGGGAAGACATCATTCAGATCAAAACCCTCACTTTGTTCGAGAAGCGTAATTTTTTCATCGATACTGAGGGATAAACGCTCATTTAAATCTGGACGAAAATGTCGCAAAAAGGGAGAATCAGCTATGTTACACAAAAACTCGGCAATACATACACGCTCCTCGGGGAGAAGCTCCTTCAATGCATTTCCCAAGCGAAAGTAATTGTATAACAAACGTACTATAATACGCCTATCATTGGATCCCATTTGCTTGTGTTGCCGAAAAAACTCGGGCAAAAACTTAGTCAATGGAGTCGTTCCGTCGAATTTATTCAGGGTATAAATAAACGTTCGAAAATGTTGTTCGGCTCTCATAGAATTTACTTTTGAGTTTTCAATCTCCTCTAGAGAAGACTGGGATGAAGTTTTACTCCCACTCAATGGTTGCTGGGGGCTTGGAGCTAATGTCATATACCACGCGGTTAATTCCTTTTACGTTATTAATGATTTCGTTTGATATTTTGGCCAGTAGATCATACGGCAAGTGACTCCAATCTGCTGTCATTCCATCAATAGAGCTTACTGCGCGTAGACAAATCACGTGCTCATACGTCCGCTCATCTCCCATCACACCGACAGATTGTACAGGTAAAAAAATTGCCCCGGCTTGCCAAACCCGATCATACCAACCTGATGATTTTAGATGATTCATATAAATTGCATCTGCTTCCTGTAGAAGCCTCACTTTTTCAGAAGTGATATCGTCCAAAATACGAATAGCCAAACCCGGACCAGGAAAAGGATGACGGCCTAAAAGTGTCGTATCCATCCCTAAAGCCTTTCCTACGCGTCTTACTTCATCCTTGAATAACGTATTCAGGGGCTCAACTACTTTCAACTTCATGAAATCGGGTAAACCACCTACGTTGTGGTGTGACTTAATGGTTGCCGAAGGCCCCTTGACGGATACCGATTCGATCACATCCGGATAAATAGTTCCCTGAGCAAGCCATTTTACATCTTGAACCTCATGTGCAGCATCATCAAATACTTCGATAAATACACGCCCAATTATCTTCCGTTTCTGTTCTGGATCTTTTATTCCAGCCAACTGGCTTAAAAATCGATCTTTTGCATCAACCCCTCGAACATTCAAGCCCAAGTGTTTGTATGAATCCAGTACTTGCTCAAACTCATTTTTGCGCAGAAAGCCATTGTCTACAAAAATGCAGTACAGATTTTTTCCAATGGCCTGATGCAAGAGTACAGCTGCAACGGACGAATCTACTCCTCCTGATAGTCCCAAAACTACTTTATCATCCCCTAGTTTTTGCTTTAAAGCGGCAACGGTTGTTTCAATGAATGTGCCTGAAGTCCAGCCTTGTGAACATCCACATACACCAACTACAAAATTTTCGAGTAATTGTTTGCCATCTGTGCTATGCGTTACTTCTGGATGAAATTGTATGCCATACGTATTGGTATCCCTGATTTGATATGCAGCTACTTTTACAGCGTCGGTACTCGCTATAATTTCAAAATTATCAGCAACTGAAGTAATCGTGTCTCCATGTGACATCCACACTTGCGATGAAGACGAGATATGTTTCAGTAAGGGGTTTTTATCGTTTAGATAATTCAAATTAGCCCTTCCATATTCACGTGTGGAAGAGGCCTTCACCTCACCGCCTAAGACATGAGCAATATATTGTGCACCATAACAAACTCCTAAAACAGGATATTTTTTCTGAAGTGATACCACATCAATTTGTGGTGCATCCTCTTGACGAACAGAATATGGACTACCTGATAGAATGATCCCTTTAACAGTTGAATCAAGCTCAGGGAGATGATTATAAGGATGAATTTCGCAGTATACATTTAGTTCACGCACCCTACGAGCAATAAGTTGGGTGTATTGTGACCCAAAATCAAGAATAATAATTTTTTCCGCCATGGGCGAAGATAACAAAATGCTTATTCTTTACCTGCTTCCTCATTTGATCTATATGTCGTGTTCTAAAAATTAATTACGGGTGTACTATCGAGCTTGTGATGGATGCCAGAAACTTCCAACCATTATATATGCAAAGTCACAACCCAATCGTTTGATTCATATCAAGGTGATCATCTACGTTTATGTATTGCTACATTTTTTATTCTGATGCGCATGAAAAGTTTTAATAAAAGTCTATGGGTAATTCTATGGTTGTTTATTGCAATAAAAGCACAGGCACAAGAGTCCGTGACCCTGAGGCAGCTATTACAAAGGGTGAGTCAGACAGCTCCAAGTTTACAGACTGATTCAGCAGCTATTGTCATTAAACAAGCGCAGGCAATAGAAACACGTCACAATTGGTTGCCTAGCTTAAAATTGAATTATCAAACAGATATCGGAACAAATAATAATGACGCTGGCCCATATTTTGGCTTTGGGATTATCCCATCCAGTAGCAGAGGCGTGCGCACCAACAGCAATACACAATTGGCATCAACGAATATCGGTGTGGCTGCTCTTGATTGGGAGATCTACAATTTTGGGGCTTACGAAGCACAAAATCGAGTAGCCAAATCTGATGTAGAAGTGCAACAGCATCGGTTTACACAATCCAAATACCAGCTACAGGCTTTTACGATTGGCAACTATTTCCAGCTAGTGCGTCTAATGGATTGTATGGCCATCCAAGTCCGCAATATTCAGCGCAATGAGGAAATAAAGCGTTCCATTGAATCACTTACAAAAAGTGGAGTCAGGGCAGGCGTGGATACCAGTATGGCAGAGGCAGAACTTTCAAAGGCTAGACTTAACTATATTGAATTACTCAATCAATCTAAACAGGTACAATTAAATCTTGCGGCTATCAGCAATCTATCTTATGAACACATTATACCTGATACATCCGCTGTAACTCGACTCACTAACAACTCTCCTCATGATCATTTGAATGCGGCAGATACGACGAATCACCCCCTCATCAATTATTATAAGTCCATTTACCAGAATAGTCTTAAAAGGGAAAACTTGATCAAAAAAAGCTATAGTCCAAAAATTTTATTGGAGGGAGCAGTATGGGGGCGAGGCGCTAGTATTGATGCGAATGATCATTTTAATAGTTTATCGGATGGCTTTAACCTCAATAGAACCAATTACTTGCTGGGCTTGGCCATTAGCTATAATATATTCGATATTTCCAAACGCAAACTAAGATTAAGCACACAAAAAATGATAAGCCAGTATAGCCAAAGAAAACTTCAGGAGGAAACGCAATTGCTTTCTACAGATAACGGACAAGCTAATTTGGCGCTTAATACAGCCATACAACGGCTGAAAGAAATCCCTAATCAACTCAAAGCCGCCAATGCAGCATATCTGCAAAAACTATCCTTGTATAAAAATGGCTTAACCGATATTATAGAATTAAATATTGCCTTAAACATCCTCTATCGTGCCGAAACGGACTATGTGAATGCAAAGTACAGCTATGTCAGTGCGTTGTTTCAAAAGGCTATAGCTGAAAACCAAGTAAACACAGTTTTAAACCTCTTAAACTAAAAATTATGTCAATGGTTACATCTGCACTGAAGAGGCCCATTACTGCCATGGTGGTTACGATGAGTCTACTCATATTTGCCGTGCTCAGTGCTATCAAAATCCCCATCGATATTTTCCCTCAATTAAACCTGCCCACCATTTATGTCATTGAGTCGTATGGAGGCATGTCACCTAAGCAAATGGAGGGGTTTTTCTCTACGCGTTTGCAAGATCAATTTTTGTATGTCAACGGCATTAAAAGCATCAGTAGTAAAAACATACAGGGCTTAACGCTTATTAAACTTACTTTCTACGAGGGGACCAATATGGCCGAAGCTAGTGCTCAGGTGGCATTGCAAGTGAATCGTGCGCAGAGTTTTTTCCCACCAGGAGCTCTTCCACCTCAAGTTGTGCGTTTTGATGCTTCATCCTTACCTGTTGGCCAATTAGTATTGGATAGCAAAACAGAAAGCTTGAAAGATATTTACGATATGGCTGCCACACGTATTCGGCCTATGTTTGCTACCATTCCAGGTCTTTCAGCGCCACCGCCTTTTGGATCCAATGCTCGTTCAATTATTCTTAGTGTTGATCCCAATAAATTACGGGGCTATCATTTAACGCCGGATGAAGTTGTGGAAGCACTTTCCAAATTCAATGTGATGGCCCCATCTGGGAATTTGCGCGTGGGCAATACCATGTATTTAACCACACTCAATTCTTTAATTGACCGTGCCGACGAGTTTGGCAACATTCCATTGATCACCAAAAATGATGCAACTATTTATGTGAAAGATATTGCCCGCGTGAGCGATGCCGCCGATGTGACGGTAGATTATGCCTTGGTTAATGGGAAACGATCGGTGTATATCCCCGTGATTAAAACTGCGGATGCCTCCACGTGGACTGTTGTGAAAGACCTCAAAAGCAAATTGCCTGAAATGCAAAATTTGCTGCCTGATGATATCAAGATATCGTATGAGTTTGATCAATCTATTTTTGTGGTGAATGCGGTAAAAAGCTTGATTACCGAAGGCATATTAGGAGCCCTGCTTACGGGTTTAATGGTGCTCCTATTTTTACGCGACTGGCGAAGTAGTTTAATCGTAGTCATTACTATTCCTGTGTCTATCATGATTGGTGTATTGCTGCTAAGTCTTCTTGGACAAACGATCAACATCATGACCCTAAGTGGGTTAGCTTTAGCGATCGGTATTTTGGTAGATCAAGCCACAGTAACTATTGAGAACATACACCAGCATTTAGAAATGGGTAAATCAAAGCGATTGGCTATTTACGAAGCTTGTGAAGAGATTGCTTTTCCTTTGTTATTGATACTACTCTGTATCCTGGCTGTCTTTGCCCCTTCCTTTATGATGAAGGGCGTACCCAAAGCCATGTTTCTGCCCCTATCGCTCTCTATCGGGCTAACGATGATTGTATCCTACCTAATCGCACAAACAATTGTTCCCATATTGAGCAATTGGATAATCAAGACAGAACACTATCAACACTCTCATCATGCTAAAACAAATGCACATGCTGATAAAACGCTGAACACAGGGGAGCCCGCACAGTTAAATAAGCATTCAAAAGAAGAAACAAATCATCCAGCGCAAAATGATTTGTTTGAAAAGGTGAAAATGCGTTATCTCTGGACTATCAACCGATTCATGTCACTTAAAAAACGGATAGTGCCTGTTTATCTCGTACTCATTTTTGCGCTGGCTGCATGGGGATTTATGCACATCGGTAAGGACATGATGCCTCAGCTGAATAAAGGACAATTCCAAATACGAATCAAAGAGCCAGAGGGGACTCGACTGGAAAGGACAGAGGAAAAGTTTAAGCAAGTGCTGCAAATCATTGATCAAACGGTCGATCATCATGTCGAAATTACTTCGGGCTATATTGGTTTGGTGCCGAGTAGCTTTGGCGTAAGCAATCTCTATATTTTTAATACGGGAACTCATGAGGCCGTGTTACAAGTAAATCTTGACGAACAGTATAAAGTCAATATGGATGAACTAAAAGATATGCTCAGAAAAAATATTGCATCCAGATTGCCCGAAATGAGCGTCAGCTTCGAACCGATCGATATGACAGAGAAGATCATGAGCCAAGGGGCTTCTACCCCCATACAAGTTCAAGTTGCAGGGAAAGACATGCCGCAGATACAAGGCTTTACCGACAAGGTATTAGCAAAGCTGAAGCAGATACCCTATCTAAGAGATGTTCAAATAGATCAACCGTTAAAGTTTCCCGTTATTTCTATCAAGCTCGATCGGTTAAAAATCTCGCAGTTTGGTCTTAGTGTGAAAGATGTTGCCCGGTCAGTAACAGCCAGCACTTCATCCAGCCGATTTACAGAGAAAAATCTGTGGCTGGACGACAAATCTTCCTATACCTATCAAGTGCAGGTTCAAGTCCCTGAATACGTAATGAATACGATGGACGAACTAAAAGAGATTCCCTTGATCAAAGGACAAAGTAATCCCACGCTAGCGGATGTAGCCGATTTTCAAGTAACCTATGAGCCGGGTGAGTATGATCGGGTGGGACCACGTCGATTTTTAACGGTGAGCGCCAATCTTTATAAAAAAGACCTAGGTACTGCAACTGACGATGTACAAGCAGTGCTTAAATCTTTGGGCAATCCACCAAAAGGTATCATCGCCGAGGTGAAGGGTGTATCCAGTTTGTTGACAGAGACTTTATTTAGTTTACAAACAGGTTTGTTATTCGCCATTTTGGTGATCTTCCTATTGTTAGCAGCAAATTATCAATCCTTCAAAGTGGCACTCACTGTACTTTCGACAGTACCTGCTGTGATTGTGGGCTCTATCTTTGTGCTACTATTGACCCATTCTACGCTGAATTTGCAATCTTATATGGGCATGATCATGTCAACGGGCGTATCAGTCGCGAATGCTATTCTTATTGCTACCAATGCAGAAAAATTACGTCTAGAATTTAGAGACGCTACACGAGCAGCCGCAATTAGTGCCTCGATACGTTTGAGACCTATTCTGATGACTAGCTTGGCCATGATCGCCGGGATGATTCCAATGGCAACCGGTATGGGAGAGGCAGGAGAGCAAACTGCACCACTTGGTCGCGCTGTTATTGGCGGCTTATTTGCCTCAACATTGGCAGCACTATTTATCTTGCCTTTGGTATTTGCCTGGGTACAGCAAAAAACCACCTATGACTCATCCTCATTAATGCCTGAAGAAACAGATATGATATCGAACCAGACTTCACAAAGATTAGACACCCCCTTAAAAAATCTTGAATCAATACCCAGTAATGTAACCGAACCATCAACCTTTTAAAATGATGAAAGCAAAATTAATTATGTTCTTAAACAGTGTCTGCTTACTAGCAGCGTGCTCTCATACACAAAAACCAGTGGACTTGACTGCTTCGGCTTCGCAAAGCAAAGCACATTATTTGGTTAGTACTGTGAACGAAAAAGCCCTTTCAAAGATGACGCGCTTGCCTGGCCAATTAAAACCCTACAATGAGGTAGGGATTTTCCCAAAAGTGAATGGTTTTATTAAAAAACTATTGGTTGATCGTGGGAGCATCGTTCGAAAAGGTCAGCTTTTGATGGTTTTAGAAGCACCAGAAATTGAATCACAGCTACAAGCTGCAAACTCAAAATATTTACAAGCACAGGAAAATGCAGCTGCAAGCAAGGAAAAGTATCAGCGTTTAAAAGAAGCATCATTGGAGCCTGGATCGGTTTCACCCCTTGATTTGGATAATGCATCAGCAAAAATGAAAGCAGATGAGGCCTTAGTTCTAGCTGAAAAGTCCAATGTAGCATCTATACGTGCAATGGAGGAGTACCTATATATCAAGGCACCATTTGATGGGATGATTGTTGAGCGTAACGTATCGCCAGGTGCACTAGTATCACCGGGAAAAGAAACAGAACAAGCGATGTTGACTCTGCAGGATATTCATAAGCTTCGCTTGGAAGTATACATCCCCGAGGATTATGTAGACAAAGTTGATATCAATCAACCCGTAAAATTTATTCTGAATGCCATGCCTGGAGAAGAGAAGGCGGCTAAAATAAGTCGATCATCAAACGCATTAGGCAGCATGCATGCCGAAGCAATTGAGATTGATGTTGAAAACAAAAATGGACAATTAAAGCCTGGTATGTATGCCGAAGTAAGTATTCCCATGCTTTCTGGAACTAAGTCATTAATTGTCCCCAGCAATGCAATTGTTCGCTCAACTGAACGCGCATATGTTGTAACCGTTAAAGAAGGAAAAGCCGCACTCATAGATATCAAAGAGGGTTTGTCCAGACGTGATTCTTCTGAAGTTTTTGGGAATTTAAAAGCTGGTGACAGCATCTTACTAAATGCCAGTGACGAAATAAAGGATGGCGTATTGATTGATTAAGTAACTCAAGTTGCTCGAGAGCTGGTGTAGTAAGGAGAAAAGATTAGCGAGAAAGTGAGTGTTTTAGTTTTGATGAAACCTAAACACTACTATCGTTACTTACATGTGAAGAGAAGAAAGCAAAATAGACAGAGACACTTGGGTCCAATATTGTCTATACTATTTTTATCAACTCGCTTCCCTGAATTGAGCGAATTTAATATGACTGTGATGGCCTAGACGCAGATTTAGACAAACCAATTCAATTCAAGTTAAAATATTAACTTCATCGAAAAATTAGCTACTTATGCACATCGATATTTCATCTATCCTGACCAGCCTTGGCATCCTTTCTGTTAATGAAGCCTGTAGTACAGGAAAAAACTGGTACAGTGGGAATCAAGCTCCCCTTCGAAAAGTAATTTCGCCCGTTGATGGCAAACAAATAGCTTCTGCCAAATTTGCTGATCCAGTGAACTATCACAAAACAATCCAAAAAGCAGAAGAAGCTTTTCAAATATGGCGCACCTGGCCAGCACCTAAACGAGGCGAAGTAGTGCGTCAATTTGGTCATGCATTGCGCGAAAACAAAGAAAATTTAGGCAAACTGGTTTCCTACGAAATGGGGAAAAGCCTTCAAGAAGGATATGGTGAGGTACAAGAAATGATCGACATCTGTGATTTTGCAGTGGGTTTATCTCGTCAATTATATGGTTTGACAATGCATTCTGAACGACCTTCGCATCGCATGTATGAGCAGTGGCATCCCCTTGGTATTGTAGGGATCATTTCTGCATTCAATTTCCCAGTTGCAGTTTGGAGCTGGAATACTGCTCTAGCACTCGTATGTGGCGATGTTTGCGTATGGAAGCCCTCTGAAAAAACACCTTTGACAGCAATTGCTTGTCAGCACATCATACAAAAAGTTTTAGATGCCAATAACGCACCAGAAGGTGTTTCTTGTTTGGTGGTTGGAGATCGCATCATTGGGGAATTAATGAGTGCAGATAAATGCATCCCCTTAATCTCAGCGACAGGATCAACCCGAATGGGAAAAGTGGTAGGTGCTACGGTAGCAGCTCGCTTAGGTCGCAGTTTATTAGAGCTTGGGGGAAATAATGCAATTATCATTTCCCAAGACGCTGATCTAGACATGGCGCTCATTGGTGTTGTTTTTGGTGCTGTTGGTACTGCAGGCCAACGTTGTACAACAACCAGACGGCTTATTATCCACGAGAGTGTGTATGACGTGTTTAAAAACAAACTAGTGAAGGCCTATGAACAACTTCAGATCGGCAACCCTTTAGATCCTACCAATCATGTAGGGCCTCTTATTGATCAAGATGCAGTCTCAAATTATCTTGCTGCAATACAAAAATGTAAAGCTGAAGGTGGAGATTTTATTGTTGAAGGTGGGGTGTTACACGGTGATGGATTTGAATCGGGCTGTTACGTAAAACCCTGTATAGCCGAGGCAGATAACAACTTTGAAATTGTACAACACGAAACATTTGCACCCATTTTATATTTGATGAAGTATAAAACATTGGATCAAGCCATCAAAATGCAAAATGGAGTGGTTCAAGGTTTGTCTTCAGCCATCATGACACTCAATCTACGTGAAGCAGAAAAATTTTTATGTTATTCGGGGTCAGATTGCGGAATTGCAAATGTAAATATTGGAACATCTGGTGCAGAGATTGGCGGAGCATTTGGCGGCGAGAAAGAAACCGGCGGTGGCAGAGAATCTGGCTCTGATGCTTGGAAAGTATATATGCGCCGCCAAACTAACACGATAAACTACTCTAATCAATTACCCTTGGCTCAAGGCATTCAATTTGACTTATCGTAAGCGGCCGCTTCGGCTTGCACTAGTCATAAAAAATGGGGATCAATTATAGCTATAATTGATCCCCATTTTTTATGACTTTATTCGAGCAGATTGCTTTACTCTTTCGTTTTTTCTTCCTTTGTTTTTTTGCCTTTCGATTTACAGATAATCTGAACCTCTTGCTTTTCCTTGTTGTAATCTACTTCCATCGTATCTCCTTCTGAAAGGCCTCCTTTCAATATCTCTTCTGCGATTGGATCCTCTAAATATTTCTGAATAGCACGCTTCAACGGACGAGCACCGAAGTTTGAATCATACCCTTTTTCGGCAATATATTCTTTTACAGCTTCCGTTAATTTAACGACATAGCCAAGTTTGTTGATACGATGAAATAGTGCTTCCAGTTCAATATCAATAATTTTAAATATGTCTTTTTTATCGAGTGCATTGAACATTATGACATCATCCACACGATTTAAAAATTCGGGAGCGAAAGCTCGTTTAAGTGCATTTTCAATGATTCCACGCGTATGAGAGTCGGCTTGTGTCAATTTCGAAGAGGTTGTAAATCCGACTCCTTGTCCAAAATCTTTCAACTGACGCGCACCAATATTGGAAGTCATGATCACAATTGTATTTCTAAAATCGACTTTACGGCCCAAGCTGTCTGTCAATTGACCTTCATCAAGGACTTGCAACAAGATATTAAACACATCTGGATGAGCCTTCTCTATTTCATCCAGAAGAATAACAGAATATGGCTTACGACGAACTTTTTCCGTTAGCTGCCCACCTTCTTCATAGCCTACATATCCTGGAGGAGCACCCACCAATCTAGAAACAGCAAATTTTTCCATGTATTCGCTCATATCTACTTGGATCAATGCGTCATCCATATCGAACATAAACCGGGCTAATTCTTTCGCCAGTTCTGTTTTACCAACCCCCGTTGGCCCTAGGAAAATAAATGAGCCAATTGGTTTTTTGGGATCTTTTAACCCAGCTCGTGTACGTTGTATTGCTTTTGTCAGCTTTCTTACCGCATCCTCTTGCCCAATAATCCGAGTATTGATTGCATCAAACATACCCAACAGCTTTTGGCTATCTGTTTGTCCAACACGTTGAAGCGGAATACCCGTCATCATGGAGACTACCTCTGCCACACTTTCTTCACTTACACTATAGCGCCTGCTTTTTGTTTCACTTTCCCATTCATTTTTTGCTTTCTCTAGATCCTCTAGCAGATGTTTCTCTGTGTCCCGAAGCTTAGCTGCTTCTTCATATTTCTGGCTGCGAACCACTTTATTTTTCTTGACTTTGATCTCTTCAATTTTTTGTTCAATGTCAATAATAATCGGTGGAACATGAATGTTTGTTAGGTGCACACGTGAGCCTGACTCATCAAGTGCATCAATTGCTTTATCTGGTAAAAAACGATCTGTAATATAACGGGCTGTTAAATTCACACAAGCCAATATTGCTTCGTTAGTATAAGTCACACCATGATGCTCTTCATATTTTTCTTTAATACGATTTAAAATCTCTATTGTCTCATCAACAGTTGCTGGTTCTACCATCACTTTCTGAAAGCGACGATCTAATGCACCATCTTTTTCAATGAACTGACGATATTCATCTAGCGTAGTTGCTCCAATGCACTGTATTTCTCCACGCGCTAAAGCAGGCTTGAACATATTGGATGCATCCAATGAACCTGATGCACCACCTGCACCAACGATCGTATGAATTTCATCTATAAAAAGAATTACGTCTGGCGATTTTTCTAGCTCATTCATCACTGCTTTCATCCGTTCCTCAAATTGCCCCCGGTATTTTGTTCCTGCAACTAATGAGGCTAAATCTAACGTAACAACTCGTTTATTAAACAGAACCCGTGACACTTTACGCTGTACAATGCGTAAGGCCAATCCTTCGGCAATAGCAGACTTTCCTACACCAGGTTCACCAATGAGAATGGGATTATTCTTCTTCCGACGAGATAAGATTTGGGAAACACGCTCAATTTCTTTTTCACGTCCTACAATTGGATCTAGCTTTCCATCTTCTGCAATTCGTGTTAAGTCACGACCAAAATTATCGAGAACTGGAGTTTTTGATTTGATATCTGAGACTTTTTTAGGCTGACTAAAGTTCTCTTCTTCTTTAAAATCATCTTCATTCGTTGCTGAAGCCGAAATATCATCTCGAAGGTCTTCTTTATTTTGCTCTACTTTCGCTTTAAAGATATCGTAGTTAATATTATACTGAAGTAGTATTTGCGAAGCGATATTGTCCTCATCTCTCAAGATGGAAAGGAACAAATGTTCGGTACCAATCACATCACTCTTAAATATTTTGGCTTCTAAATAAGTGATCTTCAAGATCTTTTCTGCTTGTTTAGTCAGCGGAATATTTCCAAGATTGACTGTAGTACTCGATGTTCCTTTTACAGCATCTTCAATTGATCGGCGCAAATACAGGATATCTACTTCACAGCCCCTCAATATCTTAATTGCCATGCCATCCCCCTCTCGAATCAACCCCAGCAATAGGTGTTCTGCCCCAATGTAATCATGCCCTAAACGCAGAGCTTCTTCCCTACTGTACGAAATCACGTCTTTGACGCGTGGTGAAAATTTAGCTTCCATAAAATGCTTTTTTCGTGTTTCAAATGCACTAACCTACTAATTTGTCAAACATTAATATATTAAGTGAATTATAACAACCGAGTTACAAATTAAGTCATCAACAATTACGCCAATTATTCACAATACTCCAAACCATATTCAGCAAAAAAGATTTACTACTAATTAGCAACAATTAAATATAATGATTTTTACAAAAAAAATCAATCGCTATGAAGCAATAATCATTCTAAATCTAAGTTGTCTTGGCTGAAATAAAAGTGCACAAATAACACAACCGGCAAAGCATAATAATAACTGCGGTAGTGTATCTAAATGTATGATGACTCTTTTCAGGGATAAAAAAGTATGCGTTTTGATTTTTAAAAACCACCTTTAGTTGCTTGAAAAGCACAGTGTGTTTCGATATTTTCGATCATATTTTATCCAAATATTACCTATCATACATTTAGATACACTACCATAACTGCTACGACACATACTTATAAAAGCCCACCTTTTTATACTAAGTTCAACTCAAATACATCATTAAAAGCCTCTACTCACGCTTAGATTATCTACTAGGCGTGCAAATAACTAATACAATTGGATTAAATCAAAATACTTTCAGCATGCTAACAATTGCTTTCTAAATAGCAAAACAAACGATATCAAAAAATATAAAAAAGAAATGTTTTTTAATATAAAAATTAATTTATTAAAACAAAATATAATTTTTTATTACATTTACAGTTAAACCTAGTGCTATCTGCAATTTTCACTTGAGGGGGCTTCTTATGAAGAAAATTTACTTTCCTTTTTTATTTGTCATCTTTATGTTCTTCAGCTTGCTGCTAGAATCAAGGTGGGCGTATAGTACTCAGAAAACACCTGCTGATAGCACAAAAAAAGTAAAAGGTACACTTGATGCATATTCCAACAAACCAATCGACCTCAATTCAAGCAAAATATTAAAGATCACAGAATCTGCTTTTGTGGGCTCTGCTGCAAATAAATCTTTCAGCTCTAACAATGCATCATTCCAAGCAACCCATTCGCCATTCAATATATCATCCAGAAGCAGCAATGAAGATGAAAAAAATCTGAATAACATAGTCATCTACCCTAATCCTGTTCCGATTTCTGAACAACTCAATTTAACTTATAAAATAAGCAAGGATACAAATGTAACAATCAAACTAATGGACGTCCTTGGCAATGAAGTCACTACTTTTCTTCCTTCAGAGCATAAAACTGCCGGCGAATGGGCTCATTCATTCCCCATCCCATCTCAATTAAATAGTGGAATGTCCTACTTCGTTGAAATTATTGCGGGCAAGGAAATCATCGTCAAGCGAATTTCAATCATATAATCCCGATATTGCGTCTCTTTTTCTCTAAAAATTCTTTTCATGAAAATCATTGCAATAGGGCGCAATTATGCTGACCATGCCCATGAACTAAATAACCCCGTGCCAGCTGTTCCCATTATTTTCATGAAGCCAGATACAGCTATATTAAAAAATAATAAGCCATTTTATCATCCTGAATTTTCGACAGAAATTCATCATGAAATTGAGATCGTATTAAAAATATCAAAAGAAGGCAAGCATGTTTCCTCCAAATTTGCATCCAACTATTTCGATGAAATTTCACTCGGAATTGATTTCACCGCCCGAGATATTCAACAAAGATGTAAGGAAAATGCTTGGCCATGGGAGCTTGCTAAAGCGTTTGATCACTCTGCCCCCATAGGCAATTTTATTCCTAAAGCTACATTTAAAGACCTCTATCATATTGGGTTCAAATTAGATGTCAATGGGCACACCAAGCAACATGGTAATACCCAAAATTTACTTTTTTCATTTGAAAGCATCATTTCATTTGTATCCCAATACATTACCTTAAAAAAAGGCGATCTCATATTTACAGGTACTCCTCAAGGTGTTGGCAAAATAAACATAGGAGATCATCTAGAAGGATACTTGGAAAATGAAAAATTACTCGATTTCTATATTCGATAATCCTTTGAGCGTTTAGATTTGCGTAGATATTTTATCAAAGTACTGTCCAGAAGGGCTCGAAATCAACTTGTATCCTTTAAATACAGCACGAGGAAACACATAATATCCTAGCATCTAACTAGCATGATCACTCTTCGTAAGACTTACCTTTTTATAGTGGCATTTTTTCTATTCATTAGCCTAAATGCTCAAACTATTTATACAAGCAAATTTTATCCACAAGCGTATTTCAGGCCACCTCTCGACTTAAAACCTTCGCTTGCAGGATCATTCGGTGAATTACGAAAGAATCATTTTCATTCAGGCTTAGATTACAAAACCAATCATCGTGAAGGGTATCCCGTTTATGCCACTGCGGATGGATTTGTTTCACGTTTGAAAGTGCAAATAGGCGGATTTGGAAATGCACTCTATATTGATCATCCAAATGGGTACACAACTGTTTATGCACATTTGCAACGATTTAATACATCTATTGCACAAGCTGTAAAAGATCGCCAGTATCAGATACAATCTTTTGAGGTCGATTTCTCGCCGGCATATTTAGGAATACCTGTAAAAAAGGGCGACATTATTGGCTGGTCAGGTAATACAGGAAGTTCTGCAGGCCCACATTTACACTTTGAAATTCGAGATACTCAGTCAGAAGAAATTATAAATCCTCAGCTCTTTAGTCTACGTTTGCCTGATCACATCAAACCAGAAATAGGTGGCCTATATGTGTATCATTTAAATGGAGAGCCCTTCAGCGATCAAACACCCAAGCATTATTTTCCTGTCGTGGGTTCCGCTGGTATCTACAGACTCGAAGCACCTCTAGTCGACGTAAGTGAAGAAATAGGCTTCGGAATCAACGCTTATGATAAAGACTCAGCATCCGATAATAAACACGGTGTTTATTCAATTGACCTATTGATTGATGGGAAAAATATCTATTCTGCAAGCTGGGACCGCTTCTTCTTCAATCATTCAAGAGCCATCAATTCACACATTGATTACCCTACATTACAAACATCAAATAGATGGATACAGAAAAGCTTCGTTGAGCCAGGAAATCCACTTACTATCTATAAAAACCTTGTAGATAATGGTTTAATTCATATCTCCGACAAACAAATACACGAGGCCCAGTATCTTATCAGAGATATAGCAGGAAACGCAAGTTCACTAAATTTTAGAATTAAATACAATCCGACAGTAAGCATCACCAATAAGAAAAGTACACACGCAATCTCTTTTAAGTACAACCAGGTCAATACCTTCAATACAGACGAAATAAACATTCTCCTACCTAAAGGTGTACTCTACAGTGATTTAGATTTTGTGTATTCATCTTCGCCAAAACCGACTAATGCTTTTTCCTCTATACACCATGTTCACAATAGATTAACACCATTAAATGATACGATTAGTTTGTGGATCAAACCAGAAAGCGCATCAAATATTAATTTAAAAGAAAAACTACTTCTTGTAAACGATCAAAAGCTAGCACAAGGGGGGGCTTATGAAAACGGCTATGTAAAAGCCGCTGTAAAAACATTTGGAAATTTTTATGTGGCCATAGATACAGTCGCGCCAATTATCATTCCGATCAATATTACCAGCGAAAAATCAATGAAAAATATCCCTAAAATGACATTTAAGATATCCGATGAGTTATCGGGTATCTTAAACTTTACAGGCACCATTGATGGACAATGGGTACTGATGGAGTTTGATCCTAAAACTTCTACTCTATGGCATGCTTTTGACGATCGTACATCTCCAGGGAAACATTTTCTTCAACTCATCGTAACTGACAAAAAGGCAAACAAGAAGACCTACAAAGCCACCTTTTTTAGATAAAGCCCTATTACCATCAAGGTAAAAATAGCTCTAAGCTGAGGGATCTATGATTAAATATTTTAGCACCTATATTTTTTGCTAAAACCAAACTTATGATTTAGTTTTGCGAGCAATTAAAGTGATTAATTTGTTTAATCTTAAAAATAATCAAGCATGAATTATTATAAATTTATTAGGAGATCCCTTGCATTTTCTCTAGTGGCCGTACTCGGGCTAACGACTTCTTCAAATGCACAGAATGCCTCAACGAAGGCAATAAGTTCAACAGCCAAAATATTTGGCGGTCGACCGCAATATAGAACGTGGAATGTGGGAGTAAATGCAGGAATCTTAGCTCCTGTTATTGTTACAGGTTCAAACGGAACTAATAATTATAGTAATTGGGATATAAACTTGGGTTATGGGCTTACTATTCGCAAGCAATTGGCTCATTCTTTTGGCCTAGAGTTGAGTGGAGTTCGTGGTACTCTTTCTGGCTCAAACAAAAATGCGACAAGTGGTGTACAAGATAATCGCACTTCGTTCAAAACTTCATTAGATTGGTCAGCCAACGTAATGGGAGTTGTCAATGTTGCTACTATTGATTTTTTGAGAAGAGAAAACAACATCAACTTTTTAGTAAAAGCTGGTTTTGGTTTATCAGGTTACTCAAATAAATATGTGGATGGCAACAATAACACAGTTGATAATGGGAGCACTACAACCAAACAGATTCCCGTGGGTGTAGGCGTTAAGTTCAGAATCTCTGATCGAGTTAATTTTGATCTTGGACACAATATGTATTTTCTTAACTCCAATGATCTAGACGGAGGTAACGCAACGATGTCTGTTGTAAAAGAATCAAGAAAAGACAAATACTCTTATAGCTATGCTGGTATCGAATTTTCTTTCGGACGAAAATCTAAGTCAAATTTAGATTGGGTAAATCCAGTTGCAATGATGTATGATGAATTGAGAGACCCTTCTCTACGTAAAGAGTTAGATTCACTGAAAAAGCATGTAGCTGAGCAAGATAAACATGTAGCTGATCAGGATAAGTTGATTGCTGATCAAGGTGCTAAAATTGATGCATTATCAAAAGATAGCGACGGAGACGGGGTATCTGATAAGCTTGACAAATGTCCTAACACACCAACTGGTCTTAAAGTAGATGGTTCTGGCTGTGCATTATGTCCTACTGGCTGTGTAGAAAAAAGCACTTCTGATGTTAGCAATGGCGGCAACATTCAATTTGAATTTGATTCTTCTGTACTGAAAACATCGTCTTATCCAGCCTTGGATAAATTATCTTCTGATATTAAATCAGGCGTTTATTCTAAAATTCGTTTAGAAGGATTCGCTTCTATTGAAGGTACACCCGAATACAATATGCAACTATCTATAGATAGAGCTAATTCTGTAAAAACATATTTAGTAAATGCAGGGGTTCCTTCAAATAAACTAATTGTTAAAGGCTTTGGAACCAAACGCCCAATTGCATCCAACGACACTGAAGCTGGCCGCATTTTAAACCGTCGTGTAGAAATTAAAAAGAAATAACACACAACCCGATTTAATTTTTAAATAAAAAAGAGTCTCGGTATATACCGAGACTCTTTTTTATTTATATGTTTGCCCGTACTGATTTTCCAACACTCCAGATTCAATTCTATAGATAATACAACTACATCATCCATAAATCATTCATCTTTCTTACTGAAGATTTGTCTACAAGCTTATAGAGTGGGCATGTTATGCCCCGATAATTATTCAAAAAGCCGCTAGTATATATGAAAAAAATAATTGAAACTCATTTAGCTCCTGCGCCTATCGGGCCATACAGCCAGGCAGTGCAGGCAGGAGACTTGCTTTTTATATCAGGTCAGATTGCAATAGATCCAGTGACGAACGAGCTAATCAATAATAACATCACCGAAGAAACCACCCGTGTGATGAGAAATATAGGACAGCTTTTAGCCAAAGCAGGTTATGAATTTAGTGATGTAGTTAAAACGACCATATTTCTGAGCAGCATGGAACACTTTACAAAAGTGAATGAGGTATATGGAGCTTACTTTAACACCCATTTTCCTGCACGAGAAACAGTAGCCGTACTGGGGCTTCCAAAGCATGTGAATGTAGAAATTTCTGTTACTGCTTATAAAACTAGATCATGAGTTCAGGGAATTTTAGATACTTCGCTTCCGCAATAGGCGCAACAGCAATATGGGGAACATTCTCTGTTCCTTTACGAAACCTTAAAGGATATTCTCCTAATGAGATTCTTAGTTATCGTCTATTTATTTCTTTAATTATTACATGGTTAATCATTCTACTATTTCGCAGAGATGAGGTCCTCAAAGATTTTATTTATTTGAAATCTCTGAACAAGAAGAGTAAAATCAAACTATTCAATCTCATCTTCTTTTCGGGATTATTTCTTACTGGAAACTGGATATCTTTCCTCTATGCAGTAAACCATGTAAATCTGAAATCAGCTGCATTTGGATATATGGTATGCCCACTCATTACTGCGATGGGAGGTTTTTTTATATTAAAAGAACAGTTATCCACACTCAAATTAGCATCTATTGGGGTCGCTTTAATTAGCGTGCTTCTTTTAGCACATGGATCATTAATAGATGTACTATGGTCCATTTTTATTGCCACAACCTACACATCCTATCTCCTTTTACAGCGTGTGATTCTTAAACTAGATAAATTGAATGTACTTGGAATGCAGTTGATATTATCAGCACTTATTGTTCTTCCTCTCTCTAGCTATCATTTTGGGGCTTTTCCACTACCCATAGAATCTCATTTCTGGATTAATATTCTGATTGTTGCCGTTCTTTTTACTGTAGTTCCTCTATTTCTAGTCTCATATTCACTCATAGGTATTCCTTCATCTACATTAGGAATTATTGTATACCTAAATCCAATTATTGCATTCAGTGTTGCCTTTCTTTATTTTGAAGAGGAAGTCAATCGAGACCAACTTTTCGCATACACACTATTGCTCTTATCGATTGTTATATTTAATTGGAGCTCAATTAATACTTTTTTTATCAAAAAATCTAGCAAGGCAGATACACTTAGTCCTCAAAAAAATTCATATTAGGGTGGCTAAGGTGAACTATCAAAATATATACAAGTTTTAAGCCTTCCGCTAGACACCTTTCTCTTTAGGCGTATTTCGCAATTCTACAGGAGATGTAGTGTTTGATTTTACCTTTAAATTGAGCATTTCTACTAATACAGAAAAAGCCATAGCAAAATAAATATATCCTTTGGGGATATGCTGTTCGAATCCTTCCGCCAAGAGAGATACCCCTATTAGTAAAAGAAAGGAAAGGCCAAGCATCTTAACCGTTGGATGCTTATTGACAAAATTGCTAATTGTTCTTACAGCAACCATCATGACTATTACTGCCAGAATAACTGCACTAATCATAATTTCAATATGATCAGCCATGCCAACTGCTGTAATGACCGAATCAAGAGAGAATACGATATCAAGTATCAGTATCTGCAAAATCACTCCCCAAAAAGAGCTATTTGTTTTAGCTTCTTCTGAATGAGTAGCGCCCTCTAGTTTTACATGAATTTCACTTGTACTCTTATAAATGAGGAACAGACCCCCGATTATTAAAATAAGGTCACGCCCTGAAATGGCCATTTTGTCGAGCCACAAAGCATTTTTAACTCCGATCCACTCACCCACATTAAACAACGGGGAGGTAAGTGTCATAATAAAGGTTAAAGAAAACAACAATAAGACACGGGTAACCATTGCAAGCCCCAAACCTAACTGTAGACCTCTCTTCTGTTCATTAACGGGGAGTTTATCTGTCAAAATAGAAATAAAGACAATATTATCTATTCCTAAAACTATTTCTAATACGGTAAGTGTAATAAGTGATATCCAAGTTTCTGGACTCGAAAATAATTCCATTGTGTATTTCTTGATTTGGGGAATAAAGGTATCAATATGATTGTAGCAAAGCAATAAGCCCTTCAGTATTGAACTGAAGGGCTTATTGCCTCACTCAATCACAACCCATGCATCGTACTAATTAGTCTTTAATAAAAGGAAGTTTGCATAACGCTGCGCATTGCCATTATCATCATAATAAGAGATGATTACATAGTATGTACCTGTTTGAAGACCGCTACCATCTGGGGCTAGACCTCTAAATACAACCGAGGCATTGTTATAGCCTATGCCCTGGTACACAATCGTCCCAAATCTGTTCACGATCGTCAATACATTATCTGGATAATTCTCAATCCCATTTACAATGAATACATCATTGACACCATCTCCATTAGGCGATAAAGGCTGAACAGCTTTCATTTGTTGACCAATCACACCTACTATGCCATTCAGAACCGTATAACCCGTATTGCTCGAACTGCCCGTCACGGAACCCGTGATGATCAACGTCGATACATTCGGATCCGTTGATACCGCACTCACTTCAAATGAACCTGTGTTGCTATTCGCTGGGATCGTCACATCTAATGGCAACGTATAACTCGATAAATGCAACACACTTCCACTACCTAGACCCAATACGATATCAATCGGTACAGCAGATGTAACGCCAGGGGCTAAACTAACCGTAACAGGAATCGTCTGATTTTGATAAATCGTTCCCCCTCCTATACTGATCACCAAATTATTCGGATCCAAAGACGTCTGATCCGTAATCGTTAGGGCTCCTGTAAGCATACCAAAGGAAGGGTTGCTAAAATTCAATGCTAATAACTCATCATTGTATAAAATCTTATCTGACAAGGCTTCTACTGGTATCGATACACTGCTCTGACCGCTAGGAAAAACAACTGTAGAAGCTATCCTATAATGTGATGGGCTCGCCGTATTGCTCATGCCCAAGCTAACCGTAAACGTAACCGAACTAGGCAGAATCACATTCGATGGAATCAAACTGATCACAAATGAACCCGTCTGACCCTCCGCCAAACTCGAACTATTACTAATACTCAACGTCGCTATCACAATACCCTGACTTGCACTCGAAGCATTATAGTTTACATCCCCAGATGAACTTACAACCAAGGTTGCCGAGCCTACCGATACCCCGCTGATCACGCCATTCGAGTCTACTGTGGCTGAACCGCTACCGCCTAAAATCGCATAACTAAGCGAACCACCACGACCAAAGGTGGCTGTTGTATTCACACTCGATGTTACACTACTATTCAACAGAATCAAACTGCTTGAAGTGATCGTCAGCGTTGGGGTCCCTTTAACTATCGTGATCAGCTGACTCACACTCGATGGTGCATAATCCGAATCACCAGATGAACTAACCGTTAACGTAATGGCACCTACCTCCATCGCTGTAATCAAACCACTAATTGGATTCACCGTCGCTATTCCACTACCGTTGGATATACTGTAACTAAAGGTCCCTCCTAGACCAAATTGAGCAGTCGTGCTTACACTCGCACTCAATACCTGATCTACATACATACTGCTTGAGGAATTAATCGTTAGCGTTTGACCACCGCGACTAATCGTGATCAATTGGCTCACACTCGCTCCATTATAATTGGAATCCCCAGATGAACTAACTGTTAACGTAACCGTCCCCGCACTGATCATATTGATCAAACCTGTGCTCGGATTCACTAGTGCTGAACCACTGCCATTCACGATACTATAACTATAAGTACCTCCTCCAGAAAGAGCCGTCGTACTAACTGTGGCCGTTAAACTATCCCCTACTAAAGCGGCATTCGATGAAGTGATCGTCAGCGTTTGCGGACCAGCTCCAACCGTAATTAAAACACTCGTGCTGGCACCTGTATAATACGTATTAGCTGCTGCTGTGGCCGTTAATGTAATTTGACCTGACAAGGTAGCTGTCAAAAAGCCTGTGCTAGAGTCTACCGTGGCTGAGCCACTACCAGAAGAGGCAAGTGTATAAACAATAGGGGAACTTCCTATGCTTGCACTATTCGTAGCTGAAATAGTCGAGGTTTGACCCACTTTCAACGTATAGCTAGAGGCACCGAAAGCAAGCGTCTGCGTTTGCTTCACTAGACCTATGGTAAAACGATCGCCCGTGTTCAAAGTAATACCAGAAAACTGATAGATCGTACTACTCGCTCCACCTACCTGGATGGCAGTTTGCAAGACACCGCCACTGGAGCCTGTACCTGAAATCGAGCTAGTGAAGCTTCCTGTATTGCCACGATCAATCAATAAGCAAACCTGGGAGGCTTGATAAGCTACTGTACTTGAAAACGCACCTGCCAAATTAAATTGCAAGGTAAGCGCGCCTACACTATTCGTATTTTGGGGTTGCCATACCCGAGCTAAACGCTGGCCAAGCGGAGTGGCTGTTCCTGGATTACTAGGCAAATCACTGCTATTCACAGCGCTTGTCAAAGCACCATTATTACCCACCATTAAGAATGATTTGTTTGTATTAAAGCTGCCTGTATTTGCACTATTCGAGCTCGTGATTGATCCAATACCTAAAGTGAGTATATCAGCACCAGTCGAACTGCTTGTTTGTTTTTGATTCAAGCCACTACCACCATCCAAGCCGATGCCAATCACCGCATTGGTATAGCCTGTATTATTCGCACCCGTCCAAATGGTGCTACCATCGCTCGCTAAGTAGTCCGATACAGCTGTCGGATCTAAATGAACGCCATACTTGATGGCCAAATAGCTTTGTGTACGTGCCAACTCTTCTGCTGAAATTCCACGGTTGAAATAAATAACCTCAGCAATATTGCCTTTAAAAATCCTAGCATTATAATCTCCAGGATTATTATCATACATCGTCCGGCCACCTATCTCAAACACCATAGATGAAGAAGAAGCAATTGAACAACCAGATCCAGCAATCGTTTGAACTCCATTTAGATAAAGGTTAGCGGCAGTTGAATTACTATTATTTGTATACATCACACTGGCCACACTGGGCAGGTTTGTATTCGTACTAGCGGCTGCTGCACACCCACTACCATCGACATAAAATTTGCCAGCGCCATTTGTACCGCCATTATCTGCAGTCAAACTTGGACCAATAATAGTATGCTGGCCTGTATTATAAGTGGCAAAGACCCCTCCATAGAAATAAGGAGAAGCAGTAGTCGAAATTTGAGCAATTGCAATAATTGTGTTGCTTGTTGCAAAAGCAAAATTGCCCAACCCCTGAAGCTCCTCTGCAGAAGCTCCAGAAAATACTAATGCAGGATTATAATTCAGTCCAACTGGATTCAAAACAATGTTTGAAGATGGCCCACCAACAGGCTGTGCTTGACTAGAAGAAGGAGTGATACTATTCGATTGGTCATTCCATTGAGACACATTGTTTCCACTTGTGCTTACTCCTTGGTCAGCACGTAGCCACAAGCCCAGACCTGCTGACACCCCTCCAGGTGCAGCATATAATGTAATTAATATGCTGGTTGTAGACGAGGCATAATTCGAATCCCCTGCTGAAGTGGCTGTAATGGTTACAGTTCCTGCCTGCACAATACTTACCAGTCCTGTATTAGGATTCACCGTGGCCGAACCACTGCCAGCTGTGATAGCGAAAGTAATCGCTCCTCCCTGACCCGCTGCTGCAGTAGTTGTTACAGTAACTGCTAAATTACCGCCAGCTGTCATCGTATTAGCCGAAGTGAAGGTTAGCGTCGGTGTTATTAACCCATTTTGTTGTTGGAAGAAAGAAACTGCATTACTTCCATTATTTGAGACAGCAATATCTGGCCGACCATCACCATTCACATCACCAATCGCAACCCAGTAAGGAATTAAGCCTGTATTGTAAGTAGTTGCACCCGTAAAGCTCAAGCTACCAACCCCTGTGCTTGTATTATTAAACACAAATAGTGTATTCGAGTTCGAATTAGCGACAGCAACATCTACTTTTCCATCACCATTTAAGTCCGCTAAAGCCACGCCATTGGGAGCACTTCCTACCGTAAGGCTTAAAGATGCCGTTGTTGGGAAACTCATCGTTCCTATAGTGCTGTTCGTATTACGGAAGAAAGACACTGTATTACCTGAATTATCTACTACTGCAATATCAAGCTTATTGTCACCATCAAAATCCCCAATAGCTACTCCTCTTGGTGTTGAAATACCATTTAATGTGGCTGCCAAACTGAAAGAAGCAGCCCCCACTGACGATGCATTATGAAAAACCCTCACAAGGCCAACACTAGTGCTTAGTACCACGATGTCTGATTTACCATCACCATCCAGATCACCACTTCCTAAGCTATACGATGATGTACTCAAGCTTCCGGCTCCAATGGTTTGGGAGCTAGCGAGAAAAATTGTTCCCGAAATAGACGTATTAAGAAATATAGATATTCCAAACGGAGCGTTATCTCCACATGCTGCAATATCCAAACGACCATCCCCATCAAAATCAGCAATCGTAATATCTCTAGGATTTCCACCTGAGCTCGCAGTATAAGCAGAAGCAAAAGTGATAGAAGGATTTCCCACTGCTGTTGTATTTCGGAATACGGATACGGAGCCTGTAGAGCCCGTGTTACCAGATGCCACAATTACATCTAGCTTACCATCACCATCCATATCGGCCATCGCTACTTGGCCAATACTATTGGTACCTGCTGTCAACGTCTGGCTAGATACGTAGGATATTGCCCCTGCCTGTGTAGATACATTCAAATACACATACACATTATTGTTTCCTGTACCAGTGCCATCTCCTACCACTAAATCAGGTTTTCCGTCCCCATTCAAATCACCAATAGCCAAACGATATGCACTATTCGCTGGGAATGTTGGACTACCTATGAAGTTTGTAAACCCTCCGTTTGAGAATGTGGTTACAAATGGAATTGCAGAAAATGCTACAGAATTCGTTGTTAAGTTAGTAACTGATAGATATTGGTAACTCGCTCCATAAGGTACCACTACAGTCAAACTAGTGCTGGTAGATCCAGTAACAACCGCTCGAGTAGCACCAAAGAATACCACGTTGTTGGATGCTGTAGGATCAAAGTTTTGTCCACTAATAGTTATTGTAGTGCTTACTGCGCCGTTTCCGGGGCTAAATGAGCCAATAGTGGTCGCATTTGCTGCAGTAGTCACATTTCGGAAGAGCGAAATTGTTCCACTTGTGTTGTTTGCAACCGCAATATCAGGCTTTCCATCACCATTCATATCGCCAACCGCAAGTCCAGTAGGCAATGTTCCAGTGTTGTACACCTGGCTAGTAAAGCTTAAGCTTCCAACTCCTGTACTTGTGTTTCTAAGTACTGACAAAGTATTATCGCTCGTATTCGCAACAGCTACATCCACTTTACCATCTCCATCAAAATCTCCAGCAAATACATCTGCGAAACCAAAACTCGAACTACTACCTATGGTTATTGTCAAACTAGGCGAGGATGAAAAATTAATCGTTCCCGTTACTGAATTGGTGTTCCGGAAAAAGACTACAGTTGTTCCAGTACAGATTCTTTCTACAATATCTAATTTTCCATCTCCATCAAAATCAGCTAAGGTAACAGCCCCTGGGGCACCTCCTGGAGATAAGGTTAGGCCTTGCGTGAAACTAATCGTTCCTACAGAAGATACATTATGGTATGTATACATCGGACCTGAACCAGAATCGGATATCACCACATCTGGTTTGCCATCACCATCTAAATCTCCAATAGTCAAACGGTCATAATCAACACCACCTACACTAAAGGACTGCTGTGATCCAACACTCACTTTGCCAGGTGTAGACTGATTAAGATACCAGTACACAGTGTTTGCGTATCCTCCAAATATAATATCAGGTCTACCATCACCATCCATATCGGCTAAGTGCACATGATTATTGGCCCCGTCAGTGCTAGTAAGCGACACGGGGTTGGCAAAATTGATCGTACCAGAAGAGCCTGTGTTCAGATATACATATAGGGGGCCATTGTTATTAGATACAAATGTTGAGATAACAATATCAGGTTTGCCATCACCATCAAAATCGCCTGTAGACATATAGGCACTTGTACTCCCTCCCGTATTATTTGAGTATGTTGAGCTAAATGATAAAATACCTGATGGACTAGAAGTATTCAAATACACTGTCATTGTCGAATTCCCAGCTACTGCCAGATCTGGCTTACCGTCACCATTAAAATCTTCAAGCCCTAAACTATATGCTCCAGAGGATGTCACCGTTGGATCAGTAACGAAGTTAGTAACCCCGTTACTTGGGAAGGTTACCACAAATGGCATTGTAGAATAACCCGTCAAATTACTCGCCAAATTAGTCACAGAGAGATATTGATAATTTGCGCCATAAGGTACTGTTACTGTTAAAGTAGAACTGGTGGAGCTTGTCACCGTAGCTTGCGTAGCGCCAAAGAATACAACATTTTGATTGACTGTCGTGTTGAAATTAGAGCCAGTAATTGTCACACTTGTGCTTATTGGTCCAGATGCAGGACTAAAAGAGGTGACTGTAGGCGCTAATGCCGATATATTCCAAAATAGGGACAATGTGCCACTACCATTATTGGTTACCACCATATCAGGCTTACCATCCCCATTCATATCGCCAGTAACAACATTTTCTGAATATGAACCTGTATTGTACATACTTGGAGTAAAACTAAAGCTCCCTAAGGTGCTTGTATTACGAAGTACTGTTACATAACTATTAGAAGAAACATTATTTGCTACAGCAAGGTCTATCTTTCCATCGCCATCAAAATCAGCAATAGAAAGCCCCCAAGGAGCAGTGGTAGACGTATTGAAGGTTAAAGAGGGTGCACTCGTAATACTAATCGTACCTGTTGTTGCAAATGTATTTCGGTAGAACAATACATTACCCGCAGTCAAGTTAGCTATCGCAAGATCTGGGTTGCTGTCTCCATCAAAATCACCAATAGCCACCTCTCGTAAATTATTGAATCCTGTTAAGACTTGGGATATGGTCAAGCTGATGGTACCGAGTGTAGAGATGTTGTGAAGGATGTACACACTATTCGTCGCATTTAGCGTAACAACCAGATCAGGCTTACTATCATGATCTAAATCACTTACTGCAATAGCCAATGGTCCATTTGCTAGTGCAATATCTTGCTCAGCTCCAAAGCTCAACGTACCTGATACTGACAGATTACGAAAAATACGTAGGCTATTAGCAGTAGCACCAAGAACATCTCCTGTGATAAGGTCAGGACGACCATCCCCATCTAGATCTGCTGTCGTTACATATTCGGTGAAGTATGCATTAGCAATAGTAATTGTAAAAGCAGAGCCAAAAGTAAAACTAGTACTCCCAGCCACCGTCGTATTACGGAATAGTTGCAAATTCCCGGCATTATATCCAGCTACTACAACATCTGGAAGACCATCTCCATCCATATCGTTCGCATAAACACCCCATGGGCCACCTCCCGAGGACCCACCCGAAAAAGGGAGGCTTCCAGCAAAAACAAAAGATAATGCTCCAGAAGAGGTAGATACATTACGATATACAGCTATCGATTGCAGATTATTATTCCCAACAATCAAATCAGGCTTTCCATCTCCGTTTAGGTCTTTTAAAGCAACACTCCTTGGATTACTACTTGATGTTGTCAGGCTTCCACTCGTAACAAATCTGACAACTCCATTGCTTGGGAAGGTCACTACAAATGGCGTTGCAGAATAGCCTGTTGCATTGTAAGCCAAATTGGTCACCGATATATATTGATAGTTAGCTCCATAAGGTACCATTACAGTAAGGCTTGTACTAGTTGCTCCTGTCACCACAGCCTGAGTAGCACCAAAGAATACCACATTCTGACTGGCAGTAGAATTAAAGTTTTGGCCCGTGATAGTGACACTCGTACTGATTGGTCCAAATGCGGGGCTAAAGGATGCAATGACTACTGGAACCAGTAAAGTATTACGATACAGAGATACTTCTATACCACTATTTCCTAATGCGATATCTGCATGGCCATCACTATTCATATCCCCAACCACCAAATTATTGGGGTTCGTACCAGGGCTTGTCACATACGTAGTTGTACTAGTGAAAGTAATGCTACCACTAACCGAACCATTGATCAACACCGATATCGTGTTGCTAGTGAAATTAGACACCACTAAATCTACTGTTCCATTACCATCGAGATCACCCATGCCTACCGATGTTGGCTTAGTTCCAACTGAAACAGCCTGACCCGCACTAAAACTGATACTACCTCCTATAGTTGATGTATTTCGATATATGGATATCG
>CALLKE010000238.1 GCA_938008555.1 uncultured Pedobacter sp.
TTTTCACTTGTACTGATAGTGTTGTTACTTCCATTCCCATAATTATTTCCTGTTCATTTGCTGCTCATACATGCCACCGAATATAGCGGCAAACTTATCATTCAATGTCTGCTTATCTAATACTTTTGGTATTGACGGACATAGGCATTCTTTACCATTTGTTTTGTTATACTCAGACGCATATACATCTGATAATTCTTTTATTAGTAACACTTCCCAAGACGAAAGAAAAAGCCCTGTGGCAGCAATCCAGCTATGAATTTCAGACCATTTCAGCCCTTCCACTCCATAGCCGTTGCTTCCAACAGGGCCAGCTTCGTGTAACAGATTTACTATATACTCAGCACCATCTAATTCTGGAAGCTCTAATTCTGGAGCATCTGGGTTAGATTGTTGCAGTCTTTGAAATCTGTTACGCTTATCTTTAATTTTTTCTTTTGTTGTATCTACAGGGCTTGACGCCAGCCAAGCCAAGTGCCTTACATGAGATATTAGTCTTGGTTTTATTTCGGTAAAAAATTTGCAGAATCATTCTGCGCTGCTGCAACTTGATCTTTAATCCAGTATAGTTCTGGGTCGCTTAGTAGCTCAATCCAGTCTTCTTTAGTCTTAGGATTCTTACCGTTATATTCTAGGTTAGCACTACAACCAGCAATGCCAGCAGCCATTAGCTCAATACTTTCTTCACGTAGAAGCTCAGCAGTCATCTGCTTTTTGCCACGTTTTAGCTGTCGATTTTGTAGAGCTAGGGTAGCATTACGTACTGCAGCAGAACCGGGGCCATAAACACTAATAGTTAGTGGGTCACCTTTTTCATCTGCGAATTTTACGCCAGTTGCTTCATCTTCTAGATCTAGGGTGAAGGTTTCTTTAGCTGCTAGTTTGTTTAGGTTAAAAGCCATGATATTTGTTTCCTTTTAGTTTTGTCGGTGATAATTAAAGTGCTAGTAGAAATTTACTAACATGGTTTGTTACGAATTGTATTGGTACATCAATAAAGCACTCTGAACTGCTCGTGCAGTGACTTTACTGTAGTCATATCTATTTCCGTGAGAATTCTTTGCTTTTTCTACAAATGCTTCTACTGTAAATTTAGCCATAATCCTCCTTTGTTTATAGGGAGCCTTCTGGCTCCCTATTCACTAATTATGCGCGGAAAATTTCCGAATCAATTTCTAGATCAGTTGACGCAGAGGTAATACTATCAACACCACCAACAGATACTGGCGCAGACATGCACTGCGCCGTCATATAAAATGTAGTACCATCTTGTAGACGTACACGGTAGGATTGTGACGTATCAGTGGCTAGTGCTGCTGCTAACTTCACTTGGCCGGGATCAGCAGGCGCATAAGCGTACTGAATGGTCATTGTACCGTTATCATAACTACCACGACGCTTAATAATCTGGCGTGTTGACAATGGGCTATGAGTTACTTGGTTGTATTTCTTACCAAACTCTGCGATATCTACCACTTCGGCGATTTCAGTGAAATCGGCTACAGCTTGAAAACCGGCTAGAGTAACAGTTGATGGTGGGCTACCAATTGCGATTGAACTGCCTGCAGATGTAATTGCTAAAGACATTTTATATTTCCTTTGTTATTATAGCGCGTACAAGCTGTAAACTAGAGCGCCAGCAGCACCGGAGTTAGCCGTAGTAATAGTGCCCTGTAGGTATGACTTAATGCTATCTAGGGCAACAATAACAGTTGCATTAGCTGCTACAGCAATAGTCTTACCACTCGCTACAGAGATAGTACCGCCGTAACCATCAGGAGCAATAGTGGTAGCTGCTGAGCCAGCAATAACACAGTTTACTGAGGCACCAGTAGTATTACGAATTTCTAGAAGTTGATAAGTACCCGGATTGTACACAAGAGTGTCAGTAGAGCCAGTAGCTGCTGCTGAAGTAGTTGTTACAGTAGTTGGTACTGCTACTTTCATATTTTGTTGGGCAATAGTTGCCATTGTATTTCCTTATTAAATTGTTTGTGATTCTTTACGATAGGGGAAGGTGACATGCACCACTCGCCAACCATCAATAATATCTGCTTGACTTATTGTGCCAACTTGTTCTATACTTGTTGAAGCAAATTTAGGAACAACTGGAAATAAGTTTACTAGGTCTTGGGCGATATTCTCAGTTTCACTAGAGCCTCTACCGTCTAAACCCCAAACGCTAATCTGCCATAAACCGTGCTCACGATAGTCAGTACCACGTAAGGTAGAGTTTCTGCTTTTAGCTCTCATTACAACGGCCTGTAAGAACACGCCACTTGTAGGTTTCTGAAAGGATTGACCTTCCCAAGCTATCTTAATTTTAGGAACTTGAGAGTCAGCCCATAATTGTAGCCTTGTTTCTAAATCTGAGCGTACAGACATTTAGCTCCTATCTTCCATACTTAGAAATAACATCTACTACAGACTTACGTACCATGCCATATGGCCCTGTACTTCCTGTCCACTGAGGGGCAGGCCAGCCTGCATATTCTGCCCTAAAAGCATATGGAACATTATTGGTCAATGTGACATAGCCATCTTTTAGAAAACTCCCATTAGTAACAGTTCCATCAATACGCCTATGTGCTCCTGTTTTATTAGGGCCACTACGCTGTTGAAGAGATATATCAATGGAGTTTACTGCAGGTTGCCAATTGTTTACTAACCATCCCGGCTTCTCGTTATGGAAGTTTCCATACCATTCTTTACCGACTGGAGTATACTCAATAATGCTGTGAAATAATTCTCTTGAGAAGAGACATATTTTAGCGTCTATTTCTTTTTTCTGCTTAGATGTAATAGCCTTAAGCTTGTCTGAAAATGATTTCTTAGCCATGTCTTTCTCTATTTAGAAATTATACATTGATAAGAAGGTTTGTCAATAGCTTAGACATTACCTTTAGGCTGGCAACTCAGTACCATAGTACGGCTATCGGTTCTTCCTTGATTGGTAGTAATAGTATTAGTAAGCATGTATACCTTGCCAACATCTCCACCATTTACGAATGTACTTGTAGTGTTAGAAATGTTCTGTTGACCAGATAACGTTAGTACAGGGTCAATAGCCCAAGTACTTACTACTACTGTCTCAGACGGTTGCATCCAAGCTGTCCAATTAAACCCATAATCCAATACAGCATTTGGGGCATGGACAATTTCAAATAAACCGTCTGATCTAATTTTAATTTGTGCCATAATATTCTACCACTGATGGATTTCTACGTCGTCAATAAACAATGTCTCTGTAGAATTCATGTCATGTACTCTAATCCTCCAACCTACATACTCGAAATTCTTTGGAGGTCTTCTATACGGGTTTGGTACAGGAAGTTCAACCCATCCAGTATCTGCACCCGGAAGTGTTATAGTACTATTTACCATTAAAGACGTATCTTTTACTTGGGGAATTGCTTGACTCCCAAATACGTCAAATAATGTTTTAAAATAACCAAACTGTATAGTTATCTGTCTAGCTGAAGTACCATTATGTCTGTAATACAGCCTTCCTGAGTGCATTCCGTGACAATTTCTAACAGGGCTTAAGATACAGATATCTGCTGTTCCGCTGGAGCCTGCCGCAGTATTTTTGGTTATTAGTAAACCATTAGTACCAGATTTGGCAGCCGCAGGTGATTGCGAGATATTTACATTTGTCGATGAAACCCTGTTTGATATAGTCCCACCATTCGTGACAGCTACCATGTCTGTTGGGAAAATAGCTCCCTCAAATGTACCAAAATCTAGCATATTATATGCGGTATGTACACCTTTTCCTAGTGTAGATCGGAAGAGCGT
>CALLKE010000239.1 GCA_938008555.1 uncultured Pedobacter sp.
AAAAACAAAATCTCGATTATTCATATGAATAATCGAGATTTTGTTTTTAATGCTCGTGCTAAAGAGATTTATTCTTCTTCCTTAGAAGGGTCAGAATCTTTTGGTGCTTTAGCAGCCGCTTTTTTCTTAGCAGGAGCTTTCACTTCTGCTTCATTAGGTATTTCCATTTGTTCAATTGATTCTGGTTCTGCAATGACAGCAGTTGCTACTTCGATGTTTTTAGTTGCTTGTGCTTGCGTTGATTTTAAATCAAAAGGAACGACAGATACGTATGATTTATTGCTGAATTTCTTTTTGAAAATTACAGTGCCATTAGTGAGTGCAAATAATGTATGATCGCGGCCTATACCTACATTTTTATCCGGATGATGCTGTGTTCCGCGTTGACGCACGATAATATTACCTGCGATAGCGTCCTGACCACCAAAAATTTTGATACCCAAACGTTTGCTATGCGATTCGCGACCATTTCTGGAACTACCTGCTCCTTTTTTATGTGCCATGCTATATTGTTTTTATGAATTGTAAATCAATTCAGAGCTTTAAAATGAAAATTATAATTTGATGTCAGTGATTGCAATTTTCGTGAATTGCTGACGGTGTCCATTTTTCTTTTTGTAACCTTTACGGCGTTTTTTCTTAAAAACGATCACTTTATCACCTTTTAAATGAGACACAATTGTTGCTGAAACTTTTGCTCCATTCAAAGTAGGAGTACCTACTTTAATTTGGCCTTTTTCTTCAGCTAACAAAACATTGTCAAATTCAATACTAGCGCCTTCATCTCCTTGTAAACGGTGCACAAAAAGATACTGGTCTTTTGCAACCTTGAATTGCTGCCCAGCTATATTTACTATTGCGTACATGTTGTTATGGTTGTTTTAAATAATTAAAATAAGGTGCAAATATAAAAATATTATCCATAAATAAGGGGTAATATTGCTCAATTTAATTAGGTAAATGGAACTGAAAGGCTGATCGCACTTGATAATACCTCAGAAGAGATGCTTGTCTGATAAACTGAAATCTCCTGTGGATTGTTTTATCTCGTAGTATGTGAATTTGTCATTGGCCCAAAACTCAGTACCATATACTGTTTGGTTGGGGGTAATTATGGTGACCAATTTATTTGAATAAAATCTATGTCGATTATTGTCCCAAATCAATTCATCAGATTTAAATATTTTACCTTCCTTATTCGTAGCTATCACGTTTTTTCGTAGCTCAATAATATTCTCACCCTCACGTCGTATTGCATAATCTGCGACGATGTTGCTAGTTTCTTGCTGATGTTCATCAAAAAAGATAGCTTTGACACCTTTTTTCATTTCATCGTATGGTTTAGCTGTCTTGAAGTGAAGTAGTTGTGGTGCGGTAATTTTTGCTTTAACAATCGCTGAATCACTATAAATAATTTCTACACCTGTAGAAATATCAACTAGTTGGGTTGATTGATCGGATGATATTCGTTCTACATCACGTAAGTTGTTTACACAGCCAGTACAAATGAATATTTTTGCCAAAAGCAATAGGCAGTAACTGATGTAAGGCCGTTTCACTACGGATGCCATGGAAATTAATCAAATTTAGGTTTAATGAACCATTTGTCATTTACTGTAAAACCTAGGCTGAAGTTAACATAGTTTTCACGAACTAGGCCATCGTTGAGCGTGCCCCTTTTCCCTATCTCAGTTGAGAAATTTATTTTATAGAAAGCAAGTCGATTTGGAGCCAACGGTAATCCTAAGCCAAAAGCAAATGCATACTGGTCGATATTGTTGTTGTTGATATTGACATAGCTTTTATTGTATTTGAGGCCAAAACGATAGTCTACACATTTAAAGTAGTCAGAAATGGCATTTGCATCAGGTGTGATTTGCCCTCCAGCAGCTATAGTATAGCTGTCATTTAAGCCAGGATTTGTTGTGCCCTGTTGGAATTTACTCCATTGACTATAAGATAGATCAACACCCACTAAAAATTTATTTGCTCTTTGAAAAACAAAACCAATAGTTTGTGTCATAGGTATACTTAATTGATTTGAGACATCAGCCACAGTATATGGTGAACCTAATGATGCGCTTTCGTTACCCGTGAGATCTGTGCGATAGATAGTATTCGTTATTGAGCTTGTTGCATTTAGTTTACTAGTTATAGCACCGGCATATCCAATCGTTATTGTTGATTTCTTTTGTGTATAAATAATATATTGTATTCCATAATCTAGACTCAAACCATTAGCACTAGTGTTAGCTTGTTGTCGAGAATTTAATGATTGTGCATCTTGTGGAAACTCAGCAGACTTGTTTTGTTTCAAGTTCCCAAATAGATATGAAACATTGGTTCCGATACTTAAATTAGGGCTTAGTGAGCGCCCGTATCCCAAATAAGCTTTAGATAATCCACCATCTCCACTGTAGATATAATCTACTGGGGTGCTAGTGTTGGCAATTGTCGATGAACTTTTATACTGATATCCTATCCTGCTATAGGGTAATAAACCAAAGCTTAGCGCCGACTTTTTATTGAGAGGTATTCCAAATGCGATATGACTTAAGCTAATATTTAGACTATTGTCGGATGCACTATTGGTGCTTAGTTGGTTAAAATTAGCGCTCGTCCCTAGATCAAAAGTCGTTAGCTCAATAGATGAATAAGAGGCAGGATTAGTAATATTAAGTGTACTGTAGGTACCTAGCTTGCGCAAACCCATGCTTATTCCTCCCATTGATTTATTTTGAGGGAGTAAAGATCCGTTCAAATCACCCAACCCAAATTTTGAATATGGAGAGCTAGTAGTTGATTGAGAAAAAGTTGAAAGCGTATTAAATAGGATGCTTATGACTGCGATATACTTGAAGGCTTTAATCATGCTGTTGGTGAATAACTTCGTTTAAACCGATAAGAACCAAATGCGGCTCGATGCTTAAAAGATGAGCAAAGATGGTACTTTTCAGACGGGTATCAAAGAAAATTGCATCACCTCCACAAAGTATTACTTGTAAATCGGAATAACGTAATTGATAATTTTTTATAAATCCTTGCACTTCCAATATAACTCCTTGCATCACTCCGGATAATATGGAAGTACGTGTATCTGTTCCTTCTAGAGTTGTAAAATCGAGATCAAGATCGATTAATGGTAGTTTACCTGTAAAAGCATGTAATGCCTTCAATCGCATGTATATGCCTGGAGATATGCTTCCTCCGTGATATAGTCCTTGTTTAGTTATTGTGTCATATGTAATGCAAGTCCCTGCGTCAACGACTAAACAGTTGCTATGTGGGAAGAGTACTTGTGCTCCTATCACACCAGCTAGACGATCCAGCCCAAGAGTTTCGGGAGTTTTGTATTGATTGTTAATTGTTGTTGCTAAGTGTGTGGCAAAACGAGTATAAACTGTTTGTTTTGTAAGTATCGCTTCTAGCTCAGCAATATGATCATCAAGTCTAACAGAGGATAGTATACTATGTGTAATTTTCTTATCAGTGAGATAATATTGAATATGTTGAGGGCTTAAGGATTCATAGTGGTTGACTGAAAGCAGTACTTTATGGTCAAATACAGCAACTTTGGTATGTGTATTCCCGATGTCGATAACGAGATTAGTCATTAAGCATTGACCATTTTTAGGATTGATTCAAAAATAGCTAATCCATCTTGATTTCCTATAATTGCATCTGCTGCTCGCTCTGGATGGGGCATTATGCCAAATACATTTTTACTGACATTACAAATACCAGCAATATGATCTATAGATCCATTTGGATTGGAATTTGGATGTAGATTTCCTGATTCATCGCAGTAGCGAAAAAGTATTTGATCTCGATCTTGTATTTGTTTGAGTCCATCTGCATGGATGAAATAATTTCCTTCACCATGTGCTATTGGAATTTTTAAGGCTTTTTGGATATCCAAATCAGCGGTAATTAAGGATTCATTGGTGGCTGTTTTGAGATAAACATTTTGGCAAATGAATTTACAACTTGCATTATGTAGTAACGCTCCTGGCAATAAACCGGCTTCGGTAAGTATTTGAAAACCGTTGCAAATACCCAGAATATATCCGCCTTTATTAGCAAAGGAAATAATTTCTTTCATTAATGGTGAAAACCGAGCAATTGCACCTGAGCGTAGGTAATCGCCGAAAGAAAATCCTCCAGGAAGAATAATAAAATCAATATTTTGCAAATCATGGTCTTTATGCCAAAGACGTACTACATCTTGCTTGAGTATATATTCTAAAACATATATGATGTCTTGATCGCAATTAGATCCAGGGAAAACAACTACTCCAAATTTCATGTACTTAGCTCGTTTGTCTATTCAATAAGTTATTCAAGGAATCACTTTGTCATGGGCCTGATTTAGCGATTTGTGAGTTGCAAAGCTATTTCAAATTTTGAAAAGTGAAGGAACGTTTAAAATATTAGGAACTTGATTTGGTAGTGTATCTAAATGTATGATAGGTAATATTTGGACAAAATATGATCGGAAATATTGAAACACACTGTGCTTTTCAAGCAACTAAA
Source organism: uncultured Pedobacter sp. (assembly GCA_938008555.1). Lineage (GTDB taxonomy): Bacteria > Bacteroidota > Bacteroidia > Sphingobacteriales > Sphingobacteriaceae > Daejeonella. The sequence goes on from CALLKE010000239.1 coordinate 4,534, forward strand.
GGCGGTTTTTAAAAATCAAAACGCATACTTTTTTATCTCTGAAAAGAGTCATCATACATTTAGATACACTACCCTTGATTTTAAAATAGCTGCAAACAAATAATGAATCCAATCAGTACGAAGTACAAAGATTCATAGAGCCATCTTCTTTTTTCGTTTAAGAAAAAATAGGAAGCAAGAATAGAAGCTGTTGGTACACATAATAGAAAATGATAGATATGAAAATTTGATTTTAGATGGAAAGACAGAAGTGCCAATAGAAGCAAAAAGAAAAATAATTGAAATGCTTTGCGTATTTGAATAGCACTTCTGAAGAAGTTTTGTTGCAATTGAAAAATACCTATTAGCAGTATGATCATCACAGGTAGTAAAACTAAATAATCATACATATTGATGTGAAAATTAGTGTTGAATGTAGTAGTTGTTAAAGGAAGCCATATTTGATAAAATCGATCGAGTGAGTCGTTCCAGAAATAGAAAACTCCTAAAAAAAAGAATATAACTAAGAAGCCAATAATTCCCATGATCCATTCTCGCCAAACAAAAGGACGTAAGATAAGCAGACTGACCCAGAGGATAGGCAGTATAGCGATGAACGGAAAATAAATTAATGTCCCAAACGCAATAATCATTCCGATATCAAACATAATGAAGCGTACTTCTAAGCTCTGATAAATATTCAAAAGCTTACCAATAATCCATATGAGTAAAAAATTACATAGGAGTGGTGGGCTAAGAATGACAAACTGAGGAAATAAACTAGATAATGTAATAAATAGTAGAGCAGGAAGAGAGGTCGGTTTACCAATGATATTATAGGTGTTGATAATCTTATTGATGATTAATCCTTGAATGATAGTAAATAGAAGGGCTAAAAACATATTTGTACTCGACGACAGTGTATCCTCAAGAGGGATAGGAATCAATAATTTTGCAAATGGTTCCACAAAATCAAAACTTAATTGAGCAGGTCTTTGAATAAATGTGTTTAACCTCAATAAAATGGCTATTGCAATTAATGGAAATAGGTTTGTTTGGTTTAGAGTACGGAATCTTTTGATCATGCAAGGATGTTGTAAAATGCGTTCAATAATACGGGAATATCGTTACATCTGTTCAAATTGAAGAATAGAATCTGATAAAAACTAGATTGAGGATTAGAACAATTAAATTTGTTTGACATGATCGACTTGCAATTTCACAGCCCCATAGAACAAATCCAACATCCTCTCTATAGAAAAAACCAAATAAAAGTATTTGTTAAGCGGGATGATCTTATTCATCCATTCATCTCCGGTAATAAATGGCGTAAACTCAAATATCTGTTGCGTAAAGCATCTTCAGAACAGAAACAGCATTTGGTGACTTTTGGAGGAGCTTATTCCAATCACTTGTTGGCCACTGCTTGTGCAGCAGCAAAATTTGGATTTAAAAGTACAGGTATTGTACGAGGCGAGGAAGTGCAAAATGATTTATTGGTGCTTTGCACGCTTTTTGGCATGAAGCTTTTTTTTGTGAAAAGAGACCGCTATCGCGATAAAAAAAACATCTTTCAAGACTATTTCGGAAGTAATGCACAAGCATTCTTTATCGATGAAGGTGGCGCTAGTACGGAAGCTGTAGAAGGTTGTGCTGAGCTAGTTGATGAATTAGACTACTCTTATGATCATATTTTTTGTGCTTGTGGGACTGGAACAACTCTTGCTGGGGTTATTAAGGGGTTAGAAAAGCATAATCTGAAAAGCAATGTACACGCCTTGCCTGTTTTGAAAGATGGGCGTTTCATACGAGATGAGATTCTAAAATATTTTGACCATGTACCTGCTTTTGAAATGCACTTAGACTATCACTTTGGTGGCTATGCAAAAACAAAACCTGAGTTGATAAACTTTATTCGCTCTTTTACTGCTGAAACAGGTATACTCATTGATCCTGTTTACACAGGTAAACTATTTTATGCAATACATGATCTCATTCAACAGGGATATTTTCCTGTAAAAAGCACTATTCTTGCCATACATACTGGCGGATTATTTGGTTTATTAGGGATGACTAATCAATTTTACCATCAATCGAAGCACATGGGTGCTTAGTAAAGCTTTCTCATAAAAATGAATTGACGTGAAAAGTGAATTGATTCCTATTCAGAATTCACTTTAATACTCTATTTTATTTTTGAACGTCTGTAAGTCGAATATATATTTTATATATTTTGCGAATAATTATCATTTAAATTAATTTTTTTTCTTTTTTAAAGTATTTAATTGAAATATAAAAATTCTAATAGCATGTATAAATTATCAATTTCACCAAATCAAGTTCAAGAAACGTTGAGTAAACATATCCTTGCCGATGGACTTGATTTAACTTTTGACATGGAAAAAAGTAGTGGTGTACATATTTATGATACGAAATACAATCGTACACTTTTAGATTTTTTTAGCTGTTTTGCTTCCATACCGTTGGGATATAACCATCCTAAGATGTTGAATGATGAAGAATTTAAAAAAAATTTAATGCTTGCTGCATTGACAAATCCATCAAACTCGGATGTTTATACCACACAATACGCTCAATTCGTAGAAACCTTTTCTCGCATTGGTATTCCTTCCTATTTACCACATGCTTTCTTTATTGCGGGGGGATCTTTAGCTGTAGAAAATGCATTAAAAACGGCTATGGATTGGAAAGTTCAAAAGAATTTCCAAAAAGGATATGTCAAAGAGCATGGATTTAAAGTGCTACATTTTGAAAAAGCATTTCATGGCCGCTCTGGTTATACTTTAAGTTTAACGAATACCTTGCCCGAAAAAACGAAGTGGTTTGCTCAATTTGATTGGCCGCGAGTTTCTACTCCCGTAATTAAGTTTCCATACTCGGATGCTGGTTATGAGGATTTAAAAAAGCGTGAAGCACTGTCCATCGCTCAAATAAAGCGAGCATTTAAGGACCATAAAGATGATATCTGTGCTATTATTATAGAACCTATCCAGTCTGAAGGAGGGGATAATCATGTTCGAAAAGAATTTTTGGAGCAATTGCGCCTGCTGGCTGATGAGAATGAATGTTTCCTAATTTACGATGAAGTGCAAACTGGTGTTGGCCTAAGTGGTAAATTTTGGTGTCATGAGCATTTCGGAGAATATGCCCGTCCAGATATTTTGGCTTTTGGGAAAAAGATGCAGGTATGCGGCATTTTGGCTGGTAAAAAAGTAGATGAGATAGAGACGAATGTATTTCGGATATCATCTCGGATCAATTCTACATGGGGAGGGAATTTAGTTGATATGGTCCGCTCGTCCAAAATATTGGAAATTATACAAGAAGATTATTTAGTGGAAAATGCAGCTGTGGTAGGCCAATATCTTCAGGAAAGATTACAGAAGATAGCTGCAAAAACAAATAAAGTACTAGGTGTTCGGGGAAGAGGTTTATTAACAGCATTTGATCTTCCTAATCCAAATATGCGTGATGCTTTTATTAAGAAAGGGCTTGAGCATCATGTTATGTTTCTTGGATGTGGGGATCAAACTATACGTTTCCGACCATCCTTGACCATTAAGCAACAACATATTGATGTAGGACTTGAAGTAATGGAAAAAATACTGCCTTCCTTGTAAAGTCGATGATATCCATCTGTAAAGTGAGAGATGGTAGTGTATCTAAATGTATGATAGGTAATATTGGGACAAAATATGATCGAAAAT
>CALLKE010000240.1 GCA_938008555.1 uncultured Pedobacter sp.
CCAGATCGTCAAATAAGCCGGATTGTTACGGTCGACCGCTGGAAACAGCGGTTTTCTTAAAAAAGGAATCCTGCTTTGGGTTCCTTTTTTATTTGATGGCAAAAAGCTGAACACTCTTCAAGAAGCAGTAATCGACCCGGACTCCGTTGATTGTCAGGCAGCAGCTCAATTGAATCTCTCAAGCCACAGCTATAGAATAAGGGCATATAAACAGGAGAAAACATGCCATACACAACAGCACGAATCGATGAGAAGTTGCTCAATGACACACGTCAAGTCTGGGAGCTAACAGTTGGCAAAGATGAGTTTGCCAGTGAGTATGGCGCGCTGTTTGACTGGATTGGATCTCATATCAATTACGATCAGCCTAGTGGTGCATCTTTGGCATATGCACTTGTAGAGGAAGGTAAAAAGGTCGCATCTGCTTTTATCGAAGTAGTGGCAACAGACAATCGTGGCGGTCTCACTAAATTGCTCAAAATTTTTATCACGCCCCAATATTGGAATATTGCGGAACATCAAGCCCAAGTGGTCATGATTTATGTTGACGCAATCAAAGGGGCTGTGGACTTATCTATGCAAAATCAGTCTGGAACGTTTAAAATATACGGCCGCACAGACTCGTTGCTCAGTTTGCTACATACTATCAGGCTTACAATATTGGACGAGATTGGCGAAGAAGCATCACCCGTCAGCATTCAGATGCAAGGGCGCTGGCTAGTATTTTCGAAGAAATAAGGAGAAGCTCATGTCCGCAACTGTTTCGTTTATGAATATTCGGGAAGCGATTAGACATAGTGATGAGAAGTTCTTTTCTGCAATAGAATCTGCCGTTACTAATTGGGTACGGGAAACAGATGCCCAAGAAATTCAAGCAGCGTTGTTTTCTCCCCAACAAAAAGGCTCTTCCGAAGAGTTAAAAGTGGCAGCCTAAGCGCACAAGTACTCAGCCCATGCCCCCGGCTAGCCGGGGGTTTTGTTTTTTTTGGGCTAGCTTAGCCTCATTAACCGTGGGGCTCGCGTAGCGTCGAGCGAGCATTTTTTCCGCTGCAAATACCCAATCCCCCAGATTCTTGCGGTCGACCGTTGGAAACAGCATTTTTGATCAATAAAAAGGAACCCACCTTCGGGTTCCTTTTTATTTGACTGCGAAGCACCTCAGCCC
>CALLKE010000241.1 GCA_938008555.1 uncultured Pedobacter sp.
CCCTTGTATTTAAAAAGTCTTGGATGCACTGCTATCTTTTGAAGTTCGTGATAAATTCCACCCGCGCGGAGCGCGGGCCGCTTCGGCACCTAAGTCGAGTTTAGTTTTGTAGTTTCAGGCCTCGATCGAAGATTTATTTTTTGAGAAAATAGAAAAGTCATCATTAGGCAAAAAGGTCGAATTGTATCTGGGCCGCCTAATCACCGCTGCATCTGGTGATAAGGCAAGTTCGTACATAAAATTGGCTGGATAGGTGCTTAAAGAGTCGCCGTATGAAGTCAGGAATTAATTTTCTATTCTTCGCAGGGCAAGGTTTGAACAGTGCCGCCTATCTCGTCCTGGTGATGATCATTTTTAGGAGGAGGATACATGGAAGTATTCAAAACGCGCGTTGCAGGGGTTGATGTTCACAAAGAGATTCTAGCGATTACTGTCGTAATAGGTGAACCAGAATCTCAGCCCGAAGTTCATCAGTTTTCATGTTTAACATTTACTGATGATTTGATGAAGGCAGGACTAAAACTCAAAGAGATGAATGTTTTGGATGTGGCTATGGAATCGACTGGAGTATATTGGAAGCCGATCTATAATGTTTGGGCTCCGATGGGAATCAGAATTACGCTCGGTCAAGCTGCACACATGAAGAACGTGCCTGGCAGAAAGACCGACATGGGTGATTCACGTTGGATCGCAGAGCTGCATCGATTTGGTTTAATCAAGCAATCCTATATCCCTGAAGATATTTTTCAACGCATGCGACTCTTGAGCCGCCATCGCACAAATTTGGTCGACGACTTATCACGCGTCAAGAACCGAATACAAAGGATTTTAGAGGATGGAAATATCAAATATGGCTCGATCGTATCTGACGTCTTTGGTGTATCAGGTTTAAAAATTTTAGACTTGATCGCAGAGGGTGTTACCGATGCAGGAACACTCACTTCGGCTGTGACGACAAAGATTAAACGCAAGGAGGAGGCACAGAAAGCGTTAACAAATTCGCTGACAAAAGATCATTGTTTTGTGATCAAACGGTTGATGACCCAGTTTTATGAGATCAAAGATCATATGCGAGAAATTGAGAATCAATTATTTGACAAAGTTCAACCCTATCGACATTTAGTTGATAAGTTGAAAGAAATACCCGGAATAGATGAAGTTTTAGCTATTGGAATATTAGCAGAAGCCACAGACGATATGAGTCGTTTTGATGATGAAAGAAAGTTTGCAGCCTGGTCAGGAGTAGCAGCTGGTAATAATGAATCTGCGGGTAAAAAAAAAGATCAAAACGCAGAGCTGGTAACCCCCACTTAGCATTGATCCTGATTCAAGTTGCGCAAAATGCAAAATTAAAGCGCGGATCATTTTATCGCGCTAAATACAATAAACTCAGGTACAGATTAGGTTCCGCAAACAAAGCGAAGGTAGCAATCGCTAATCGAATAGCCAGGGCTATTTACAAAATATTGGCTGGCGATAAGTACAAAGAAATCGGCTATAAACGTGGCGACCCTCATGAACAGAAAATTAAAATGCACATTGCAAGTTTGAAAGCTCTTGGGGTTCATATCATGCACCACAATCATCATCTAATCGTATCGCAAAACAGGCTAACAGTGGATGACTCGGGTGTAATCAGATAAGCACCTGATTTTGAAAATTGAAGAATCGACTTCGTCGAATACTGACAGCTTCGCTGGTTGTTGGTTGGATGACTTTTGTCTTCGATCGACGTTACTTAGAGGGCAAACACGTCCACTATTAGACTGGCACGCCTGCGTTTTTAATCCAGCATTGTTATG
>CALLKE010000242.1 GCA_938008555.1 uncultured Pedobacter sp.
ACGCATACTTTTTTATCCCTGAAAAGAGTCATCATACATTTAGATACACTACCAAGGAATAATTTGGTTTAACAATCTAAAGACATATTCTACTATTTTACCTGAGCTTGCAAATGAAGGAGGAGCAATATCTAATTGCTCCTCTTTAAAATCGCTGGGGGAAATGGGTATATTTTTTGTATAAACTTCTTATCCCCATCCGACAATTCGCTCGAACCAAATTCTCCGACATGATTTAGCGCAAATTTTTCAGGATACCAGTAGTGCATAATAGACTTTGAATCGTATTTCGAATACTTTGGATCAAACATCTGGAATCCCTTAAAGAAAAATTTATCTACCTCTTTTTTTGACCACCCTTTTTCACGGCTATAATATGCATAAATGTATGGCTTATTCCATCTAGCACGGGGATGATACTGCTCATGCATCAAGCCTAGCACATGACCAAACTCATGTAAAACACTCTCTGATATCTCACTTTCTTGGGAGTTATTAGAGAGACCTTCAAAGTGCATATTGTATTGATCGTCTTCAGCAAAATCTAATAGGTAAATACCAATCGCCTTCACAAAGGTTTCATCTGTGACATCAAAACTGATCCTTATCTCTGCGGGCTCAGCTCTATCTACAAAATCAAAACGGACATTGGCGTATTTCTCCCATTCTTTAGCATAGTGTTCAACTTTTTGGAAAATGTAATCATTACCACCTTGAAGAAATTTGACATGTATCACAATTGGGCCACCCGGATTATTAGGCCAGAAATATTTTTCAGCACCAACAGCAACAGATGTTGAGGGACTATTTTTATTCAGTATGTGAAAATCAGTCGCACAAATAAATTCCTTTGCTTCTTCTGATCGAACAAACCCTGGCTGTTCATTTTTTCTTTTACAAGAAAATGAAAGAACTACAAAAAAGACTGCAGTGCGAAGCACTCCCAATTTAGTCTTCATAAAACCTTTATTTCTTCGAGAGCCTAAATAATAAATGGGGCTAGTCAATATACTAGCCCCATTTATTTATGTAATAAGTATATCCTATTTATACTTTGCTCGTACCATTATCTTGCGGTAAAAGTGGCACGGCCAGAATGTACTTTATTTCCTCCTACCATTGTAGCATAGACGATAAACTTATACATCCTACCTGCATCAATGTTAGTGATAGGTTGGCTAATCTCTATAGTAGTTTCACCATCAGCAACCGCATTAGGATCAAAAGAAACTGGTTTTCTATCAGATGGAGCAGGGGTAGGTTTGTTTGACTCAAAACACACATATTCCAACTTTTTTATCTCAGTGAAAGGTTTCGTTACAGTTGGATCAATACTAATATGATCCAATGTAATCGCAATTGATGCAGTTCCATTTGCTAATTCAGTTGTAGCCAAGGAACTAATAGGATTAATATTTAAAATGATTTTCTCTATTTGAGAAAGCTTCCTCTTGGCAGCATCAAACTCTGTTTGACTGGCTTTTGCATCGATCAGTGACTCTAATGCAGTTTTTGCATTTGTTAAATCTTGTGTATTCAGCTTGGTATTGATCAGTGAATTTAGCCCAGCTTTCGCATTTTCTAATTCTTGCGTACTCACTTTGGTATCAATAAGTGAACTCAATTCAGTTTTCGCGTTTGTTAAGTCTTGCGTACTCGCTTTAGCGTTAATCAATATCTCCAGTGCATTTCTAGCATTTGCAAAATCATCTGTGCTCATCTTGTTATTAATCAATGATTTTAATTCAGCTTTTGCGCTTGCTAAATCATCTGTGCCCACTTTGGTATTGATCAATGACTCCAATGTATTCTTTGCAGCTACAAAATCAGCTGAATTCAATTTTGCTTCTAATAGTTTATGTATTGCATTATTCCCTTTGGCGAAATCAGCTGAATCAAGTTTTTTCGCAATTAAGTCTTGAAAAGAGGACTTGATTTTATTTAGCTTCTCTTCGTCAGATTTTGCCAAGTCAGCGACTGTATTGCTCAAGGCCTGAAAATCGATCCCATTAATCTTCTTTATAAGTTCTTTTCCGTGCTCCTCCACTTTCTGCTTTAAAGCGGTAACGTCATCTTGTGTCGATTTCAACAACACCGCCTGTGCTTTTGCGTCAGATGTGGCTACACCACTTCCTGCTCCCTGAAATGCCACTGTGTTACCGTAAAAAGTTCCATTACTATTCTTTACGTATGCTCGCACATAGTAGTATCCCGAGTTAACTACACTTACTTTGGCACTAAATTTCTGACTGGTAGTTGTGCTAACAACTTTCCCGATACAATTATCTAACGTAGGATCTACTTTTAAATCCTGCGCATTCGATGCTACAATCTTGTAGCACACGCCTCGTTCGGTTATAGGCTTTCCACCATCGCTCGTAATATTACCCGTTACAACAACAACAGAATTCGGATCTAAGGCAAGGCTCGCTGGCGTCGAGTTCAACGCCGTAGTAACTGTGGCCTGATTTAAATTGTCTTTCTTACAGCCACCTGCTATCATTAAAAATGTACCTACCACGAACAAGTAACTCCAATTTTTTGTTTTCAATTTCATAGGTTTTGAGTTCATATTATTTCTTTTAATAAAATTCAGCAGCGAACGTAGCACTTATTTTTGAAAAAAAAATAATTATAAAAACAAAAAATCATCGATCACATGAACCAGCAAATGATTTAAAAATATAACGATAAGCTAAGGCGCAGTCTTGCAAAAAATAGACACCACCTTATTAGCAAAACAGCACACCCTAGCCACAAAAAACGAAAAATCATGAAATACATGCACCCGCATAAGTTTAAGTGCATTACACAGGTCTAGACATACTGAACAGATAAGCTAACTTTTATTCCGAATCATGCTCATTTGTTTCGAACATATTGGGTGCTTGCTCAAAATTGGAGCGTACAAATGTACACCAATGACATTCAGCTTTACCACAGCCGGTTGTAAACTCATGGTTCATGATTCGGGAATAGGTGTCTTTGATCTGAGCTTTCACAATCGCTAAATCTTCTGGAGCAATTACTATTTTTTCTTTGATGTATTGATCGTCTTCAGGCTCCAGAAAATCAAACTCGGTACTCATTACTCGCCAAGTTGTACTTCTATCATTCTCTACTAATAATTTATAGAATACCGCTTGACGCCAGTAATCGCCACCACGCACATTGGCATCATCAGGGCGCTTAAACTTAGATTTTGCCTTCGCATAGCTTCCCGTTTTATAATCAACCACATTGATATCACTCCCCTTAAACTCTATTTTATCTAGTACCCCTTTAATAGGCACTCCATCCACCTCTACATTTTTGATGGTATACTCAGTCAGCGTATTTTTTTCCCAACCATTCACATACTGACGATAATATTCTGGTAAAATTTTATCACCATATTCCATACGTCGTTTAAATTGTTCAGCAGTAAATGCTTCTCGATTACGGTGCATATACCAACGAAAGTCGTCCATAAAGCGCTTTACGCTATGGAATTCATTACCATTACTTTTTAACGATAAGAATAATTTATGCAATGCCGAGTGTGCCGCCGAACCGAATGTGAGTGTATCATTTTTTCCTTTCGGCACCCGAATTAGGTTTTGAAAATAGAATTTAAGTGGGCATTCTAAATAGTTGTTTAGATGTGTCAAATTCAGTGCATAACCTTCTAGTAGATGGTTGAGATATTCCGAATCAATCAAGCCGAGTGAGGGCTGTTCCGTTGCTGAGAATTGCAACGCAAAAAAATCAGTCAGTATCGACTCTGATACCTGTTGATGCTGGATTTCTAAATCTGTTTTGGCTAGTATTTCCCCAATAAAAACAGTTGGCTCTAGCTCTTTACCTTTCTCACTTTGTTGGATATAGGAGATATACAAATATTTTTTGGCACGTGTTAGCGCTACATAAAATAAACGCCGAAGCTCTTCCTCATCACTTGCAGATGGCAGTGAAGAGAAAAGCGTATCAGGCATTTTATAACCCGACTGATTTTTTCGCTTTTTCTCCCACACATTTTTGGTCGCACCAATTAAATACACATACTCAAACTCCAGACCTTTCGAACCATGACATGTCAAAAAATTTACTCCCTGTTGATTAAAAATATATTGATTGAGCTCCAGTGGAAGATCATTTTGTTGCAGCAAGTCCAGAAGTGATATAAACTCTTTCAGTTTTAAGTCAGTTTTTTTGCAGCTTTCTTCTTTCAAAAAATTGAATAATGAAGAAAGTAATTGCATCAACCAGGTTTTATTTGGCGACTTTAAAATGTAAGCCAAAATGCCACCTTCGGCCATCACTTTTTCAAACAGATTTTGGATCGTCCAATTATTTACCCCTTTAATCCAATGCTCGAGATTGATGCTCAGCCTCCTTATCTGCTCGTGGCTTTCGGTATCAAACAAGGTCGGTTTTGTTTTGTTGGCCAGCTCATTAATCTGTGCCCGGATAGAGACTTTGTTTTTATGTTGGTAATTATGGGCATTCACTTCTACACTGAGTTTGGCTACATCGATGGGCTCAATGCTATAAAAATCATAGTGCATGATCTCAAACAAAAGCTCATCCCCACTGTAAGCCAATTCATTTTCCATTGCCAGGTAGCGCAAGATGGTTATCAATTTTTGTCCGAAGGGATCTTCTAAAATATTGACTTTGCGCTTCGTATTGACAGGAATACCCTTTAAATGAAAATAACGTGCCAACTCCTCACCTGATCGGTGTTCTTTATAAATCACGGCAATATCCTGTGGGGCTACACCACTTGTTATTAGCCGATTGATTTCTTCAGTGATGGCTGCGAATTCATGGAATGCTGACAGATAAGATTTAATCTCGGGCTGAGTGGCTACATCTATCAATCGTTCATTTTTCGCGACTAAATTTTTGCTGAGTCCGGGTAGATGGATCCGCTCAGTATTATAATCGATGAGCACTTTGGCAATATCCAAAACAGCTTGTGTAGAACGGTAATTATCGGTGAGCATCACGCTATACAGATCTTTAGAGTAGCGCGCGTGATACTCTTCAATATTTTGAACATTGGCCCCCTGAAAGCGAAAGATAGATTGATCATCATCTCCCACTACAAAAATATTAGGCTGATCCCAATAGCTTGTCAATAGTTGAATTAGTTCATTTTGTGCCCCGCTGGTATCTTGATATTCATCAACTAGTACGTATAAATAACGCTCTTGGTAATTCAACAGAAATTGCTCGTCAGTTTTAAATGCATTGAGTATCCACAGAATCATATCATCGTAATCATACCTACCTGCCTCTCGCATTAATTGCTGATACTTGGGAAACTCATATACGGCGACCCGAAGCTTTTCTAGCTTTTCTTTTAGCGCCGCGAAAGCTGGCTTTAAAGATCCTGCTTCTTTATCCTTGTATTTTTTTGTGTACTTATATTCTTTGTAGTAAATCGAATCAGGCTCACATTCCGTAATCAGCGTAATAAAATCATCTATTTTTTCATTAATCAGATCTGATGTCCAATCTTCGCGCTTCATCACGGAAAATAAATTTTGTAACCGACTGGCTTCATAGTATACATCACCATGGTAGCGCTTCAGCGGATGATCTTGATCAAACTGATCAATGAGTTGACGTAAGAGTGCGATACGTTCTAAGTCAGAAATCGGATCTAGTTCCAACTTCCCGAAGTAATCTAAATTCTCCTGAATAATATCATTACAAAATGCATGGAATGTATAAATATGCACACGATAAGCTTCTGGACCAATAAAATCGAACAGGCGTTTACGCATGGCCACTGCGCCAGCATCAGTATAGGTTAGACATAAAATATTGTGAGGCTGGGTATCACTATCGAGCAATATTTTTCCAATACGGGCTGCGAGTATTTGTGTCTTACCTGTACCCGGTCCGGCAATTACCAATACAGGTCCTTCTGTTTCATCAACGGCTTTGCGTTGATTCTCATTCAGTCGAGCAAGTGCTTTAAGAAAATTATCGTTGTACTTATTAGGTGATTGCATGATTTGCTAGTGCAGTAGTCATTGTGATCTGCATGATCACAATGACATGTCTTCTTTTTATCTGTAGCGTTTTGTTAATCCGTAGAATACAAGAGTTAACGAGATATAATATAACACGCCTCTCCAAAGCAGGCTGGAGTGAGAATTTTACATTCCATCTCCATATTTAAAAAATGAATTAACGGTAACAGGTAATTTTCCACTAGCCTTTAATTGACCGAGAATAACCCGAACAGATGTACTTTGTGATTCATCACTTTGTTGGTAATTCATCAAGATAGATTTACATTCCTCGATACCAGGTAAACTAGAAAGTATATACGGATTAGCAAATACACATAGGATACTATTCATCTTGGCAAGGTCAGCCACAAAAGATTTCAAGTCACTGCTATAATCTAGCTTACTCCATGGGCGCTTGCGCATATCATGAATACTCACAATAATTTGCTTAAAGTCCTTTAGTTGATCTTTGATATCGTCAATATCCTCAGCTGAAGCATTTTTAGGCAAAATGAAGGTTTCAACATGTCTAAACTTAGGTTTTAATAGTGCTTGAAATACACTTGAAGATGTCACCCCTAAGCTTATGATAGCTGTAGTTTTTTTGAGGTTTAGCCTTTCAATCATGTGATCACCTTTCAAGACAGTTACAGCCGCATCAGCCAGGCGTTGGTTTAACATCCCAGCATCCGAGCTATTCAAATCTTCTATTATATGCTCTGTAGAGATTGGTTTAGGGTGATTCAAACCAAGCCAATACTTTGCCGCGAGTATTTTTTTTACACTTTCGTTGATTTGATCCCAACCTATTCTATTACGACGAATAGCTTTACGAACTAGTTTGATGGCACGTTCCGTATTTTGAGAAAGCTCTATTACATCATTTCCAGCAATAATAGCTCGTACATCGGCCTCACCATCGTGAAAGAATTTAATAACACCTTTCATCTCCATAGCATCTGAAAAGACCAATCCCTTAAAACCTAGTTCATTTTTCAGCACACCTGTAGTGATTGGCTTAGATAAGCTTACAGGCACATGAGCAGTCGTATCCATTGCTGGAATGTTGATATGGGCAGTCATAACACCAGATGCACCTTGCTTGATCAGCTCACGAAAAGGATACATCTCAAGTGAGTCTAAACGGGCCCGATTAAAAAGAAGCTGCGGCAAATCCAGATGTGAGTCCACATCGGTGTCACCATGCCCAGGAAAATGTTTTAAGCTCACTAATATACCTTCATCTTGCAAGCCTTTCATATAGGCTCCAGCCTTAGCCGTTACATTGTATTTATTATCACCGAACGAACGAAAGCCAATAACCGGATTTCTAGGATTATTATTAATATCTACATCAGGAGCAAAATTAACGTGGACACCCAGGCGCTTAAAATTGTCAGCGATTTGCGTCCCCATTTCATAGATCAGTTCATTATTTTGAATAGCCCCCAATGTCATCTGAAAAGGATATGATATCGTGCTATCGAGACGCATTCCCAAGCCCCACTCTCCATCCATCGCAATTAATAAAGGTACTTTTGATATCGATTGATATCGATTAGTCAAGGTGGCTTGCCGAACTGGCCCACCCTGAAAAAACACTAAGCCACCGATACGCTGCTTTTGAATGACCGTTGCAATGGAATCTTCAAAAGCTTTTCCTTTATTGGAGTATGCACGCACCATAAATAATTGTGCAATACGCTCACGGCGACTCATTTTTTTAAAAGTAGCATCCACCCATTTATTTTTCAACTCAATTGTTTCAACAAACGGTTGACGATTTTGAGCAAACCCCCAATAGGGAATGAGAATACATATGAACAGCAGCGTTCTTTTCATAAAGTTGATCAGGTTAACAGAAAGATTATTGAAGTGGTTGTTTAGTCTTATGCAGAGATATCTACGTTTTGCCCTTCAAAGTTAAAATTATCAAACCAAAGTCATGCTTAATAAAAAAGACCGCTAGGTCAACGATCTTTTTTTATTAACTATATCGTAAAGTATCATTATTTAGGCACGGCTTTGTGGCCCCATTCACCACCAATAAGAAGGCCGATACTGATGTTTAAAATATATAGGTATCTCACGAAAGCTATTCAACATTTGCCAATATCTTAACTACACCCACCCTGCGTACCACAGTTCAAACACTTATAACAAGTACCTGAACGCACCATAATATGACCACAGTTGCTACAAGCAGGGGCATCTGACTGGCCACCACCAGAAATATCGAGTACAGACTTCAACGCTTTACTCGATCTAGACTTGGATTCAATCGAGTGCGTATCATCTGTTGAAGTACTTTCATCTACATTCCGATCTTCATCGGCCATTTGAGGGTTTCCTAGAATGGCCTTTTCATTATCAAGTACATGAACTAAGTCCTCGCGTCCTAAGTATTCATAACCTAGCATACGGAAAATATAATCGATGATGGAAGTGGCACTTTTAATATTTTGATGGCCAATAACCATCCCAGAAGGTTCGAACCGAGTAAATGTAAATTTGTCCACAAACTCTTCCAATGGCACACCGTACTGTAATCCAACCGAAATGGCAATGGCAAAACAGTTCATCAAGGAGCGGAAGGTAGCACCCTCTTTGTGCATGTCTACAAATATTTCGCCCAATGTTCCATCTTCATATTCACCCGTACGCACAAAGATAGTTTGCCCTCCAACACTTGCTTTTTGTGTGAAGCCAGAACGGCGAGCAGGCATATTTTTTTTCTCGATCACGGATGAGAGCTGGCGCTTGAACTGCGTATCTGTTGACCGATCTAAAATAGCACGAGCAGCCTCTAATACCTGCTCTGGCGTTAGATCGCTCAATCGAACATTCGCAGCCTCACCCAAAACCTCCTCCACTGTCTCTATTTTATCTTCTTTCGTATCCGCCTTAGTCGATAGTGGCTGAGATAGTTTACACCCATCTCGATACAATGCATTTGCTTTAATTCCTAATTTCCAGGACAGCTCATAACAATCTTTGATTTGCTCAACTGTAGCCTCATGAGGCAGGTTGATTGTTTTAGAGATTGCTCCTGATAAAAATGGCTGTGCAGCGGCCATCATCTTAATATGCCCATGTGCATGAATGTAACGTTGTCCTTTTGATCCACACTTATTAGCACAATCGAATATTGGATAGTGTTCTTTCTTCAAATAAGGAGCCCCTTCAACAGTCATTGTTCCACAAATAAATTCATTGGCTTCCGTGATTTGTTGGCGAGTGAAGCCCAATGCACGCAACAGATTAAAATTAGATGCATTATATCGTTCGGGCTTGAACCCTAAACGTTTTAAACAATCATCCCCCAATGTCCATTGGTTGAACACAAAGCCTATTTCAAAAGCAGCAAAAAGAGATTTATCAATTTTTTGCAAATCATCCTCTCTAAAACCTTTCGCTGACAGGGTATCAAAATTGATATGAGGAGCTCCTTTTAATGTAGCTGCACCTTTTGCATAGTTGACAATGGTTTCAATTTCATGCGGGGTATATCCCAAGTTATGCAATGCACCAGGCACTCCCTGATTAATAATTTTAAAATATCCACCGCCTGAAAGTTTTTTAAATTTTACCAAAGCAAAGTCAGGTTCAATTCCTGTCGTATCACAATCCATCACCAAACCGATGGTACCTGTGGGCGCAATCACTGTCGTTTGTGCATTTCGATAGCCATATTTTTCGCCAAGCTCTACCGCTTTGTCCCAAGCGTTGCATGCGGCAGATAGCAAATAGTCGGGGCAAGCTTTGGGATCAATTCCGGGGGGGGATATTTGTAGATCTTCGTATGAGTTGGTATTATATGCTGCATACCGATGATTTCGCATCACGCGCAGCATGTGATTTTTATTTTCTTCATACTTGGCAAATGCACCTAATTCCTTTGCCATCTCTGCAGAAGCTGCGTAAGCAGTACCTGTCATGATGGCTGTAACGGCACCTCCTATTGCACGTGCTTTATCACTATCATAGGGGATGCCGGCAGTCATTAATATCGAGCCTAAGTTAGCATAGCCCAAGCCTAGTGTGCGATAGTCGTACGACAACTGTGCGACCTCTTTGGATGGAAACTGAGCCATCAACACTGAAATTTCTAGAACGACAGTCCAAACACGGCAAGCATGTTCAAAACCTTTGACATCAAAAACAAGTGTCTCTGGATCGAAAAAGTGAGCCAAATTAATCGAAGCTAAATTGCAGGCAGTATTGTCCAAAAACATATACTCCGAGCATGGATTTGACGCATTAATCCGTCCACCCTCTGGACAAGTATGCCACTCATTAATGGTAGTATCGTATTGGACACCCGGATCAGCACATGCCCAAGCAGCAAATGCAATGTCTTGCCATAGTTTTTCAGCAGAAACTGTTTTCAAGACATGGCCATCTGTACGTGCAATAAGATTCCAGTTGGCACCTTTTTCCAAAGCATGAAAAAATTCATTTGGGATACGAACAGAATTATTCGAGTTTTGGCCCGATACCGTACGATAAGCCTCACCTTCATAATCGGACGAATAGCCTGCGGCAATTAAAGCGGCTACCTTTTTTTCTTCTTCTACTTTCCAATTGACAAAAAGATCTATTTCGGGGTGGTCAAGGTCCAAACAAACCATTTTAGCTGCTCTTCGTGTAGTTCCTCCCGATTTAATGGCTCCAGCTGCACGATCACCTATTTTAAGAAATGACATGAGCCCCGAGGAATATCCACCTCCAGAGAGTTTTTCGGTTTCACCACGAATAGTCGAAAAATTAGTTCCAACTCCAGATCCATATTTAAAAATACGAGCCTCACGAACCCAGAGGTCCATGATACCCCCCTCATTTACGAGATCATCTTTTACTGATAAAATAAAACAAGCATGAGGTTGAGGACGTTCATATGCGGAGGTTGATTTTTCTAATTTATTTGTCCTCGGATCCACATAATAATGCCCTTGTGGGCTACCTACGATACCATACGAACTATGCAAACCCGTATTAAACCATTGAGGAGAATTAGGTGCTCCTAGCTGACCAATAATCATGTACACCAGTTCGTCATAAAACACCGCTGCATCCTCTGGGCTTGCAAAATAGGCATAACGCTCACCCCATATTTTCCAACAATTGGCCATCCGGTGAGCTACTTGTTTAATACTGTTTTCGGAGCCTGTCGTACCATCAGACATCGGTACACCAGTTTTGCGAAAATATTTCTGGGCTAAGATATCAGTAGCTACCTGACTCCATGCCACCGGAACCTCGACATCATTCTTTTCAAAAACAGCATCACCAGCTGGATTACGGATAACTGACGAGCGCTTTTCGTACGTAAATAGATCATACACATTCACGTCTGATTTGGTGAAATAACGCTTGAATAGCAAACCTCCTCGAGGTCCGTTTTTTTTTGCGACTTCCTTGCTCATATTGGTAGTTTTATGTGTTTGATATATGTCTGTGAATTACTTGCCCTTCTGAAAAAATTTAGGGCTGTATCTCAAATTTACCCAAAATGAGGTGCTTTAGTCCATCCTAGTTTTCCACAAGCCTAGTCGAAGTACGATTCAACTACATCATATACGTCCAAATATCTTATTGTCAAAATATTATAATTGTGGATAACTCATTACCCTTGAACATAGGTGTGATAAACAGAAGTTTTTCTGTCCATTCTAGTAGCTTTCATGAGTATTCAAAGCCCTGTATTTAGGCTACGACTCAATCACTTTTCACCAAATAATTACACTTAATTGCACTATGGAAAATTCAAAAATCATCAGCAACAAAATCACTCCATTTCTGTGGTTTAATGACCAAGCCGAAGAAGCTGCAAACTTTTACGCTTCTATTTTCAAAAATTCAAAAATTAAATCCATCACCCATTATGGCGAAGGCGGACCAGGTCCTAAAGGAACCGTAATGTCTGTAATATTCGAGCTCGATGGACAAACATTCTATGCATTAAATGGGGGTCCACACTTTACCTTCACCCCGGCTATTTCATTTTTTGTGAATTGTCAAACACAAGCAGAAGTCGATGAGCTATGGGAAAAACTTGCTATGGGTGGGAAAAAAGGGAACTGTGGCTGGCTAGAAGATCAGTACGGCCTATCATGGCAAATTGTCCCTGCTGGCCTGACTGAATTGTTAAGTAGTAAGGATCCCATAAAATCTAAAAGAGCGATGGCTGCCATGATGCAAATGAAAAAGCTCGATCTAAAAAAATTGAAGGAAGCATACGAAGGTTGATACTATACGCATCATGTTCAATACCATTTAAATTGCAGCACACGCAAATGCTAACCAAATACCAATATGATCGACTAATGATCAAGATATTGATCTTGCTCATATGCACAGGTGGACTTTTTGTCATCAAGCAGCTCAAGATAATAGCCTTGACTTCTACCTCCAACAAGCAATAGCGAATAGCCCTTTGACGAAAGATTATCAGAATCAAGTGACATCCAATGGAGTGGATAGCCTGCGCATTAAAGCTATTTACAAGCCGCAAGCAAATTTGGCAGTAAACAGCAGCTATTCTCCCATTATTACTCACAAAGAAAAATAAGACTACAGACCTCCCCCCTGTTCAGAAAAAAAACAGTTTGAGGCTAAATGGGTATCTTTTTTTATTCTACGGCCCTATATCAGCATCATCTTCATTGTTGTTTTAGGCGGATTAATCTGTTTAATCGTACCCCGGTTAGAAACCGGTTTTTTACCCGAGATGGACGAAGGTAGTATTGTCATGGACTATACACATCGTTGGAAGAAACCGATCGAATATTACGCAAAATCGAAAAATTGATCACGAAAATTCCAGAGGTAGAAACCTATTCCAGAAGAACAGGCACCCAAATGGGCTTTTTTATCACTGAGCCTAATAAAGGAGATTATCTCATCCAGTTAAAAAGAGATAGAAAAAAGACAACAGCAGATATTATTACTGAAATACGTCAGAAAACAGCTACCCAGCCAGCATTAAGGACCAATTTCGGGCAAGTGATCGGTGATATGCTGGGCTATTTAATGACTTCTGTACAGCCCATCGAGGTAAAGATTTTCGGGGATAATCAGCAAAAACAACAAGAGCTCTCAAGGAAAGTGACCGGCGTCGTTTCTCATGTAATAGGTACTGCAGATGTTTTGATGGCGTGGTCATTGCAGGGCCTTCGGTCAGTGTTCAGCCTGATCTTGCGAAATTGGCACAGTTTGGGATAACACCAGCTAATTTTCAATATCAACAGCAAACCTCTTTGGAGGGAAATGTAGTGGGTGGTATCCTTGAAAAAGAGCAATTGTCGAATATTCGAATCATTTATCCAAACAGCCGAAAGTTTAGTGTAGCCGACATCAATCAGCTACGATTTTTTTTACCCAGTGGAAAACTGAAACCCATTGCTGAACTCGCAACGATACAAGTAAACTAAGGAGAATTCGAGATACAAAGAGAAAACCTACAGTCGGTAGGCATCGTCACTACCCGACTAGAGAACCGAGATTTAGGTAGTGCCATGAAAGACATTCAAAAAGCAATCGACACCCAGATGGGGCTCCCTTACCGCCAGGATATACTATTCAATACGGAGGTGTTTATGCTGAGTAACAACAATCGTTGAAGGAGCTTTTGCTTATTTTAATCAGCTCTAGTTTGCTCGTATTTCTTGTGACCTTGTTCCTATTCAAGGAATTTAAAATCGCCCTATCCATTTTATTCATCTCCATCTTAGGACTCTCAGGGAGCTATTTAGCTTTATATATCACAGGTACGCCCTTGAATGTGGGAAGTTATTATGATCGTAAGCATCATCGGCGAAAATACCATATTTACCTTTCTCCAGTTTAAAGAAACAGCACGTACGAAAAAAGTTGATGAGTCAATCGTTTATTCTATCTCCACCCAACTACGTCCAAAACCGATGACTGCTTTGGGTGCCATCACTGCGCTCAGTCCCTTGGCATTAGGCATAGAAACAAACACTCAGCTTCACCAACCGTTGGCAATTGCTGTCATCAGTGGGCTCTTGGTGGCTTTACCATTGCTTCTAATTGTTTTCCCGAGTGTAACTAGGCTAATTTATAAGAGATAGCACGCAATATGACGTGATGTAGAAAACCCTCTCTATCTCAACATCAAACTGTCGAAATAGAGAGGGTTTGAGAAAGACTTTGCTTAATCAATCAAAGTCACTTTAATCATATTGGTTTTTCCTTTTTTCTCGATTGGAATAGCCGCCGTATTAATTACAATTTGACCAGGTTCGATGAGCTTCTCTGCTTTCAAAATTTGGTTTACATCGCTGATTGTTTTATCAGTGCTTTCAAATTTATTATAGTAAAATCCACGAACCCCCCACAGTAGACTCAGTGTATTCAACAAATTGCGGTTACTCGTAAAAATAAATGTGGAAGCTTTAGGTCGATGACTTGAAATCTCAAATGCGGTGTAGCCTGATGACGTCATCGAAATAATACCCACTGCATTTGTCTTTTCAGCAATAAAAATAGCCGAGCGGCAAATAGAATCGCTCATATAATTAGGAGAACCTTCATTCAGCTCTTTCGGAGTATTAAATGGGTAACCATTTTCTTCCACATTACGAACAATCTTGTGCATCGTCTCAATCACAATCACCGGATACTCTCCTACTGAAGTCTCACCACTTAGCATCACAGCATCAGCACCATCTAGTACCGAGTTGGCTACGTCATTTACTTCTGCACGAGTTGGGCGAGGAGCAGTAATCATACTCTCCAACATTTGTGTAGCTACAATCACTGGCTTCGAAGCATCACGACATTTTTTAGCAATCATTTTCTGAAGCATCGGTACTTGCTCCATTGGCAACTCAACTCCCAAATCGCCACGAGCAACCATCACCCCATCCGTAACAGCGATAATCTCATCAATATTTTCAATAGCCTCCGGCTTTTCGATTTTAGCAATTACACGAGCTGTTTTTCCACTACGACCAATGATGCGCTTCAAGTCGAGAATATCTTCTGCAGAACGAACGAATGACAGACCAATCCATTCTACATCATTTTTTAAAGCAAGCTCTAGATTTGACAAGTCTTCTTCGGTTAAGCTTGGTATAGAGACCTTCGTATTGGGCAAATTGACCCCCTTGCGTGATGTTAATATGCCTCCATAGATGATTTCGCATCTTACGGTATCCTCATTATTGGTTTCCAAAACCCGCATCTGTATTTTACCATCATCTAATAAAATAGTTTCTCCTACACGTACATCTTTAGGGAAGTTTTGGTAAGTGATATAAATCTGTTTTTCGTCTCCAATCAGCTCTTTAGTTGTGATCTCAATTTTATTTCCATTAATCAGATTAGCTCCCCCATCTTTAACTAATCCAATACGAATTTTAGGACCTTGTAGGTCGGCCAAAATACCCACATTCGTTTTGTATTTTTCATTTATCTCACGAATGGTGTCAATTACTTCCTGATGATCTGCTTGGCTGCCATGAGAAAAATTCAACCTACAAACATCTACACCCGCTTTAATCATGCTAAGCAAAACTTCTTTTTGAGCAGAAGCAGGGCCCAGCGTAGCTACAATTTTAGTTCTGTTATGAACAGTTTTCATTTATATTCTGTGTTTTATTTAAAATAACATGTATTATATACTTTCAATATGTACGTGTACGGTGTACAATTAGCTAATTAAAATATCAGATTTTCCCTAGATTTTATTTTTCTGGGATCAACTTGTACTGCAACAAGTACTTCTGGCATCTGATTAATGATCGAAATATTTGCCCTCAAATCCTCTTCATCTATACAATTTTCAATGAGCAAGAAGAAGTCTACATTTTTCATCTCAGAGATTAAAAAACCACCAATACTTCTATTTTTAAGAAGATAAAAAGTAGTTCCCGATGGAGAATTCTGGTAAAAATATCGACTAAAATGAAGCACATCGGAATCACTCTCATGGAGCGATATTTCCAGCTCATCAATACGGCAGAGGTCAATATTCAGCTGCCTGTTCAACTTAAAACAGAGCAGATGAGCTTCAAGTGGCGAAGTTATCGCTAATAATGCAAAGTCGAGCTCTGGCTCATATTTTAATATCCTTCTATCCACAATATAATGGCCCTAAATTATAAATTAAAAAGGGGTTTTATCATAATTTAGATCTCTAAAACCAAAAAAGGTTTGAGATATGCTAGAATTTATTTTTCTTTGCGCAGAATTATTTAATCATATAAAATTATAAAACTATGTCTGATATCGCTTCAAGAGTTAAAGCAATTATCGTTGAAAAGTTAGGTGTAGACGAAAACGAAGTTACACCAGAGGCATCATTTACCAATGATCTTGGCGCTGACTCATTAGACACCGTAGAACTCATCATGGAGTTTGAGAAGGAGTTTAACGTAGCCATTCCTGATGATCAAGCTGAAACTATCGGGACTGTTGGTCAGGCTATTGCCTACTTAGAAAAAAACGTAAAATAAAATTTACGACTAATTGAATAAATGGAGCTTAAAAGAGTTGTTGTAACAGGACTTGGTGCACTTACCCCTATCGGGAATACAGTGTCGGAATATTGGGATAATTTAATCAATGGGGTAAGTGGAGCAGCTCCTATTACCAAGTTTGATACAACACACTTCAAAACGAAATTTGCCTGCGAGGTTAAGAACTTCAATCCAGAAAACTTCATGGATAAGAAGGAGGCTCGCAAGGTAGATCCCTTCGTACATTATGCACTAGCATCAACAGATGAAGCTGTTAAAGATGCGCAGCTAGAGTTCGAGAAATTAGATACTAATCGTATCGGTGTAATCTGGGGTGCCGGTATTGGTGGATTGAAGACCTTCCTAGACGAAATAACAAACTTTGCTAAAGGCGACGGAACACCTCGACTCAATCCATTTTTTATCCCCAAAATGATCATTGACATCGCATCTGGTCATATTTCTATTAAATATGGTTTGAGAGGGCCAAACTTTGCCACTGTTTCTGCATGTGCCTCATCTACCAATGCGTTAATAGACTCATTCAACTATATCCGCTTGGGAATGGCTGATGTGATTCTCTCTGGTGGGTCAGAAGCAATCATTAACGAAGCGGGTATTGGTGGATTTAATGCGATGCATGCTTTGTCGACCCGAAATGATGATCCAAGTACAGCGTCTCGGCCTTTCGATAAAGATCGAGATGGTTTTGTTGCTGGCGAAGGTGCGGGAACTATCATTTTAGAAGAATTAGAACACGCAAAAGCACGCGGTGCAAAAATTTATGCTGAAATGCTTGGTGGAGGTATGAGCGCTGATGCGAATCATATTACGGCTCCACATCCAGAAGGGTTAGGTGCACGTCTGGTAATGACCAATGCGTTACATGATGCACGTTTAACCCCCGCTGATATTGATTATATAAACGTACACGGAACATCAACCCCACTTGGTGATCTTAGCGAAACGAAAGCAATCGTTGATCTTTTTGGAGAACATGCTTACAAGCTAAATATTAGTTCAACCAAATCAATGACTGGTCATTTACTAGGAGCTACTGGTGCTATTGAAGCTATTGCTTCTATCTTATCCACCAAGTATGATATTGTTCCTCCTACAATCAATCATTTCACAGCCGACCCCACTATTGACCCCAAACTAAATCTTACTTTTCATAAAGCCAAAAAAAGAAACGTTCGCACAGCCTTAAGCAATACTTTTGGTTTTGGTGGCCATAATGCCTCTGTAATTTTCGGGAAATACAAAGGATAGTCAACCATTAAATAGAGCATTTACTGGCGGGGCTTATTCACTCTGGTTCACAATTCGCAAGTTTAATGAATGCTTTTTTCCAAGATATATAAACTTTATCTATCGCCTGATCGCTCCTATTTTAGGTTGCTAAAAAACTTATTGGGCTTTGTTCCTGATAATCTAAACCTATATCGAATGTCTTTTAGGCATCGCTCTATGGCGGTGACATCCAAAAGTGGCGCTAAAAATAGCAATGAGCGATTGGAATTTTTGGGTGATGCTGTTCTAGGCTGTGTAATTGCTGAGGAGCTTTTTAAGTTATATCCGTACAAAGATGAAGGGTTCCTAACAGAAATGCGCTCCAAAATTGTGAGCAGAATGAGCCTCAATCAGTTAGGTAAGCGACTCGGGCTCGATGGAATTATTGAATTTGATAAACAAATATTTGGTCATAATTCAAGTAGGCAAGGTTCTATACTTGGTGATGCTTTTGAAGCTCTTATTGGAGCAATTTATGTTGACAAGGGTTATAATTTTACACGCAAGTTTATTACAGATCGTATTATTAAACCACATATCGATATCTATGCATTGGAACGTACCGAGACTAATTTTAAAAGTAAGCTTCTTGAGTGGTGTCAACGACGGGGGAAGGCATTACGCTTTGATTTGATTGCAAATGAAGAGGGCGAGAGTGCACGATTATTTACGATTCAAATTATTATAGATGGTCAAAATTATGCCGTCGGGAGGGATTACAATAAAAAAAATGCAGAAAAAATTGCCGCAGAAAAAACATGTGAACTACTTGAGATCTAAGTAATGGCTAAGCTTTATTTCATTGTTAAACGCCTTCTTTCTATTTTATTCTTGATCTGGTGCTCAATCGTATTTACGAGTATCATGCTTCTCATTTTACCCTTTATCTTATTATCCACTTGGATATTAAAGGGAAAACAGTCACAAGATGTGTGCTTTATTTTTATAAAATCATGGGCCTGGCTATTCTCTTTTCTCTGTTTTTTTCGTGTCAAAATTGAAGGCAGAGAACTCGTCGATCCCAAGAAAGCCTATATCTATGTTCCCAATCATAATTCTTATCTAGATACTGTTGTAGCTGTGATGGCTATCCCCAAGTCATTCAAACCACTGGGGAAAATCGAAATGCTTAAAGCTCCTATATTTGGCCTGATTTATCGAAAAGTAGTGGTTTTGATAGATCGAAAAAGTGCAGAAAGCAGAGCGAAATGCATTCAAGATTTAAAAATTGAGCTGGCAGCTGGGCAATCTATTCTGATCTTTCCGGAGGGAACCATGAATCGTACCAATAACCCACTCGCTCACTTTTATGACGGAGCTTTTCGTCTAGCCATTGAAACACAAACGCCAATTGTCCCTCTGATTGTTATCAATGCCCGGAACTTACTCTCCCGAAATTACCCCCTTGATGCAAGACCAGGGCCTATATCTGTCATTTTAGCTGACCCAATACCAGTAGACGGGTTAGTGGAAAGTGATTTACCCAAATTAAAAGAACAAGTATATCGGATAATGGAAGAGCTTATTATAACGAATAGCTAAGCTGATCTTTCCAAATACTGTTTGAGAAACTTTCCTGTATATGATCGCTCATTCTTAATTAGATTTTCAGGAAGGCCTTCAAACACAACCTCTCCTCCTTTATCTCCCCCTTCAGGCCCAATATCGATCACCCAGTCGGCACACTTGATGATATCCATATTATGTTCTATGACTATAATAGTGTGACCTTGTCCCAACAATGCATCAAATGATTTTAACAGTTTTTTGATGTCATGAAAATGCAATCCAGTAGTAGGCTCATCAAAGATAAACAAGGTCTTATTCGTGCTATTGCCCTTTATTAGAAAAGATGCTAGCTTGATACGCTGAGCTTCACCACCTGATAATGTACTGGATGACTGTCCTAAATGCACATAACCCAGACCAACATCTGCTAAAGGTTTAATTTTTGCAGTAATCTTAGGTTCTCGGCTAAAGAATAACATCGCTTCATCTACAGTCATATCCAAGACTTCAAAAACATTCTTGTCTTGGTACGTAATGTCTAGTACATGTTGCTTGAAGCGCTTACCCTCACATGCTTCACAAGGAAGATAGATGTCCGCCATAAATTGCATCTCGATCTTGACCACGCCCTCTCCCTGACAAACATCACATCGTCCCCCCTCTACGTTGGTTGAAAATGCAGCTGGTTTTAATCCTGATGCTTTTGCTGAACTTTGGGAAGCAAACAAATGCCTAATTTCATCCCAAGCACCCACATACGTCACGGGATTGGAACGTGACGATCGGCCAATGGGGTTTTGATCAACCATTTCAACTTGTCGAATTTTGGTAATATCTCCACCAATGGAATCATAGACTCCTGTTTGTTCGCCTGAATAATTTCCGATAGCCTTCTGCATTGCTGGCTGAAGGATTCGTTTGACTAAAGATGTTTTTCCAGAACCAGAAACACCTGATACGACCGTAAAAACATGTAGAGGGAATTGAACGTTTATGTTCTTTAAATTATTTTCAGCTGCTCCCTTGATCTCGATGAAATCACTCCATTTGCGACGGCTTTTAGGTATTTCGATCCGCTCATTTCCATTTAAATACTGGCCTGTTAAGCTCTTCTTATCTTTCAATATCTGATCAAATGTTCCTGAAAATACGAGTTGACCTCCATGAGTTCCGGCAGCTGGACCAATATCAATCAAATGATCAGCAGCTTTCATAATTTCCTCTTCATGCTCCACAATCAGTACACTATTCCCAACATCCCGTAAGGATTTCAATACCCCGATCAATCGATGTGTATCTCTTGGATGCAATCCAATACTAGGTTCATCCAGTACATAAATGGAGCCTACCAGTGAACTACCTAAAGAAGTTGCTAAATTAATGCGTTGGGATTCGCCACCCGATAGTGTGTTTGATAGCCGATTTAAAGTGAGATAACTTAGTCCAACATCATTCAAAAATTGGATTCTGTTCGTGATTTCCAACAACAAGCGCTTGCTGATTTTTTGTTGTATTTCTGGCAGATCTAAATTTTGAAAAAAATCCAAAGCTTTATCCAATGGCATCAATACAATATCACTAATTGATTTATCGGCTACTTTTACAAACGATGCATCTTGACGAAGACGGCTTCCGTGGCATTCGGTACAAATTGTTTTCCCTCGATACCTTGATAGCATTACACGATACTGAATCTTATACACTTGCATTTCTAGCTCATCAAAAAAAGTATCTAATCCCGAGAAATATTTATTGCCGGTCCACAGTAGCTTCTTTTGCTCTGCATTCAGCTGATTGTACGGCCTATGAATAGGAAAATTGAATTTTGTAGCACTTTGAATAAGTTTATCTAGCCACTCCTTCATTTTTTCGCCACGCCACGGAGCAACGGCTCCACCATATATCGATTTGCTTTTATCCGGGATTACTAAATCTGGATCAATGCCAATCACTTTTCCAAAGCCTTCACATTTTTTGCATGCACCATATGAGTTATTAAAACTAAAAAAGTTAGGATTCGGTTCCTCAAAGCGTATACCATCTAATTCAAACCGCTCGCAAAAAGTATGCTGAGCGCCATTTGTTTCTACAATACAGTCACCTCTGCCTTCAAAAAATGCCGTTTGAGTAGAATCAGCTACTCGACTTAGGGTTTCCTCATCCAAAGCAATAGCAATTCGATCGATCACTATGTTTATTGGATTTAGCTCATCCATCTTCCTCTTTCCAATAGATTGATCTTCTAAAGTATCTTCAATCTTATGAAGCTGTCCATCCATCGATACCCGAGCGAACCCTTTCTGTAACAAAACAGCGAGCTCCTCTTTTAATGAACGATTATTATGTGGGTGCAAGGGACAAAGTATGGTAACAACTGTATCTGTAGGAAGCGTTGAAATAAAGTCAACCACATCAGCAACTGAATGCTTTTTCACCTCGCGACCAGAAATGGGAGAAATTGTTTTTCCAATTCGGGAGTACAGTAACTTTAGATAATCGTATATCTCTGTGGAAGTACCAACTGTAGAGCGAGGGTTGCTCGTAATTACTTTTTGTTCGATAGCAATTGCTGGTGCAATGCCTTTGATATAATCTACGTCGGGCTTATTCATACGCCCCATAAACTGCCTCGCGTAAGCCGAAAGACTTTCGACATAGCGGCGCTGCCCTTCAGCATAAAGCGTGTCAAAAGCCAAAGATGATTTACCAGAGCCAGACACTCCTGTAATAACAACCAGTTTATTTTTAGGTATTTCTACATCTATATTCTTCAGATTATGAACTCTAGCACCTTTGATGATGATATACTTTCGGTAATCTCTTACTACTTCTCTACCCATGAAATGAATGTCTGTATGTGCGATTTAACAAAGGTAGAGCGATTCATAATTAAATCTGAGATAATTTGAAATTATTCTTTGATCTTGTCAGTAATAATTCCTTCATTTGGAAACAAGAAAGAAATATTATTAACCAAAACAAAAAAGAAGAACCACTATCGATTAAAGCTCTACTTGCAAAATATATTTTCTTCATTAATCATCAGACAAAACTTTCAAGTATGAGTTCGACCATCTTCCAATCAAAGAGTGACCAAGATTTGGTTTCTGATTATATAAATGGAAATGAAGCCTGTCTAGCAGAGCTGATTCGCCGAAACAAGGCGAAAATATTTACGGCCATTCAACTTTTAGTTAAGGACTCTTATCTCGCGGAGGATATTTTCCAAGAAACCTTCATCAAGGTAATCAACACGCTAAAAGCGGGAAAGTATAGAGAAGAAGGTCGATTCCTGTATTGGGTCATGCGTATCGCGCACAACCTGATCATCGATCATTTCCGTAAAGAGCAAAGAACTCCATTAGTGACCACGACAGACGGCTTTGATATTTTTGACGTCCTTCAATTCCATGATGAAAGTGCAGAAGATCGTTTGATACGCGACCAGTCAACTAAGGATTTAAGAGCAATGATCTACTACTTACCTTCCGAACAAAAAGAAGTGCTCATTATGCGATACTATGGAAATCTTAGCTTCAAAGAAATTGCAGATGTAACAGGTGTCAGCATCAATACTGCTTTAGGAAGGATGCGCTACGCCCTTAACAGCATACGCAAGATGATATTTTCTAAAACCAATACACTTAAAAGTTTGGCTTAAAACACCTTTACATATTAGAATAATTTTTCAGAGTAATAAAATATTCTCGAAAGAGATCACGTTATTTGTATATAAAAAACGTGCTTATGACAAATATTTACTCTGCCAACCCTAATTCTTTATCTGACGATAAAACAAAAAAAGAAAATTCGTCAAAACCAGAATTATCCAAAGAGGATCAACTTTTTTTTGATTCGTTAAAAAGAGCCTTACACGGCATTGAGCAAGAACCTTCTCGAGAGACTATCGTGAACATCTTGAAACATTCGAAGAGTTCATAAATAGCATAATCAGGATTGACTAGTATTTTAAGATTTATCAGATTTTTTCAGACACATGCGCTGCTGATACTGAAATACTAGTCAATTCTGATTTACCTTTGTGAAATGCTCAAAAAAGATCGCTACAAAGCTTTTGTTGATTATTTCTCTACGCATCAGCCAGAAGCTGAGACTGAATTACATTACAACAATCCTTATGAATTGCTCGTAGCAGTTATTTTATCTGCTCAATGCACTGATAAACGGATCAACCTAGTAACCCCCGCCCTTTTTGAACGTTTTCCAAATCCTCAAAGCCTCGCTTCAAGCACACCGGAAGATGTTTTTCAATATATCAGAAGTGTTAGCTATCCTAACAATAAGGCTAAACATTTGGTTGGAATGGCTCAAGCATTAGTGGGTAACTTTGGAGGAGAGGTACCCTCCAATATCGACGACCTACAAACAATGCCTGGTGTTGGCCGTAAAACAGCTAACGTGATCGCGTCTGTCATCCATCAAACTCCAGCAATGGCTGTAGATACGCATGTTTTTAGGGTCGCCAATCGGATTGGGTTGACACAACATGCCAAAACCCCATTAAGTGTCGAAAAGCAACTTGTCAAAAATCTACCCAAAGACAAAATTCATATTGCACACCATTGGCTTATTTTACATGGACGATATATCTGTATTGCCCGAAAGCCCAAGTGCACGATCTGTCCCCTGACAAATTTTTGTAAATATTATGAGCAGCATCCAGTAAGTAAATAGTCAACATATTAAGATCTATCTAAATACAAAATGGGTTAAAAAATCAATGTCAACCCATTTTGTATTTGATCTAGACAGCATGTCTATGACTCCGCCAAAGAGCAGAGCAATTAATTGTTTGAGAAAATCACCTTTCCATTCTTTTGTATGAGAATTGGGCTTTTTAGACCTGTCTCAGTCGGCGTAAAGCCAAAGGCTGTATTCGATGTGAAAGGATACGTTTTACCACTTGAATCTTTAATTAAGTATCTGTCTATACCTTCACGACATAAAGATTGATTGGGGATAGATCCAGAAATAATAATTAAGTCTGCATCTCTCACTGTCTTTTTTGTTTTTACACCTAAACGCTGCTTAAATCCTAATTCATTCTTACAGGCTTGATGAGAGCAGCCATCTAAACGAAAAAGTTATTTTATCGAAAAAGGATATATTCTTTGTATGAATTTTTTATCGCCTTCAGATAATAAGTGATTACTACTAGAAGTACCCCAATCAGTATTAACAGCAGGATAGTCTTTGCTGAAATTCTTCTTAGCCCCAATTATAAAACCTTCTGGGTAGGGGTAATGCATAATAGACTCCACATCATAATTCCCATACTCTCTGGAGTCTTCCTTCTTATAGATTTCACGAGAAAAAAAAGAACGATCTACTATTCTTTGATCCCATCCACGTTTACGTTTAAAGTACTCATATATATAAGGTTTATCCCACTTTATGTCAAAGTGTTCCTGCTCATGTTTTAAGCCCAACACATGACCAAATTCATGAAGTACATCAGCTGAGAATGCCTCTTCTTTTGAGAGGTCAGTCAAATCCCCATAGTGCATATTGAACCTATCATAGTTTTTTAATAAATAGTTCCCAGGTACCGTGACATTCGCCCCCCTTACAGCATTGTTAAACCGTATTCTTACTACTGCAGGTTGATCTTCAGCTACAAAATCAAAACGAACATTGGCATATCTCTCCCACTCTTTCGCATAAAATTTAACTTTATTACGAACGTAATTGCTTCCACCCTCGACAAATTTCACAGCAATGACTATCGGCCCATTACGATCACTAGGCCAAAAAGTGGATTTAACCCCTACCCCAGATGTTTTAATTCCACTTGCTTTAGTGTATGTATAAGAATCATACGGGTTACAAAGTGAGATTTCAGGTTCTTCTTGATACGAATGTGACTTGATGATTTCATTTTTTTTACATGAGGCCAAAGTAATTGCTAAAACTCCAGCCATATAAAGTAATCTGAATTTTGCTTTCATTTTATTAACATATAAGATTCAGTAACACTTTTTCAACAACAAACACTCTTAATGTTAAAATCCCGACTTATTTAAAACATAAGTCGGGATTTTTTATTTATTCAGTATACCTAAAGATGGTATCAGAACAGGTGTTTTATTGCGTTTTGATAACCTTAGAAATACTTTTTGAAATCTCTTCAACATTCACAACTAGTACATCTATTCTATACGATGTTTTAGGTTTAATTGAAACATTCTTTGGAAGGTTTACTAAATCATTTTTAAAGAAATCAAAAGGAGTCAATTTTTGTATATCACGGCCCTTTATAATAGCTGTATGTAGTTTTAAATAGTTTGTAGCCTGGTCTGTCTTATTAACTTCGTATAGTTCAACCTTCATTGATTTTAAAGGATAGCTTGCCAAATCCTCGCCAAGCTTCACATTAAAAGACAGCCCTTCTGGAAACTTTGGAACTGATGCCTCTACCTCAGCAATAGGCTGTCCAATGACAGTTTTTTTATTAGCAGCAGTTCTCACAGTTAAGGCTTTTCCATAAGCAACACCTGCCTTGGTCCTTGCATAAGCTCTAATAACATATGTAGCATTTGCATTACTAGGATTCATCGTCATTACAAATGACCCTGACCCAATACCCGTGTCCTTCAACACGGAATTATTAATCGTAGGATCTGAATGTGATTTCACATCGTTCGTTTGAAACGAAGTATAACAAATACCTCGCTCAACAACAGGGGCACCGCCGTCGTTTGTAATATTTCCAATAATAGTAACTATGCTTCCAAGACTTACCTCAGCTTCATTCTGAATAGTTGGATTTAACGATGTACTAACTGTAGCCAGCTGGAGTAGATTTTTCTTACAAGCAACTTGTGCAAGCACTAAAAATAGTCCTAAAATAAGCAGTGAATAAGCCTTCATTTCTGATCTTAATTTGATTAAAACATTCATGTGTAGTAAATTTTATTTAGTCGCCGAAGGTACAATTAAATAAAATATTAGTATAACATTGGAAACAAAACAACAAACAATTATTAGACTCTATCAGTAGTCCAAAGACGCCTCCTACTATCTAGATGGCTTCTTGTTTACGCTTAAGCAAAAAAGATAGCGGCCCTCTGAATGTATCTCCACCTAGTTTATATTTCATACCGAACTGTAGCATTTCCCCACAGATCAACGAAATGCTTATATACCTCCCCCCCAATTAAAGAGCATCTATATAAATTCTGTCAAAAACGCCATTCAACTTTTCGCAGATAGTCCTCATATAAAATTGTAATTTCGTGCTTCTATCGCCTGTGTACATATTTTGGTACACTTATTGCCGATAAGTGTTTCATGTTATTCTAAAAAAACTACTATGCTAGGCTTTCTAAGTAAATTGTTCGGAAGTAAATCAGATCGTGATATTAAATTCATCCAACCACTGGTTGAGAAGACAAAAGAGGAGTATACTCAATTATATACTTTGACAAACGATGAATTACGTCAAAAAACGCTTGATTTTAAATCTAGGATTGCATCCTATTTAGCAGATATTGACAACGAAATTGCTGATATCATCTTCAAAGCAGAAGCACCCAATCTATCTGTTCATGAAAAAACAACATGGCATGATCTGTTAGATAAATTGCGGAAAGATCGCGATACGCATCTTGAAAAGATTCTTTTAGAGCTTTTGCCTGAGGCTTTTGCCGTGATGAAAGAAACCGCTCGTCGTTTTACCGAAAATAAAATACTCGTCGTTACAGCAACTCCGTTTGATCGTGAGTTAGCAGCTCGAAAATCAAATGTAATCATCAAAGATGATCAAGCTATACACCACAATACCTGGCTAGCTGCAGGAACCGAAGTAGTTTGGAACATGGTTCACTATGATGTTCAATTGATTGGCGGTATTGTATTGCATCAAGGCAAAGTTTCTGAGATGGCTACAGGCGAAGGAAAAACACTTGTTGGAACTTTACCTGCTTACCTCAATGCATTGTCGGGGCAAGGCGTTCATATCGTAACCGTGAATGACTATTTGGCTCGACGTGACTCTGAATGGAATGGCCCATTATTCGAATTTCATGGATTAAGTGTCGATTGCATTGACAAGCATCAACCCAACTCCGACGAGCGTCGGAAAGCTTATCTAGCCGATATCACTTTCGGAACCAATAATGAGTTTGGCTTCGACTACCTACGCGATAACATGGCTTTATCACCCGATAACCTAGTTCAGCGCAAACTACATTTTGCGATGGTGGATGAAGTCGATTCGGTATTAATTGATGATGCCCGTACTCCTTTGATCATCTCCGGACCGATACCAAAAGGTGATGAACATGAGTTTTATGATCTTAAACCTCGCATTGAACGTTTGGTAACGGCTCAGAAAGGATATGTCAATGGTGCACTTAACGAAGCCAAGAAATTGATTAACGAGGGGAAATCAGGCGTCGAGGAAGGTGGCTTAGCTTTACTTCGCGCACATCGTGGTCTCCCGAAAAATAAAGCACTGATTAAGTTTTTGAGCGAATCTGGTATCAAACAGATATTAATCAAAACTGAAAACAATTATATGCAGGATCAAGGCAAAGAGATGCCTAAGGTTGATGCCGAATTATTTTTTGTGATTGATGAAAAGAATAACCAAGTTGAATTAACAGAGAAAGGAATAGAGCTCATTACGGCCTCAGGGGAAGACCCACACTTTTTTGTGATGCCTGATGTAGGTACCGAGATTGCCGATTTAGAAAAATCGACACTATCTTATGAAGATAAAATCACCAAGAAAGATGAATTAATGCGCGATTTCTCTATCAAATCAGAGCGTATTCATTCTGTTAATCAATTGTTGAAAGCCTATACCCTTTTTGAGAAAGATATTGAATACATTATTGATGAAGGCAAAATCAAGCTAGTAGACGAGCAAACTGGCCGAATCATGGAAGGACGCCGCTACTCAGATGGGCTCCATCAAGCAATTGAAGCGAAAGAAAATGTAAAAGTAGAGGATGCTACTCAGACCTATGCAACCATCACATTGCAGAATT
The DNA here is from genome assembly GCA_938008555.1 of uncultured Pedobacter sp. GTDB lineage: Bacteria > Bacteroidota > Bacteroidia > Sphingobacteriales > Sphingobacteriaceae > Daejeonella. The sequence continues at coordinate 28,309 of CALLKE010000242.1, forward strand.
ATTTTCGCATGTACCACAAACTTTGTGGGATGACGGGTACAGCCACGACTGAAGCCGGCGAATTGTGGCAAATCTATAAACTGGATGTGGTCGAGATCCCAACCAATGTAAAAACCCAGCGTAAAGATCAAGAAGACATGGTCTATCGCACCGTCCGCGAAAAATACAATGCCGTTGCTGACGAAATTACCAAGCTCACTCAAGCAGGTCGCCCAGTATTGGTAGGTACCACCTCGGTGGAAATATCCGAGTTATTGAGCCGCATGCTCAAATTACGCGGAATCAAACACAATGTGTTAAATGCCAAGCTTCACCAAAAAGAAGCCGACATTGTGGCCGAAGCAGGCCAAGCTGGCACAGTCACCATTGCAACGAACATGGCCGGTCGTGGTACCGATATCAAACTAGGGACGGGTGTAAAGGAAGCTGGTGGACTAGCCATTGTAGGTACCGAACGTCATGAATCTCGTCGCGTCGATCGCCAATTACGTGGTCGTTCAGGTCGTCAGGGTGATCCGGGCTCCTCTCAATTTTTTGTTTCTCTGGAAGATAACTTGATGCGTTTATTTGGATCAGAACGTATCTCAAACATCATGGTTCGCATGGGAATCGAAGAGGGTGAAGTGATTCAACACTCGATGATTACCAAATCAATCGAACGCGCACAACGTAAAGTGGAGGAAAACAACTTTGGTGTTCGAAAACGCTTATTGGAATATGATGATGTGATGAATGCTCAGCGATCTGTTATTTATTCTAAACGTAAAAATGCCCTATTTGGCGAGCGTTTGGATGTTGATTTGAGCAATACGATGTTTGACGTCGTTGAAGATATTGTTTCTGAATACAAAGAGGACAAAAACTTTGAAGGATTCCAGCTCGAAATTATTCGTGTTTTTTCTGTAGATCCAGAAGTAGATGAGAAAGATTTTTCGGATAACTCTATTCAAAAATTAACAGACAACGTTTTCGATACCATCAGCGCATTTTATCATCGCAGATCAGAGGGTATTGCTCAACATGTGCTTCCAGTTTTAAAAGATGTATTAAAAGATCGCGGGGAGCATATTGAAGAAATTGTAATTCCTTTTTCGGATGGGACACGCGCAATACAAATCACAGCTAATCTAAAAAAAGCGGTAGCAAGCAATGGACAAGAGGTATTCAAGGCCTTCGAGAAGTCAGTCGTATTATCCTTAATTGACGATGCTTGGAAAGAGCATTTACGAGAAATGGATGAGCTAAAACAATCCGTACAAAATGCAGTGTACGAGCAAAAAGATCCATTAATTGTTTACAAAATGGAAGCATTCAATTTATTCAAGCAAATGTTAGCAAGCGTAAATAAGGATGTAATTAGCTTTTTATTTAAGGGTAGTTTACCCACTCAACAGCCTGAAAATATTCACGAAGCACGACCAAAACTTCGCCAGGATATGAGTAAACTAAAAGTTTCAAAACCAGAGTTAGCTCAAGTCATGAGTGGTGTACTTACAGACGACTCCCCAGAAATACAAAAATTACAGCCCATTCGTGTAGAAAACAAGATTGGGCGAAACGATCCCTGTCCATGTGGAAGTGGCAAAAAATACAAAAACTGCCATGGGGTGGGCATGGTATAGCTGAATACGAGTAGCTTAATACAATGGGTTCTGGTGACATGCCTCATCTAATCTTCTCTTCAGAAGAAGAGAAGATTAGATGAGGCATTCATATCAACAATATGCTTAAAGAAAAGATCAGCCATCTAGCAAATCTCATTTATGATGACGTCGTCAAAAGCCGTCATCATTTACATGCGAATCCGGAATTATCGTTTCATGAATACCAAACGGTAGCTTTTGTGGCATCAAAGCTAGATGAACTAGGTATTCCTCATCAGCAAATGGCTAATACTGGGCTGGTCGCTTTAATTAAGGGAGAGAAACCTTCTGAGGCTGTTGTCGCTTTACGTGCCGACATGGATGCACTACCCATCGTCGAAAAAAATACGGTTCCTTACAAATCAAAAATAGCCGGTGTGATGCACGCTTGTGGGCACGATGTCCATACTTCATCCTTATTAGGAACTGCCAAAATATTATCAGAACTCAAAAGTGAATTTGCCGGGACAGTGAAACTCATATTTCAACCCGGTGAGGAGAAACTACCTGGTGGTGCAAGTTTAATGATTAAAGAAGGTGTATTAGAGAATCCAAAGCCGCAAGCAATTATAGGTCAACATGTGATGCCATTAATCGAAACAGGTAAGGTTGGTTTTCGTACGGGTAAATACATGGCTTCAGCCGATGAAATTTATGTCACCGTACGTGGCAAAGGTGGTCATGCAGCACAACCACATCAAAATATTGATCCCGTAGTGATTACATCCCATATTATCATCGCTTTACAGCAAATTGTAAGTCGTGCAGCTGATCCCAGAATCCCCTCTGTGCTATCTTTTGGGAAAGTAGTTGCAAATGGGGCTACGAATGTAATCCCCAATGAAGTATATCTAGAGGGTACTTTTCGCACCATGGATGAAGCTTGGCGAAAACAAGCGCACGAGAAGATGAAAAAGATAGCTGAAGGAATTGCTGAGTCGATGGGCGGAACTTGCGATTTTAATATTGTAGTAGGATATCCCTTTTTAGTAAACGAAGAGAAATTAACACAGCATGCACGCACATATGCCGAAGAATATTTAGGAAAAGAAAATGTGGTCGATCTAGATATCTGGATGGCCGCGGAAGATTTTGCTTACTATTCTCAAACGGCCGACAGCTGCTTTTATCGATTAGGAACAGGCAACGAAGCACTCGAAATTACATCAGCAGTACACACTCCAACTTTCAATATTGATGAGAAGGCCCTCAACCTCAGCACTGGATTGATGGCTTACATTGCTTTAAGACATTTGGGGAATGAATGAGAACGCCATCCTCGTTCTCCACAAAGTTTTCTCATCATTCTGATATCAAGCAATGAACAAGAATCTGTTTGTATTCATATTATCAGCTCTACCAGTTCTAAGTATCGCACAGCAAATTCCACGCTTCAATCCTGATACAGTACTATCGATAACCATCGACTCACCAATCATTATTCGATCGACACGCTTAACAACCGAATCTTTTATTGATGCCATTGTTCGGGATACAAGCTTTTTTGAAGCTTTTCGGAATATGAATAAATACAGCTTCCTGGCAGAGAATCGCATTTTCACCTATAACAAGAAAAATCAAGTAAGTGCAAAAGTGTACCGTAAGATATTTCACAATAATAGCGTCATCCCACACCAAATGAAATATTTAGTCAAACAAGATAGTGGCAAGATTTACAAGCGTAATGGAAAGTATCAATTATACACTGTCAAAATGTTCGATTATATTTTCATGAATGCCAACAATAGCGATTTCATACCCAACACGTCAAACAATAAAGAGCAAGAGTCTTACAAAGACAAGCTAAAAACATTAATTTTTAGTCCGGGCAAACCAATCAAAGGAATCCCGTTTATTGGTAGTAAAACCCAAATTTTCACCCCCAGTATGCGCCCGTATTATGATTATTCATTTTATCGAGGGACCTATTTGGATTCAATACCTGTTTATCGTTTCAAGATCAGCATAAAACCCACTTTAGCTAGCCGAATCAAAGATGGCCTCATGATCAAAGAATTGACAACCATTTTTGACATGCGCAATTTTCAGATTTTAGGACGATATATGGATATCAAGTATTCCAGTTTTCTTTTTGATTTTAATGTCCAAATGAATATTGAGCTAGATTATTTTGACCAGAATCAAACCTTATTACCCACCAAAATAAGCTATCAGGGCAACTGGAATATCCCTTTTAAAGAAGAAGAACGAGTTAGTTTTTTGATTCTACATAAAGAACACCAACTCATTCGATGAAAAAATAATTATTTGTAAAAGCTGATTCTTAAATCGATAAACCACGTGCGCTATTTTATAGCTGCTATTGTTTTATATGCTTGCAAAAAGCATGAAGCCGTATATCATGCCCCTCTATTATTACAAGTATTAACCCAACATCTATCAGCGAATCAATAACAAGTACTGTTATAATTACAGGCAAAAACTTCAAGCCCAATGTTAATGATAATGGTAGTGTATCTAAATGTATGATAGGTAATATTTGGATAAAATATGATCGAAAATATCGAAACACACTGTGCTTTTCAAGCAACTAAAGGTGGTTTTTAAAAATCAAAACGCATACTTTTTTATCCCTGAAAAGAGTCATCATACATTTAGATACACTACCATGATAATGAAGTCTGGATACTAAATCAAAACAATATAATCCTTGACAGTAAATTTTGTAGAGTACGAATAGTCGATGCTTCTTCTACTTCTCTAACCATAGAGCTACATCCAACCGGTCTTCAACATTTTAAGGGCTATTCAAGTAATGTCAACACAATAAAAGGAATAATGATTAATGATCGTCGAACAGTGAGAAGTTCCAACGCTATAGATTTTACATTTTTAAACCCCGCCCCAAACAGTAACACCTAAAAAAGGGGTTATAAATCACAATAATAAGCATCTCATAATACCACAAGTAGTTATAAACGGTGAAAGGAGCATTATATTTACGAACCTCTTTGAGGTTAAGCAAAGGAATTAGAGGATATCTCACAAATCAATTTACGAAGCCCTGCATCACCAATTCGGGGCTTCGCCTTTTCATGAGATACGCACAATCAAAAAATACATCAAAATCTATTATTAGAGTACTCCAGTAATTTCAGGATAATTCTCCTTTTCAGTAATTCTACTTTCAGAAGTAGGCAAAAAAATGCTATTACACCAATTTTCAATCATCTGCTTACCATATTCTGAGAGTATTGATTCAGGATGAAATTGTACCCCGCATATATCCATCGTTCGATGTCTTAATGCCATCATCACTCCGTCTGTATCTACTGCAGTTACGTTTAATTCAGAGGGCATTTTTTCTATTGACACAGCCCAAGAATGGTATCGCCCAACCTCAAACTTAGCTGGGCAGTTCAAAAATAATGGGTCTGTTTCATCCAAAATGTAAATTGGTGTCGCCCGGCCATGAACAGGTCTCGGCAAATTATAGAGCTCGCCACCAAATACTTCAGCAATTGCTTGCATCCCCAAACAAACTCCCAAAATAGGTTTTGTGGGAGCATACGTTTTAATCACCTCTAACAGCAAACCAGCCTCCGATGGAATCCCTGGTCCAGGTGAGAGTATTAACTTGTCAAAAGCATCCACCTCCGCCAAATTAAATTTATCGTTGCGCCAAACGGTGGCTTCGTTCCCCGTTTCATTTAAAAGATGGACCAGATTAAATGTGAATGAATCGTAATTATCAATCACTAGGATATTCATGTTTAGCACAACATCATGCGTATTTATAACCTATTTGTGAACAGAAAATGAGATTAATCTGGCCATTTGAAGTAATTCCAGTTCAACAGATCTCAAGATTATTGGGGGACGAAATCTGAGTATTCAAAGCCTCAGATTTCAACTATATTTTGTACGATTTATTAAATTTTAAGTAGTGGTTGGAGGCATCGACATACTAATAATGTGACAAACACTGTTTAGCCTTTAACTAGTGTTCCAATTGGATCTCCTTCAGCAATACGCATAAAGTTGCCAGGTTTATTCATGTCAAAAACAATAATCGGCAGATTATTCTCTTGACAAAGCGTAAACGCCGTCATATCCATGACGTTCAAATTATTATCATAAACCTCTTGGAAAGTAATTTCTTCGTAACGTACAGCATCACTGTATTTTAATGGGTCAGCTGTATAAATACCATCCACTCGTGTACCTTTCATCACTACGTCTGCTTGAATTTCAACAGCACGTAATGAAGCTGCACTATCTGTTGTAAAATAAGGATTTCCAATACCTGCTCCAAAAATAACGATACGTCCTTTTTCCAGATGGCGTACAGCTCTACGACGAATAAATGGCTCACATATCTGTTCCATTTTAATAGCCGTTAGCAACCGAGTTTTTACTTGCATTTTTTCGAGCGCATCCTGTAAAGCCATGCTATTAATTACGGTAGCAAGCATCCCCATATAATCTGCTTGAACACGATCCATGCCAGCTTTTTCGGCACTCAGCCCTCGATAAATATTGCCCCCACCAATGACAATAGCAATCTCAATACCTTTATCATGTACAGCTTTAATATCTCGAGCATATTGAGCTACACGATCAATATCGATACCATATTGTTTCTCACCCATCAATGCTTCACCACTTAATTTTAATAGGATACGTTTGTATTTCATGGGTGCAAAAATATCAACATTTTCCTGATACTCTAGCATATATAATTAGGAATAAGTGATTTAAGAAAATCATATAAACAAGAAAGGGGTTGTCAAAAAGACAACCCCTTTCTTGTAGAGAGCATGTATCCTCTAAGCGCCTAATTGCACACGCTTAAATGCGGTAACTGTTAGGTCTTTTTGTACATCATTTAAAAACTGAGCAATTGTTTTAGATGGATCCTTAACAAACTCTTGATTTAAGAGCGTCGAATCTTTATAAAACTTATTCAATTTACCGGCTGCAATTTTCTCAACCATTGCTTCTGGTTTACCCTCAGCACGAATTTGCTCTTTGGCAATTTCTAATTCACGCTCAATTGTACGAGCATCTACACCATTTTTATCAAGTGCGATTGGGCTCATGGCTGCAATTTGCATAGCAACGTCTTTTCCAACTTCATCAGCATTCGTTACGTTAGCACTTAATGCAACTAAAACCCCTAGTCGGTAATTTCCGTGGATATAAGCAATTACTTTTTCTCCATCTACAATCTCGTATTTAGAAACACCTATTTTTTCACCAATTTTTCCTGTTTGATCCAAGATAGCATCCGATACTTGAATTCCATTTAAATTCAAAGCCAAGAGGTCTTCCAGAGTAGCAGGATTATTAGCGATAGCTAAATCAATAATACTATTTGCAAAGCCGATGAAATCTGCATTCTTAGCTACGAAATCAGTTTCGCAGTTTAACTCAATAATGAAACCACGTTTGCCATTTTCTGTAGTTCTCGCAATCACCACACCTTCGTTAGACTCACGATCTTGACGGCTTGCAGCTACTTTGGCTCCTTTTTTGCGGAGATAATCAACAGCAGCTTCAAAATCTCCGTTGGATTCTGTCAATGCTTTTTTACAATCCATCATGCCGGCACCAGTTTGTTGACGTAATTTATTTACGTCTGCTGCTGAAATTTGTAATGTAGACATTTTGTATGTGTTTAATTTCTCAGCTATATCCAATGAGTTGAATGTGGCTGAGAAGGTTGTTAATTTTTTAAATAAATCTCTTTGATTGAGATATCAGTGAAGCAGCTCCTTACTCTGCAGTCTCGCCAGTTTTTGTGCTCTCTGCCACTACAGCTACTTTACGAGCACGTTTTGTAGGATGCTCTATTTTAGCTTCAAGAGCAACATCACCTGCTGCAGTATCTATTTTAGTTTTTGCAGCTACGGCTTCTTTTTCTGCTTCTTCTTCCTTATCACGTTTGCGCTCTTCTAGTCCTTCCTTAACTGCGGCAACAATGATATCCGTAATCAATGCAATTGATTTCGTTGCGTCGTCGTTTGCAGGAATAGGGAAATCAATGCTCGAAGGATCTGAGTTTGTATCCACCATTGCAAAAGTAGGGATATTCAATTTTAATGCTTCAGAAACAGCAATATGCTCTTTCTTCACATCAATAATAAATAATGCTGCAGGCAAACGGTTTAAATCAGCGATTCCTCCTAAAAGGGTCTCTAATTTTACACGCTCACGCTGAATCATTAATTTTTCTTTTTTAGAGAGTACGTCGTAAGTACCATCTTTCGTCATTTTGTCGATGTTTGACATCTTTTTGATTGACTTACGTACAGTCGCAAAATTAGTTAGCATACCACCTAACCAACGCTCAGTTACATAAGGCATATTTACTGACTTTGCTTGCTCTACTACGATATCTTTCGCTTGTTTTTTAGTCGAAACAAATAAAACTTTACGTCCTGATTTCACGATCTGCTTAATTGCTGCAGCCGCTTCCTCTAAGCGAGTCATTGTTTTATTTAAATCGATAATGTGGATGCCATTGCGCTCCATGAAAATGTATGGTGCCATTTTCGGATCCCATTTGCGGGTAAGGTGACCAAAATGTACACCTGCATCCAATAAATCTTGATATGTTGTTCTTGCCATTGTTTGGTTCTCCTGAGATTAACGTTTACTAAATTGAAATTTCTTACGGGCTTTCTTACGACCTGGTTTTTTACGCTCAACCATACGGTCATCACGAGTCATAATGCCTTTTGCTCTCAATGAAGGTTTTTTCTCTGGATCCAACTCAACGATTGCTTTGGCAATTGCTAAACGAACGGCCTCTGCCTGTCCTTTAACACCACCACCTGCTACGTTTACAGTTACATCAAATTTTCCAGCTGACTCTGCAACCTCAGTTGACTGAGTAACGATGTATTGCAAAGGCAATGTTGGAAAATAGGTTTTGTAATCTTTACCATTTACGGTAATGTTGCCATTTCCATCACTTAGATAGATACGAGCAACAGCTGTTTTTCTTCTTCCCGAAGTATTAGTTACTGACATTTCTTTTTCTCCTTTAAATTATAACTGAATTGTTTTAGGATTTTGAGCGGCGTGTGGATGTTCAGAGCCTGCATAAACAAACAGGTTTTTGTACAATGCCTTGCCCAAAATACTTTTAGGTAACATACCACGTACCGCTTTCTCGATAACACGAGTGGGATGTTTAGCCATTAATTCTTTTGGAGAAATAAAACGCTGACCGCCTGGGTATCCGGTGTAAGAAACATACTCTTTTTCCTCGAGTTTGTTCCCAGTCAGTTTCACTTTGTCTGCGTTGATAACAATCACGTTATCCCCACAGTCTACGTTCGGGGTGAACGATGGCTTGTGTTTTCCTCTGATCATCATAGCGATCTTAGAAGACAAGCGCCCCAAAATCTCGCCTTGAGCATCAACAACTACCCATTCTTTGTTGACGGTCTTTTTGTTGGCTGAGACAGTTTTGTAACTTAACGTATTCACTTGCTTGATATTAAATTGAACATTACTTATTTATTTCCCTGAAACCAGGGATTGCAAAGGTAGCGCTAATTACTTTAATTATCAAGGGATTGAGAAGAACAAGAGATTCAACACAGAACTCGCCGATCGGAGTGCATTAGACTTCGACCAGCAAGGATAGAATAAGTGGAGTAAAACATATACCTGTCACCTATTCTATTGAGCTTTTAGTTTAGTGTGATCCTGCAATAAGTCTAAGGTATGCTGCAGTCCCTGGTTATTTGTCCAGCTCAAATGTCCAGGTACAACATATTGAGGGTCTGGATATTTTTTCATCACTTTTTTTATAGACAAAGGCCACTCTTTGAGATTGGCATCAGCAATATTTCCAAGGCTATTATTTTCAGTGCTTTTCACTAAACACCCCCCGTACAACACCTTTGCTTCAGCACACCAAACTACAATGTTATCTGGGGCATGCCCTTCACCGGGATAGTATGTTTGGAATGTGTGATTCCCTACTGTGAAGGTTGTGTCATTAGTGAAGTAAAATTCAGCCTCTTTTTCTTTGTTCTTTCTGCATAAATCCAAAGTTTTTTTTGATGAGTACGTTTTAACTCCTTGTTTTCGTAAAGCATCAAGGCCAGCTGTCTTATCATCATGGGAATGGGTCACTAAGCATAAAACAACTTTTTTATGATGTCGATTGGCAATACTATCAAGTAGTGGTTGAACTTGATTCTCTTGCCAAGGTGTATCGATCAGCACCACCCCTTCACTCGTCACGATATACATTGAATTGGCCGACACCCGAACACCATTGAAAATATCGAACGTTTCATAAACGTAATAATCACCTGTTAAATGAGAGATTTTTAAATCTACAGGGCGCTGATATGCTGATAAATTTTGAGCAAATGCTGCTAATCCAATAGCAATCATACATACGAATGCTATTATCCATTTTAGCTTTAGAGTTTTTGTGATCATAAAAATGTGAGGGTTAGACTCAAAAGTATAAATACATTGACCTTGAATCAGCATGACGAATATCTAGAGATCAATCCCTTTTGATAAAGAATTACACTCATCTCATTATCAAAAGCAACAAGACAAAATGCACAGTTTAATGAGGTCAAGTGATACAAAACCATCAGCCTTAGTTTAGGCATTCACGATCTCAATACACTTATCTAAATACTAAATGCTACTTTTGCATTTTGAATGCAAAACATATGAATGACATTATAAAAAAACAACTAGAGGAAGCCCGATCACATATGGAGAAGGCTATTGATTTTTGCGATGGCGAACTAGTCAAAATACGGGCTGGCAAAGCAATGCCATCCATGTTAGATGGTATTGTTGTCGACTACTATGGGGCTCCTACTCCATTAAGTCAAATCGGGACAGTCAATACCCCTGACGCACGCACACTCGTGATACAACCCTGGGAAAAGTCAATGCTTTCAGCTATCGAGAAGGCTATTATGGAATCTAACATTGGTTTAAATCCGCAAAATGATGGGGTTATTATTCGATTAAACGTTCCACCACTGACAGAAGAGCGTCGTAGAGACTTGGTTAAAAAAGTAAAAGAAGAAGTTGAAAAAGGTCGTATTGCCATACGAAATATTCGAAAAGATGCGAACGAAAAAATCAAGAAATCAAAAGCTGATGGTTCTTCTGATGATGAAATAAAAGTAGGTGAAGCCGAGGTACAGAAACTAACGGATGTGAATATTATAAAGATTGATAAGCTTGCTGAGATTAAAGAAAAAGACATTATGACTGTTTAACAGAATTAATCATGCTTTTTATCAAAAAGGGAATGACACAAATCAAAGTCATTCCCTTTTTTTAGATCTCAACCCAACCCTCTCGACAAGAAGAGGTCATCTCAGAAAAATATCATGTATCAACTAATCAAACCACTACTGTTCAAACTAGACCCGGAAAAAATTCATGATCTAACTACTTCAGGTTTAAGAATGATGAATCATATCTGGGGGGTAAAATATTTGACCAAGAAAATATTTGAAGTAAATGATCCGCGCCTCGCATGTGATGCTTTTGGGTTAAAATTCAAAAATCCAATCGGTTTAGCTGCTGGCTTCGATAAGAATGCAGCTTTTGTAGAAGAACTTGCCCAATTCGGCTTCGGATTTATTGAAATAGGGACTGTCACCCCACTCCCACAACCAGGTAATGAGCGGCCAAGACTATTTCGTTTGCCGGCAGATAAAGCACTTATTAATCGAATGGGATTTAATAATCAGGGAGTCGATGTTGTTGCAGACCGCCTAAGTCGTGTTAAACGTAATGGGTTGATTATCGGAGGAAATATTGGTAAAAATAAATCAACCCTCAATGAAGATGCCGTTAGCGATTATGTTATCTGTTTCAATCGATTATTTGAGGTGGTAGATTATTTTGTAGTCAATGTTAGTTCACCCAATACACCCAATTTGCGCGATTTACAAGAAAAGGAGCCTTTAAAACATATCCTCAATACCTTGCAAAAGCACAACCAAGAGCATGCTATACCCAAGCCAATTCTGCTTAAAATTTCCCCTGACCTCAATGATTCACAGCTTGATGACATTATTGAAATTATTCAAGAAACTAAAATCGCAGGAGTGGTTGCCACTAATACAACTATTTCTCGGCCAGACCTACTCTCTACCTCACATCTAACGACTCAGGTTGGCGGTCTAAGTGGGCAACCAATTAAACATTGTTCCACAAAAGTAATTCGTTATCTGGCTTCAAAATCGAATAAATCATTTGTAATTATTGGAGTCGGTGGCATTCATTCTCCAGAAGATGCACTCGAAAAATTAGAAGCAGGCGCCTCATTAGTTCAATTATATACGGGATTCATATATGAAGGCCCCTCATTGATTAAACGAATATTGACAAAATACTTAGCTCGAATTGGGCCAAAATAAAACTACTCGCTCTGCTTATCATCCGTTATGCATCCATGTCGCACCAAAGCTTCGCTTCTAAATTCTTCAAATTTCATATTGTGTTTTAGCACTTCTACTAATCGAGAAGAGATAGCTCCAGTATGTCGAATATTCAGAAAATCAACATAATTCACACCCAGCTCTATGGCAGCATACTGAATTACAAATACTACAAACTTGGTACAAAATATAGTCGGGTCGGAATCCTTGTCTACATATTTATGAAATTCATATCTCAGCTCATCTGGTGTTTTAGGCGGGAGCGATCCCTTAAAAGATGATTTAGTCGACACCTCGTTTTGAGATTCAACGCGGTTATACATATCATAAGCCACATTTGCTATTTTTTCTGCAAATACCTGATCATTTGGACGAAATATATGGTATCGCAGATTCAACTCGCCAATGCAACTTTTTGATTCAAATAACGGAAGAAAAGATC
>CALLKE010000243.1 GCA_938008555.1 uncultured Pedobacter sp.
GCTTGATGAAGTGTAATCGTCACCACTATATGTATGAGTCCAAGTATATGTGTACAATATTGTTGTCCCATCAGATGCGTACTTCTTTGTAACTTCACTAGTGAGTAAATCACCTGTATAAGTAAAATCAGTTCTATAAATTCTATTGGCAGTTATAAATGTTGCTGAATTATAATAAGTTACATACGAAGGAACGTCACCTGCATATGTAACCTCTTGCCAGTAGCTAACGCCAACTTGTCTAATGGTGTCTGTCACAGGGATCTGTGAAATCTTACCATTAATAAGTGCAAGTGCAGTTTGCTCAGCCATTTACCCTCTTCTTCAGGTGCCCTTGTCTAATCGCCTCTTTGTGTTCTTCGCTTGGTTTTTTGCCAGTCAATGCTTTTCTTACTTTTTCGACGTGTTCTTGGTCTAGCTTCTTACCGGTATTCCACGCTACTTGACCAATATGCGACTCAGAAAGTTTCTTTCTAGTCTCGTCGCTTACTTTGGTACCTTTTCTTAAAAGACCTAATTTTCTTATTTGTTCTAGTTGCTTCGGGGTTCTTTCTATTTTTTTGGAAGTCTTCTGAATCTTTTTCTTTGTTTCTTCAGAGTGCTTATATCCAAACATTTTGTTATAGCCTATGCTTGAATCGTGCGATCTATGAGCTTCTATCTGTCTTTTTTCTTCTTCTCTCGCTTCTGTCTCTGAATAATGATTAGACAAAAGCTCTATCTTGAAATTATCTATGCCAAATTCTCTAATGTAATCAAACATAGCGCTTCTTGGACTATTGTAGTGTAAACTAAGTCTTTTAAACAAAGTCCCCCTAGTAAATCCAATGTATATTTTGCCATTAGCTAAATTAGTCATTTTGTAAACCTTCATTGTGTGTACTCCTTTTAATCAAAGAGTACACATTATAAATAAACATTGTCAAGCAAGTTCGGTGTTAAGCCAGCACGACTACGTCATCAATATCAGTGTCGATTTCTGTAGCAGAAATTGCAGTACCTACTAATTGAGAAATCTGTGCGCCACCTGCAAATGTTGGAGGTGTTGCAGTAACACCGCCAGCAGTAGCCAAGAATTGACGAGCACCTGGAGTTAATCCAGAAAGATCGTTATTAGTTCCTTCAAAATAAACTGTGGCATTGTTACCAGATGTAACCGCATCTAACAAAAATCCGTGAGCTTCTCTAGAGTTTGAATTATCAGCCAAACGAACATTTGGAGTACCAGTGTTGTCGTAAATGTTAACGTATTTTCCAGCGCCGATATTCTCAGAGGCTAAAACTAATTTAACATTTGGCCCAACACCTACAGGCAAAACCGAAACGTCTAATAAACCGTTTGAATCTAGCGCTACGATCTCGCCCGCATCTCCCGCTCCTGCTGAAACTACAGTTGCTTCTACCTGTGTGATTTTACCAGCTACTAGCTGAAGTGGTTTTTGTGCCATTATGAACTCCCCTTTATAAAGTTATAGGTGAGTCTATGCTCACCATTATTTTTGTTGCAGTCAAAGCCTTTCCCAAGACGACACTATAGATGTCAGTCGGAAGAGAAGGCGCTATACTTGTAATTGAACCAGTAGTGCTTAAAAATAGCAACTCATTTGCAGACCAAGACCAGCTCAAATCTTCTAGGACACCTAGCAAAATAACATCGACAGGATCGTTCGTTACAGCAGAATTTAAAGCTAACCCAATAACTAACCCCTCTGCTACTGTCCCATTACTTTTTCCAACGTAAGCTTTCCCATCAGAGGCCTTTACATAAACCGCCTTAAGAGCAGAAATGTTTTCCCCTGCAGCATACTCAATCCGCAAATAAGGAATCTTAGAAAGCTCAGCATTAAAATCTAAATTAAAATTTCCTTGAGATGGCTCGGTAACAACCAAAGCCGGATCGGAAGAAGAAATATTTATAGAACCAGCAATGGCCGCAGAACTAGATATCGAACCTATATTCTCGCAATCACTAGACATCTATCTCCCCTTAAAAGTCACATACGCCGTGTCAACATTACCAACGCCTTTTACCTGAACTTTTACAAAGTTTAACACATCTGAAACAGGAGCAGAAAAAACTATTTTTAATGATCCTGCGTTAATAAACTCATATATCTGATACTCTAGACCAACAATCGTAGACGTCGGACTTTGTATCGGCAAATTATAAAAATCATTTGAAGTAGTGTCATAGGTAGCCTGCAAACGTATCTGAACACCATTTGCAGCACTCACATTTAACCAGATCCCAATACTCGTAACATCCTGGCAATTTATAAGATGATTTGTAGGTAGATCTTGCCATGACCCTGTCAAAACCAAAGGGGACGGGGCTCCCTGTACCGGCAGTAAACTTTGAACATTATTATTAGAACTATTTATCAAAATTATTGCCATAAATAAAAAGAGGGGCTCTTAACCCCTCTTCCCTCAAGCTTAGTAGCTGATTCCGTAAACAACACCACAAGTTGCAGGTTTTCTGAATTCTTGTTCACCAAAAAGACAGATATCGCAAACTAACTGGTAACCAGAAGCAGAACGAATACGGTAGTATTCTAATCCTTCTGGAGACTTCTTCTTCATGAAGAAACCGTTTGTTCTGAATGTCATTGCATTCATGTCTAAGAACATGATGATGTCGTCGTCCATTTCCTGAACGCCAACTAATGTAAATGCACCCTTAACACCAACGATTTCAATCTCAGTCCATCCGTACTTAGAAATCTTCGGAGTCTTAGCAACCACGCGGTGAATTGATTGACCGCCAGAAACTAAGCCATTCTCGATAGCTTTCATTACAGAGCCTAAGTGTTTGAAAGACATAACACACTTGTCTGGAGTAGCTGCTTTAGCTTTGATCTTCATAGTAGTCCAAGCATCAAACAACTTATCTAAGATATTAGTTGCAGTGATTGAAGCACCAGAAATATTCACAGCTTGTAATGCAGGCCATGCAGTTTTAGTTTGTCCGTGCAATGTAGTAGAACCACCGTTTGCAGAAGACAATAAAGCAGATCGTGCAGAAATAAAGTTTTCTGTAACAACGCCACCAACTAAAACACCGTCATGATAAAACTTAGCATTCTGAGCAACTGTGTACGCAGAAACGTCAGCCGCTGCACCACCACGAGTAAGTGATAATGTAACAGTTGAATCGTTCACGTTAATTGCTGTAACATAAACTGTCGCAGGTACTGAGTTGTCGTCATCTAAATCAGCTTTCATGCCGATTTCAAAACGATCAATCTTATCAACAACCATGATACCAGTTGCAGCGTTTGTAGCATCAGTTACTTTTGCAAAGTGAGGACCGCAAAGTAAGTTGATTGATACAGCCATCTTCATGTAGTTCATGAATTCTTCAACTTGATCAGGTAAAATTCTTAAGAAAGATTGCTCATTAACACGACCGTCGTGCTGCATGATATCTGTTTCGTTAAATATTAATGATCCCCAAACTTCTTTGTAACCAGTAATAGAACCACGAACATAATCATACTCAGCAATGTCAGCTTGTGCAGTTAAACCACCAAACTTAACAGAAGAGGCAGCAGCTCCTTGGAATGGAACAACTACGTTTCCACCTTTCCAACCATTATCCTTTTGGATATTAGTTAGGTACCAATCACGCTGAATTAATTCATCTTTAAATAGATCATTCGGAAGATACTCATTGAGCATATCCTGAAAACTTCTAGTAGTAGCCATTTTTTCTCCTAGATACTAAGGTCTATCGACCAGTATCGTAAACTTGTTGTTGTAATTTTTTTAAGTCAGCAATTGACTTAACCTTGCTTTGTACTGGCGATGAACCAGTCGATTTAATCTTCGGCAAAGTCTCTTTTCTCTGGCTGCTGTCACTACTGCCTGTAGCCGCTTGTTGCTCAGTTGATGGCGGGCTTGCCATCTGAGATAAACCGTAAGTTTTCACTAAATTTTGCACAACTTCTTCCACTGGAACTGTACGCCCTTCTTGGCGACTCAGTGTCTGACCATGCATAATCACAGCGTTTCTAAATGCTCCTTGCGTTCCGGCGCGGGCATCAAACTGCTGCGAAATAGACGAGTAATCTGGCTTCGATAAAGTTGCTTGAAACTCATTTACAAACGCATTCGTCTCTTGCTGCTTCTTCCACTCGCGTAACTGCTCGTTCTCCAAAGCTGTCTGAGATAAACGTGTTTTCTCCTGTTCTTGCGCTTCCATCAACTGACGCTTTGCTGGGTCAGCTTCCAAATACTCAAGTCTTTTTATAGAATATTGCAAAATATCTTCGTCCGTCAATTTAAACGTATTAAAAAACGAACCAAGGTCCTTATTTTTCAAGTAAGACCCAACCTGTTTTAAATTATCTAAAACCGGAGCCGTCTGCCCCTTGTAATCGTTATATTCTTTTTCTAATTGCTCTCTCTTAGCCTTAACATGATCTAAACCACAAGCTTTCTCGTAAAGCTCTTTAATCTTGGCCTGTTTCTCCTGATCCGTAATCGCAGGTCGCAACCACTCGTCAACTTCTTTCTCCTCATCCATAACCTTGAACTTATAGTCCGGGGTCCATGCTGGCGCATCTACAGCTTGCTGGCTCTGCGCACTTTGCGCTTCTGCTGCACTAGACGCTTGAGCTTCCTGCGCGGAACTGGCTGCCTCCTGTGCTGCAATAGTCTCGTTTGACGTTGATGCTTGTGCTAATGTCTCTTGATCCATGATTCCTTCTTTCTAACCGCTTGCTTGCGGAGTTTTTTGTAACATCGATTGTAACTGCATCGCCTGCGGCGACATCTGCGGCGGCTGGCTTGCCGCGCGCATTTGATTAGCCATATCGCTAATCACAGCCTGACGCTGACTATTCAGCGCCTCTTGCGTTGATCCCTGCTCATCCATTCTTCCCTTTAACCAAGAAAGTGCCTCATATGGGAAACTCGCTCTAACTTGCTTAGACGGGTCTTTTGGATCGGGGACCCACATGTCGGATCTAACAAGTGCTCCACCGCTAGGTATGAACTGACTGTTAAGAGCCGCTGTATCTTGAATCTTCTTTTGTAATATATTAGAATACAATTGTACGATCTTGACATACATCTGCTGCGCTTGTGGCGGCAAATAAGAAAAGTCAGACTGACTCATTCTTGCTGTAAATCTTTTTATAGGATAGTTAGGATCTGCATACTTGTACTCATTAACCAAAGGCAGCTCTCCTCTGTCCATTGCAAGTATGTCGTTCACAGAGTTATCATACTCACTCGTGAAATCTGCAAACATCTGCTCTTTATTCAAATACGGATCAAGTCTTAGAAACTTTCCAAGATCCTCTTTCTGTAATTGTCCCGCAGCATATTGAATGTATCTATCAATAGACATCTTCTTGCCAATCCGTGACTCAATGTCCTCACTCTGCGCTTCCACTTTTATCTGATAGCAAAGCTTCTGAGAATTTTTAAACTCAGGAATATTTATTATTTCCCCAGTGCCAATATCATAAATTAACGTGTCCTCTTCAATGAAGTGTCTATAC
The DNA here is from genome assembly GCA_938008555.1 of uncultured Pedobacter sp. Taxonomy (GTDB): domain Bacteria; phylum Bacteroidota; class Bacteroidia; order Sphingobacteriales; family Sphingobacteriaceae; genus Daejeonella. The sequence goes on from CALLKE010000243.1 coordinate 5,511, forward strand.
AGCTCCAAAGAAAGCTCCGTCACTTCTATCAAAAATCTCTCAAGCTTTTGCGAATGCATACTGAATCTTGCTTTCCACTTGCTCGAAGTAAGTAACAAAGCATACGGATCAATCTGTGCTGGTTGTTTCTCCTCAAGCTCCTCTGAAAGCATAGCCACTTGATAAAGCTCTGCAATGATACTGTTAGCATATCCAAGATACTGCTCCCCAGTTCTTCCCGGAATCACCAAAGGACTCTGGCCTGTCACGCTAATCGCGCGTACACCATTCAAATGCCCGCCCGCAGACATCTTCCCACCATGCGTAAGCACAAGCTTATCGTCACCTAAAGTGATCTGATGCTCTGCCATCTTCGATCCCACACGGTTTATCTCCACTTGGTACGGCTTAAGCTGCTTTATGTGACTTCTTCCTCTCGGATGTGTAGGAAATTCGTCAAATAAGCACCATTTTATAGGGAATTTACCAGCCGGAAGCTCCCCGTCTGCAAGCACTACATTTTGTGTAAATATGTAAAAATAACCGTTCGGATACTCGTAACTTGGCTTATAATAGATCTCTTTTACCAAAACTGTGTTCTTTGAGTCTTTAAAACCACTATCATCAAACACCAAGTAAGTAGTCTTACCATCTGGCTCTAATTTCTTTAATATATCGTCATCGTCTTTGTAAGTATTCTTCAAAACACTCACGTCAACCATTTTATGAAACCCGACCCATTCAGCATCATCAAGGCTTTTTGCATCTTTCGGTCTGAAAACATCAAAACCAAATATCTGCTCATACACTAAATCGCCAGTCCACAGATCTTTCTCACCGATTGGCTGACCTAACTCATCATACTGAATTTCTTTTTTCTTAAAGTTCCCTTTTTCCCAATCCCAAGATATTTTTACAAACACTTCACCAATACCAACAAAGCTAGATACCCAGTCATGAACTTTTTTTGCAAATGTATGACGGTATTTTATGTTGCTCCAAACTTTTCCGTGAAGCTCTGATGCTTTTTGATCTTTTAATTCTTTTTCATTTTGGGGCGCGATTGCTGTGCCGGGGCTCAATGATACAAATTTATTTATATAGTTTTTGTAAATTCTGGAAACATGATTTCTCGTTAATCTAATCTTCTGCTCGTTCTCAATTGTCATATTCTCTCGAACATGACTAAGCCACTTCCAATTTTTTCTATTGTAGTGCTCTCCAGACACAAGCAAAACATTAGATCTCTGTTCTGCAAATACTTCTCTGTCTAATGTAATCCCATCTTCATATGCTTTATTCAACTCTTGAAGTTTTTGTGCGCTATTGTCCATATGCTCCTACTCGTCAGTGTCTTCCAATTGATCCTGTGCCAGTAATCGCTCGTATTCCATAGGGTCCAATATTCTAAGCTCATCCAAATGCTGCTCTTCCTGGAGCTTCTTTAGCGCTAGCTTATCTGTTTCCGACAGTTCTTTGCTTTTATTGGCAGAAAACCCGTCTTTTTCTACGAAAGTCATCTCAATATGCGTACCTGCTTCGATAACCTTTAACGAACTTAATCCAATCTTGCTTGCAATTCTTCCGCACAGCAATAGTTTTTTCTCCAAAGTCGAGCTTTTTGTTTTTGCCACCCTAATACTCTTTTCCCCAAGCCTCTAGCTCAGCCAAAACCCCGTCGTCATCAAACCCACCGATAGTATCCGTAACATACCCAGACCTACGCTTATCAAGCTCACTCATCTCCTGAACTTTATCCTCCGTGACCGCACTAGACGCCGGCATAATCGCCTCCCAATTTATCGGAGCATCAATTAACGCGTAGCGAAGCGCATCCACCAAATCGTCACCCTTCTCCGTATCTTCAGTAACCGTCAAAAGCTCAGTGCAAAGCTTATCAAGCTCATCGTCACCGCTATCGATTGTTATCAGATCATACCTAAACAACGTGTTCAGCAGCTCGTCTCCACGCTGCCGATTTTTATCCGCCTTAAAGAACGGCTCCCCGTTCCTTGCTGCAATCTCATAAAAGTCCCTCGCCGCCGGATCATACTTCGCCGCCGTCACTCCAAACTTCTTAAGCTCCATGTATTTGTTATATAAATCCCCGGCTGTCGTAGCAACGCCATCGCCCCGCCACGCCTTAAACACCCGAACCCTGGTCAACGACTTATCAAGCTCAAAAAACACCACAGCACTCTTTGAGCGCCGCTCCTGACCGCTTCCCCAATCAACCCCACTGTACACACTCGTCCCAGCTCTTGGAGCTTGCTCCAAACCTGGCGGTGGTGCCTGTACGTGCCTGTCTCTTGCAAAGCTATAGCGAAGCCCATCATCCTGCACAAACCGCCCATGTATACGCTTCAACACTTCCTGCGGCGTCTTACATCGACCCTCTAGCTCCTTAATACGCTCAATCGTCCAAGGAGAGCTACTCCCATCCGTATAGTAAAGACAATCATACGCCGACACCTGTAACTTCCACGCTGACGGCAAAGCTTCATCCGCAAACCCAATACGCTCCATACACCTACGAAAAAAGTCCTGCCCCTTCGTCGCCGTAAAAACCGCGCTAAAATATCCATTCGTCCCCGCTATACGGAACATACACTCATCGTAAATGTCCACCGGAGGCTCTTCATCAATCGCAATATAGTGGGCCGTAATCGTCTGCAAATTGACCACAGACTGCTCGTACGACCGAAAGTGTAACGTCACACCACTATTGAATTTTATCGCCTCTACGTGCTTCGTAGACACACTCCTGACTATCTCCCAACCATACTGAGGCGAGTCCTTCATCGAACCCCTCGGCAAAAAGTCCGGTACCCACTTCGTCTCAACTTCTACGGTCGCAACCTTCGCAGACGGGTACATGTATATAAAGTTCCTCGGAGCCGTTGACCAAAGATGACCCCACTTCGAAGTGTCCGTCGCCCAGTCTATAACCTTACGAATCTGCGTCGATGATTTTGAAATCTGATTTGCCGCTGTAAGTAGCGCTACATGGTTTGTTGTGATGAAAAATTCCCAAGCCCAGTTGTACCAGGGCCAACCAAAAAGGTGCGGGAGCTCCTCACGAAGCCTCGCCTCCTCCTCCAAATCGCTCAACTTCTGCAAATCTTCCTTCGACGCCTTACTTCTTCTCTTTGCCACTGCTACTCACCACATTCCCCCCCAAGGTCCCCGCTCGCTCAATACGCTCCTGCAACCGCTTAACCTTGTCCTCAATACTCGACCCATCATCAATAACCTTCCGGCCACTAACATTCGTCGTGTGACTGATCCGCAAACTCTTCTCCTCAATCTTCTGAGTGAAATCCCCATGCACCCGCTTATCCAAAGCCGCATACATCTTCATCTGATAATCTAAATATTTGTAATTGATATCCTCCGGCAAATCCGGACTCGTACTCGTGTACTTCGTAAGCACATCCATGTTCCGCATAATATCCGCAAGCTTCACCCGATTCAAAACATCTATCGGCACTTCCGGCGTCAACAACCAAAACAAATGCCGCGAATGATCCGTAAACTTCTCCAACCCCCGCGTCGATATAAACCCACACCGCGCCTGCAAATCAGTCATAGGAATTCCCTGCTGCTCACACCGCCTCAAGTTATCCCAAAACATAATCTTAAACGCCCGCTCACTGCTACTCGGACGCACACTCTTCTCAAGCTCATCAAGCGACATCTCCAAAACAGAACGCGGAAGCACGCCCGCAATGTCTCGAAACATCGGCGGCAAATACTCCTGTATCTCCAAAATAAACTCTACCGGATCATCTAACTCATCATTTGGTGTAACATCTCTCATCCTAGAAATTTTTTATGTAAAAGTTATATAAGTCAAGGATTGTTGCAAATTACTCGGAAGTGGTGCCTGGGGTCGGATGGGAGCGCTTGGCGGATTTTGGGGCGGGTGCAAAGCGCCGGGGTTTTCGGGGCGGGGGTTTTCTGACGTAACGCTAAGGCAAAAATATTCCCCCACCCGACCCCCAGCCCCCGCCTCGAGCAACCCGCACCACGCACCAGCCACCGTGCACCTAAAAACCACTGCCCATCAACCAACACCCACGAACAATGGCCCTACCTTCAAGACTCAAGTACAACCATCAAGCGCCCTATATTTAAGCACATACAACATACTGTTTATATTTTAGGCATCATATATACCTGCCGCCTAAACTCCCCGCCAAGGCACGATAACAGACACCCATCGAATCATATCAACAAGCCGTCAACATTCAACCAAGGCCCGCTAACAACGAACCAAGGCCCATCAACCAACGCACCAACAATTCAGACTTCAAACATCTAACAAAGATTAAGGCGCCAAGCGTTATATTTTATTATATTGCAAAATATAAGAACTTATGAACCGGTATTTAAGTACAGCAGAAAAGAATTAAGTTTTAAGAAACAAGCGACGCGGACAACTTCACTCGGACCATGCTGCAAAGTAATTAGTTGCATGGAAAGCGGTAAACGATGCGGTGTTAAGGCAAAGTCAATGTTTTTGTTTAAGCAGAAAATTGACAGAATTTTAACATGTCGGTAAGTGCTTGAAATTATTCAGTAAATACAAAAGAAAACGAAAAAATCACGAAAAAGTGAATTAAGTCTTTGAATTCACTAGCGAATAATCCGAAAGTGCGCCGCGCACTTTTGCGCACTCTCGCAAACTATTGAAATCATTACCCATGATGCGGTGTTCATGCGCAAAATCGGCGGAAGCAACTACTATATACAGGAAAATGGCACACATGCACAAGGTTTTAGCATAATTTTTATTCTTTTTTTATGCCAAAATCCTCTAATTAGTTTACTACCTCCGCAATATTTGCGCAAATACATGATAAAAATTTAGTAATTTCAACAACTTATAAAAGTGCGCGAAAAAGCGCGGCGCACTTTCAGACTATTTCTTTTTAATTTCAACAACTTAACTCAATTTTTACACCTATTTTGCGCAAAGAATCCATAAGTTTTAGTTTAGTTTCCACTAAAATCTTTGGAACCCCGTACCATTTTCCTTAACGCACTAAACCATGTAAAAAGATCACACCCACAAATAACTTGTTGCTTCACGCTCAAAAATATTATACCAACAAATTGACTTTGCCGCTAAATAGTATCTAGCACAATGTCTAAGCAACAAAACAAGTCTGTAAAGCGCAATTTTGCAGATCAAAAAACAAAGAAACGGGGTTAAAATGAATCAGGAAAAAATCACACACATTAGAGCGCATTTTCAAGGAACCGCTGCTGGAAAACGTAAAATAGCGTTTCAAAGTGAGAACATAGACATCATTCAAGATCATACGTTATTAACGCCTGAACAGTTTAATAATTATGAGCGCAGACTCTGGCAGTTATTAGATTCCAAAGGGTATAAAAATGTAAGTAAGTGTGAAATTGTTGTGAATTTTGGTTGGGATAAAGGTCCCGACATTGTCTCAATGGAGCTCTTACCTAGGCAGCGTCAATTGGTGTTAAAATGAAATTGAGAATGAAAAATTGGTACTGGGGGAAGTATGTTTTAACCCCGCTGCCTAACACGAATATAAGTGATTATGAGGAATACATTGAAGAGGTGCACGGTTGGCACCATTCAGAGGAGTACAAAAAAGAGAGTGAGGCACAAAATGGATAAAATATTTTATTTGCAGTTAACGGAGTTTCAAGCTGGGGCGTTAATGTTTGTGACGTTCTATGTATTGGTATTATTAACAATTCAGGAGTTACGACGATGAACTACTGCCATAAATGTTGTGAAATGTTTGAAGAAGAAGAGTGTCCATTTTGCGGGAATGATGAACCCCGCACCATTGACAGTATGTGTGATTACTCCGACGGCGACAGCTTTGCAAACAAAGACGGGTCATTTTCATATGGTACTGAGTATGTGGATTCGATAATAAAGGAGTTTTTTACATGATACGCAGTCCGAGTAAGTTTACGAGTCTGTCTAGAATTTTGCAGATCAAAAAGGATAATTGTGTTGGTGAGGGGGGGAAAGAATACTCGCTTGAGGAGCTGGACGCTTTGATAGTTGAGAAACAAAATAAAAAAGCAGCGGAAAGTTTGCAGCGGGCACCTAAGCAAGAGAATGATTTGTATGTGTCTCGTTATGGTATAAACCCCGACCCGTGTCCCTTTGACGCTGCTATTGCCAAAGCGTGGCGTGAGCGTGTGTGGGATTACATTTGCAAGTTTGACAATATTCATAATGAGCCCGAGTCGCGAGCAAAGGCCAAGCGTAAGATGTTTACTTTGCAGTATCTTTAGTCAGTAACTGGCGGGCACCAAGTTTCTAGGAAGTACCTTTTTTGTGTTTTGCAATATGCAATATTTTCTGGGTATTTTTGTTTTAGCTTTCGCATAAATAGTTGTCGGTTGTTTGGTTTTATCATCTCAGCTTCGCACCATTCGCAGAAATGTTTGTAAATTTTAAAAACATCTGCACGATAACCGGCACCGTCTAACCTTTTTTGTGCAATTGCTGGGCGCACTTGTACTTCTTCATATTTTTGGAACATGTTAAAGTATCTAAGGTACATGTCTTTATCTTCTCGGTATTGATTAATCTCTTTTTGCACTGAGCCCTTTGCAATGATTTTAAATCTTGTGGGGATTAGGCGGGGTAAACGGTCCACGAGTAGGTTTAATATGCCGGGGAGTTCGTCCACGAATTCGCGTTCGTAGTTGGGTATAATTTCTTCATCTTTGAAAGTCATCTCGAACTTGACTATTAGGAAGCGGCGGAAAAACCCGTCGCTTGAATCAGTACCGTAGGGTAGTTGGTTACAGATAAAAATAAATTTTGCAAAACAAGTGGCTTCAATTTCTTTTAGGAATTTGCGGTTGATGCGAGCTACACCACCACTGGACATGTCTTTGATTTCCTCCCAGAAGTTTTTATCGGTGCCGCTTGGGAGTTCCTCGAAAGCTATGCACCGGGAACCGAGTACAACGTCCTTACCAAAGTTCATGAACGAGTTAGCTTTGGAAAATTTCATGTAGTCACCTAGGATCATACGCATAATTTTGACTAAGATAGATTTACCGTTGGCCCCCGAACCGGTGAGCATGAGGAACTTCTCGTTAGATAGATCTGTGCCACTTATAGCGTAAGCCATATAGTCAAGGACTGTGTCGATTTTGTCTTGGTCGTTGAAGAGTATTTTGCGGAGCCACTCTTCGAAGTGAGGGCATTTTGCAGATGGATCGAAGGTGATTGGGGACTTAGTCGTGAATATGTAGTTAGGGGAGTGAGGGAGTAGTTGCTTGGTTTCCATGTTTAGGATTCCGTTTTGCATATTCAGAAGTAAGGGGTAGTTGTTGGGGGAGTTTTGGAACGTGATGTAAGGGTTTTCTTGCATCCGTGTAAAAACTTCCTGGGTTATTTGGCTAGTCACTTCTGGTTTGAAGTTTAGGCGAGCGATAGATTTAATGTCTCGCTCTGATAAAAATTCATACACTCCGTCGTTGTAAGCTATAACGTCCTCTGATTGTCGTAGGACCTTTGCAGATTTAGTTTTGATGATGTAGTTAACCATTGATTCGACGTCAGGGACGTGCTTGATACCATCTCTAGTCATTTTCTGAGTGTGAAAGCCTTGATCAGCGGTTGCAATGTGTAGCTCTGAGCGTAGTGAGATGGGGGATTTTACTTTGTTGAAGTTAGGACAGGCTTTACATTTACCCCAGACATCATTTATAGAGGCGCATGTTCTAGGTCCTGCCATACGTAGAGCTTGGGATATTTTTCGATCAGTTTCCTCGTAGCTGTATGACTCGTGAGGGGAAGATAGGGCGTGAGCGTCTTCTCTACCGTTTGGAAAGCGGCTTACAATAGATAGCATTGCGTACCACTCTGGCTCCCGAACCGCGGACGGGGAGTCTTTGCAAAACTTCAAAAAATCACAAGAGGACATAATTTTTTCAACGTCTGGGACTCCACCGAACCATTCTGTATAGTACTGTGAGTCGGACTCTTGTGTTGTGAGGTTAGGGGAATTAAAAGTATTGCTTTCTGTAATTACTTCGGGTAGGTTGTCGCTAGAACCGTTTCGAACATTAATTGCAGGCGACAGCCCAGATAACTCTGGGTTTTTGTCTTTTAGGGCCAAAATATCTGTAGCGTGCCCGTTAGATCTTTGCAAAATGTAGGCGTCTGTTTTCACACCTTCTTTGTTGTTGATAGTTTGCGGGAGTCGTAGGGTCTGAGTGGCTTTCATGACCATGTCTACTATACAGGGAATGTTTTGGTGTTCGAGTTCTTCTCTGAGAGAACGGAGAAACTTTTTATAGATGTTTTGCAAAATTTCAAATTCAAGTTCTTTGTTGAGTGGTTCGATGTGTGTAATGAAGTGGAGCCCGTTCCCCGAACAATTAACCCAGAATTGTTCTTTGGGGATTTGTGTGACGAGAGATATGGTGGCAAGGACTTCGCGCCATTTTTCGGGGTCTACTTTGTCTATGTCAAACCAAAAAAGATCGGTTCCAGTCCAGTTTCTTTGGGCACTGCCATCGCAGTGGTTCATTGAGATGTGTAGGTTTTCGTCAATGCCTAGGCGTTCTTTGATTCTTGGGACTGAGGTATAGGCTTCAGCTAATGTATTGTAGCCAATATTTGCGGGTGTGAGGGATTCACCATAATATATGTATAACATTTAGAGGACTCCGTTTCGTGCTATTAATTGCGAAATTTAGGATAACCATAAGTGTTAGGAGCAATCAATGAAAATTCCTGCAGTGGTCTTGATAAAGGGCGTCGAGTGGAAAGTGAAGCGTGTATGGAAGCTACAGGTTGACGGCGAGGACTGCTTAGGCTCTACAGATAGTGATAAGCGGGAGATAAAAATTGTGCACGGTCTAAAGGGTGAGGAGCTTTTGGATTGTTACCTGCATGAATATTTACACGCTATATTTTTTGAATACGGTATGTATCATAGCATGAGTACGGATATAAGCGAGATTATATCGCATAACTTTGCAAGTGAGCTTAGAACAAATTTCACTATAAAACCCCGCACCAAGTTGCGTTAAACTTTTTTCTTTACTTCATATTCTTTTTATATAATAGCTATATAACGAGGTTTATATGAGTATGGAACAAAGTTTTAATAATATCTGCGCTGAGCTTAACAATATAAAAGAGAAAATTCAGTGGCAAGACATTGGCAGTGCCGATGCTTTGCTGAAGATGTATATGGACAGATGTAACAGTTTAGAGGCGAAGCTTATTTTAGAGAGAGAAGATCACTCTAAGCTTAAGAGCCTGCATGCGAGACGTGTGTTAGATATGCAAAGTGATATAAACACGCTTCGGGAGCAGTTATATGCCGTGTCTGGTGAATAAGAAGCTTGTAGCTATTTGCACAAGCCTTGCGTGCTCTAGGGATCAAAACTCTGCAAATAAAAGCAATGGAAGAGTGTTCACGGATCTTAAAAGAAGTGTGTCGAACTGTCCTTATTGTAACAACTTTTTAGTGTGGAAGATGCCGCCTAGGTACGACAAGGGTAGAAGGGTAGCTATGGACTACTCTGGTAACGTGCTATGAAGAGCGAGGATAAGCGTGGCACTCTTTGCATAAGTCTTAGAGAGGGCGAAGTGTTCACGATAGGGCACGATATTTTGGTAGTGTACTCGAAGCAGATGTCTGCAAAGCAGGTTAAGATTGTTATAAAAGCGCCGAAGGATATGAAGATTGAGCGGCTTAAGAAAGAAGATGATAGAGATGAATGATACGGATAGATTAGAAAAGATAGAGCATAGAATAAGGAACGTGATGTTTATGTTTTTACCAGTTATAAATAAGATGAACGACGATTACCCTTTTTTAACGGAAAGATTAGTGGATTTGTTGAAAGCATCAAAACACAATTATTTTGATGCGGGGATGATTGACTCAATAAATAGAGATTACTCAGATCTAGCTGGCGCTAGAAGATCAGCACTTGATGACCTTTTGGAGCGCATAAACGCAAAAGATTATGGTGAGTAAATGAAAGACCTTGTGAGCCTTGAAAAAGGAATGTTAATTTCTACGGACATTTGTTGGTACGTTGTGGTTTGTATAGGTTTTAACTCAGACAACAAAAAAGAATACATACGTTGTGTCTGCGATAACGCCAACAATATCTACAGCTTTGAGTTAGAAGAAATCCACAGTTACTTAACCTTAAAAGAAGTTGCTGAAATTTCTTTTAATAGAACCAACTGGCCGAAAAGGGATTTTCCCGATTATTTAAAAGAGAGAGATATTCCGTATGAAGTTATAGTTGAGGTAATTGCAGGGAAACACGATGAGAGGTGGGATTAAATGAAATACGAATTATTCAAGCCAGATGACTTTAGAGACATATACAAAAAGATAATGAAGCAGGGGTATCTATCTAAAGGTGCAGGTAGCATGTGGGAACCCGACTATCAACCAGATGATATTGCAAAAGAAGTTAATGAAAAACTCCAAGATCTGATTGAATCATGGCCTGTGGTTAAAGGATTTAAGTGTAACGAGCACGGTTTTTTATTTGGAGAGAGGACGGTGGGCGACGATACTCATATTATTTACAAAGCCCGACTCGCATTTATTGAGCCTATAGTTAAAGAGCCATGCAAGCATGAGCCAATTATGTTTCAAGATTCCGAGCGCAGCTTGGCAATTAGTCCTAAATGCAAACATTGCGGAGTATCTTTAAAAGCAACCTGGGAAATTAAGTGAAAATGATGCTGGGCAAATTTCTCAATAAAACTTTTCCAAAAGATGATTGTATGGAGTGGACAGGGGCTCTTTATAAAAGCGGATATGCTCAATTTTGGCATGAAGGAAAAAAGCAGCGCGGTCATAGAGTTGTTTATAGACTAAAAAATGGGCCAATAGCTGAGGGCTTAGTCATTAGACATTCGTGTGATAACAGGAAATGTATAAACCCAAAACATTTGTTAATTGGAACCCAAAAAGAAAACATGCAGGACGCAAAAGAACGAAGGCGTTTTCGAAACCAAAAGAAAACAGAATGTAAGCATGGTCACGCTTTTAGTTCCCAAAATACATCATACGATAAAAAAGGCAAACGTGTATGTAAAACTTGCGCAAGACTTTATATGCGTAAAAGGAATGGGTACAATGGTTTCAGGAAATCAAAGACAGATTCAAGTCAGTTTCCAGGAGTATCGTTTGAGGCTCGCCAAAATAAGTGGTCTGCTAGAATAAAAATAGATGGAAAACTTAAACGTCTTGGAATGTTTAAAACAGAGATTGAAGCTATAAATAAAATTAAGGAAAAGAAATGACATTTAAAAATCAAGCAGAGATATATCAAGCTTTGTTAGGTGGGAAGAAATTGAAGCTTATTTATCTAGAGGGATTTATCCATTTGGATAATGGAATGCTGGTTGATGACATGGGAGTTCCATTTATTTCTAATTTTACCAACATAGGAGATTGGTCCATCTACGAAGAACCCAAGAAGAAAGTAAAATTGTATAAGTATGCAATTTATAATAAGAGTAAAAGCGTATGGTCAGAAACATTAGATTTTTATTCTAATGATGATTGTAGATGGTTAGATGATACTAAATACATAAAACTAGAAAACAATTACATAGAGGTAGATGATGAGTGATCCAGCTTTTAGGCTTACAGTTGCCTTAATTATATTTTTTATAGCTGTGGCAATTAATGCTGTTTATCGAAAAATTAAGAAACACTTCGATGATATAGAATATATGCAACGTAACTCTTATTATTTAAACAAAGAGAACAAAGATTTAAAAGGTGATAATTATGTTTTAATTAAAAAGAATGATGAACTAAAGTCCGAGATACAAACATTAAAAGATAAAATTAGAAATTATTATCGAACATAGAGGTAGATGATGAGTAGGCTTGAACTAAAGCCAGTTTTATTTAACTTTTACATATGCAAAATAGCAGGCCTAGAATGTGTTCTAAATAAATCACAAATAGATTTTGCTATTGCTAATAATCTCATAGATGGGCCAGCAGAAAAGTATTTAGTTAAACAAAAAAGAAAAGTCTGTGGAAAGACTTGGAAGGAAGTAGGATGATGAGTGATTCAAATGGGTCCTTAGAGGCATACGCATTTTTTGTTACATTAGGTTTAATTTTACTACTTGTTTTTAATTACAGGGCATTGACCTTCGACGGTAAAATTATCAGTGGCGACAAAATATTAATTAACAATGCAGTCTACAGATGCGAGAAGCTGCAAGAATTGGATTTGAAATGAGCATATATTATGATGATGAATTTGATATCTTAAAAGATAAACAAATATTATCTGTTGAATATAGCGAAGACAATTTGAGATTTAACTTAAAAGAAGATGCAATTGTTTTTGAGGCTGTTGGCGATTGTTGTTCATCTTCATATATTGAAAGTTTAGACAATCCAGAAATATTTAATAATGCTAAGTTTATTTCTGTTGAATCTGTTGTTGGAGAAACAAAAGAAAATGGTGAATACGAAATCTTTAAGTGGACTTTTTATAAATTCAAAACAGATAAAGGAATGTGTACCTTGAGTTTTAGAAATGAATCAAATGGGTATTATGACGGACACTTGGAGTTAGTAAAATGACCCATCAAATAAGTAAAAAAGCAGTATTGTTTTTCGTAGCGTTTGGATTGATTTGGTTTTTAATGCTGGCTTGTTGGCCAGTTTAGGAGTGAGTATGAATTTAACAAAAGAAGACAAAATATTAATAGTAGCTAGAAATTTCTTTGAAGAAAACAAAGGCAAAGATGGAGCATTTGATTCTTTCGATCAAGCTATTGCAGAAATTAAAACATTGCCAGAAAAGATGATTGAAATGTCTATAGGATTTTTAAAGCCCAATGGTGGAAACTATAGGCCAATGATGAAAGATGGATGCGTTATAGATTACAATCAAGAAGATGGGCATGTGTTGCCACTAAACGAACAGCCAGAAGAGTTAGGCAAAGAGCTGTATGCTGACTTTCTAGAAATTTCTAGCGCACATCCAGAAATAGAAAGCCATTATGTTTTGTTGCAAAAGCTTGGTTGGAAACTTCTTTAGGAGTTAACATGCTAAAAATATACTGGTCAGAATTTTACGAGACATATTTATTTTTACAAGACGGTGTTCTTTTATTACGAACAAGGGATTGCAATATAGTAATGGGATGTAGTGATTTCTCACAGCTTGAATTTATTTGCGAGGTGACGGATGAAACACAAAAAATTTGATGTTGCAAAAGATGGTGAATGGATTCAGCCAAAACCTAAAGGATATCTAATGTCTTGTTGTGACTGCGGACTTGTTCATCGTTTAGATTTTAGGATTGTTAATTATTTAAAATTCCAAATAGTCCAATTTAGAGCTTTTAGGGCACCTAAATATACTGCACAACAAAGAAAAAGAAACGGCATTATTTTAAAAGGAGAATAAGTTTATGAGAAACTGCGTAACACATTTTGCTTGTGATTGTATAACTGAGAAAGTTCTTAAGCTTGAAAAAGAACTTGCAGAAGAAAAAGCCAAGAGTCAGAGATTGGTAGAAGCATTGGAAGGATTTTTAGATGATTGTCACAATCCAGTTTTCGATGATCACAGGCTCGCTTACGTTCACGCTCAGATTTACAGATATACAGTTAAAAAATCAAGGCAAGCATTGAAAGAATACAAAGGTGAGAAATGAACAAAGTAGATTATTATTTTATAAGAACAACAGAGCACATTCACAGAGTACAAAAAAATATGCTTACGGTTGTTACTGAATTCAAAAGTGAGTTAAATCTTTCTGACGAGAACTGCAGACAGCTTATGTTTAATGTTATGAACCACGACAGATCAAAGTATTCTAAACAGCAGTTTATGCCTTACATTGAATTAACTGAGTATTATCGGCAAAGAAAAGAATTAAAAAATTTAGAATATGATTATCCATCTAAAGAAATTAAAGACTCAGTGGATAAAGCAGTTTTACATCATTACAACAATGAAAATCACCACCCAGAAATTGCCAATGGTGGTTTACTTAAGTGGGACATTTACAATGCAATAGAGACAGTATGTGATTTGCAAGCAATGGCTCAGGAATTTAATGAAGGAGTCTGCAGAAATTATTACGAAAATGTTTGGAAACCGAAACAAGCAAAGCATTTTTACGATGATTTCAACTGGATTCAAGTAACAACTATAATGAACGCAGTAATTGAGCTATTTGAGGAAAAGCTAAAATGAGCGACTACAAGAAAATGCTAGATGAGAAAATAAATTTAGCAACAATAAATCACAATAAATCATTGGCATATTTTAACAACGCTAGTTTTGATCAAGTTTATAGAAATGGCGCTAATCTAATCGCTCCAATGCTGCTGGAAGCGATTGAGGCGTTAACAATACAGCCTATTTATAAGGGAATGGAAAGCTCAATTAAGGCACAAGAAATAATAAGAAAATTTGAGGAGTTTTGTAAATGAAAAATAAAAAAGAAATTAAAAAACGTGGATCATGGGCCAGCTATCGAGACGAAAAAGATGGCACACTATTTAGATGCGACACCGACGAATTAGCAATAAAGCTTTTGAATTGGGGCGAAATACCTAAAACACTTGGAAACACTAAGGCTTTTGAAATATCTATTTTAGCAGAAAGTTATTTAAGACTTAGAAATAAATGGCCTGTTAAGGACTTAAAATGAACCAAGAACTAGAATCATGGGAAGAGAATTTGAGGAGTTTTGTAAATGAAATTTATTTTTTGTTTCTTTGGTATTCATAATTGGTCAATTGAAAGTATGTCAATGGAAGCCTACGCAAAGACTTTTCATTACTGTGAACATTGCGGAAAGATGAAGTATTTCAAATGAACCAAGAACTAGAATCATGGGTGGTGGATGTGAAATATAAAGAGTTTTGGATAGATCATTGTGAATGGTATTCAAAAGAAGAAAAGGAATTTAATGATAGGACGTGTACTAAAGAAGAGTGGAACGCTTCTAATTTAGTTCACACTATAGAATACGCTGCTTTCGAAGCTGCGCAGAGTGAAATTGAAAGATTGAAGAAAGAGTTAGAAGAACTAAAGGAAAAAGATAAATGAGTTTTTTGGAGTTTTTAAAAATGATTTTTTTATTGGCTTGTTTGGTTACTGTACTTTGCGCGGTGTTTGGCATATGAATCAACCAGAACCCCGCACAGTAGATCAATACCATTCAACCCCCGAGTTCTTTAAAGAAGAGTTTGCAAATAAGGTAGAGAAAGTAATGCTTGCGTATATGCGAGATGGGTGGTCTTGGAGCGTGACTCGAAGAAAAACTCATGTAGAGCGCGGTGTGCCTTATGTTATTATTGATCTTGTCGCTAAAAGGGATACGCTATTATCTGCAAAACAAGACGCGTTTAGAAAACGACAGGAGAATAAAAAATGGACAAAATAATCGCAGCGATAATTAAGTTTTTTACAGAGCTATTAAAAACAAAAACCCCGGTTCCCGCACCAGTGGCGCCGGAGCCAGTAAAGAAAGTTTGGAGCAGGCAGCTTTTTAAGGAGTATATGAACCTAGCCATTGGAGCGTATGCTCATGTTAGAGAGACTGAGGGTCATAATAGATCTAAAGAGATTGATGCTTTTAATAAGCTTGCGGATGTAGATATTGGCAGCCCGTACTGTGTAAGTGGTGCTGTGTTCGGTTTGTACCCGTACATTATAAAGCTTGCAAAGGCGGATGGGATTCATTTGCAGTATGCGGGGCCTGAGACTGCGAGTAGCCAGAGCTTTTTTAAGCGTGGGGCGAAGGCTGTGATTGGTGGGCCGGTGTTCGGGGCTGCCGCCATATACCAGCAACTTGCAAATCCTACACGTGGGCATTTTACGACATGTTTGGTAGATAAGCTTAACGGGAAGAAGTTTGAGACTTTTGAGTTCAACACTTCTGTGGAAGTTGAGAAGAACGGTGAGATGGAGCGAGACGGTCAAGGGGCTTCGTTTAAGACAAGAAGCATAGATGGGTATGCTAGCATGAGGTTTTTGGGCTTTGTGGATGTGTATCAGTTTTTCGTGGTAGATAATGGCTGATCTTCCTGAGCTTTGGAACCATCAAAAGGTAGCGGTGCAAAGAGCGTCGCTATCGGAGAGTTTTGGGTTCTTCTTTGACGTAGGGACGGGCAAGACGCGGGCACTTCTTGAGACTTTAAGAAGAAAGTATGCGCTTCATAGCAGAGTCATTCCTACGCTTATATTAGCACCTCCGATCACGTTGTCAAATTGGAAAAAGGAAATACTAAAGTATACTAAAATCCCCGAAGCACAAATCTTGTTGCTTGAGGGAACGGGCACAAAGAAAGCACAGCAGCTTGAGCGCTTTGCAAATAAAAACATTGTTATTACAAACTACGAGTCACTTTTAAACGAGGACATCTTTGAAGCGCTTAAGAAGCGTCTTGAGGGCGATACTTGCTTAGTGCTTGATGAGAGCCACTATATAAAAAACCCTACTAGCAAAAGAACAAAGAAAGTTTTACAGCTTTCTGATCTTTGCAAATATAGGTTTTGTTTATCTGGTACGCCGGTACTGAACAACGCAGAAGATGTATGGAGCCAGGCGTATGTGCTAGATCGCGGGGAGCGGTTTGAGAAGAAGTTTCATTATTTTAAATTAAAATATTTCGAAGATAAAAACGCTGGGATGCCGAAGGCTAAGTATTGGCCTAACTGGGTGATTCGTCCTAGCATGTTCCCAATCTTTCAGCGTCAGCTTGAAGAAATATCTATGAGTGTGAAGAAGTCTGATTGTTTGGATCTTCCACCATTTATAAAAACAGAGCTAGAAGTCCCACTAAGCACGGAGCAAAAACATCACTACGAGGCTGTGAAGAAAGACTTTATAACCTACATTGCAGATGCAGCTTGTGTGGCAAGTATAGCTATCGTCAAGGCGCTAAGGATGCAGGAAATTGCAAGCGGGTTTATGTCGCTTGATAACGACGAGAAACATCGCTTTAAAGATAATCCTAGAATGGACGCTCTGAAGGAGCTTGTGGATCTTCATGTGGATAACCACAAGATCATTATATGGAGCTGTTTTAAAGAAAATCATTTGCAAATAGGGAAAATGCTTGAAGAGAAAAAGATTGGTTATGTGCAACTTACTGGCGAAGAGTCTGAAAAAGAGAAGTTTGCAAATATAGAAAGTTTTGAAAGTGACCCGAAGATTCGTGTGTGTATCGGAAGCCAGGCTGTGGGTATTGGATTTAACATGGTATCAAGCTCTATGAGTATCTACTATAGTAGAAACTTCAACCTAGGGCACGATGTGCAGAGTGAGGCTAGAAACTACAGAGGTGGTAGCGAGCGGCACGAAGCAGTGTATCGTATAGATCTTGTAGCGCCTGACTCATTAGATCGGCACGTTTTGCAAGCACTGTCAGAGAAAAAGTCCCTTTCCGCAAAGCTTATAAAAGACTTTGTTGACACCGAACAAAGCTCTTAATATAACTTTTATATAAGTGCACAGCACTGGAAGGATGAATCAATGGCTGATATTGGAAGATACAAAGAGAAAATGCGCGGGCTAAAGGAGATGCGAGCAAAGGCTGCAGAGCTGAAAGCTGCAAAGACTGCGGTGGAACTTGAGGTGGATAAACTTGAGTCAGAGCTTAAGGCAATGCTTGAGGAAGACGGAGAAACAAAATTATCGACAGAAGACGGTACGATATATTTGAGCTTCATAGATCAAGTGAGTATGCCAAAGGACCCCGAACAAAAAGCCCTGTTCTACGACTTTCTAAGAGAGAAAGGTTTGTACGAGGAGATGGTTTCTGTGAACTCTCAGAAACTTAACGGGTTTTATAGAAAAGAAGCCGAGGCTGCGTCAGAGCGCGGGGATATCTTATTCTCTATGCCTGGTATTGAGGGCGTGCATAAAGTAGTAAGAGTTAATTTTAGACAGGGATAATATGAATATTTATAAACGAATTGAAGACAACACAGAGAAGAACATTTTAAGAATTCAAAACTATTACGACGAATTGAAGTTTGCAATGCTTGATTACAAAGAAGCAAAGCTAGAGGAAATGCGTGCGCAAAAGTATGAGATTTTGCAAAATAAATACAAAGACTATTTGCAGGTTAATTCGCAAGTGTTAGAATCAATGAGAAATTTAGATAAAATGATAAACGATAAATCAAAGAAAATTATAGGAGTATAATATGGCAAATGAATTGGTAGCAAAAACAGCGGGTGAATTAGAATTTATTAGAGAAGAAAAACCATTTGGTACGGACGAGGTATCAGCGGCAGATATTCGTATTAGCCGAGTTTTACTTGCGCAGAAGATGTCACCGATCACCGATAAAAAAGGTGCGGGGATTGCTGCTGGAGATATGTGGGATTCAGTTAGCGAGGCACTTCTTACAAAGCAAGGTGAGATGTTTTCATTTGTCCCGGTACATATCTTTAAAACACTTACTGTGCAGGAAATGAAGAACGGCAAATTTGAATTTAAAGAAGCTCGTCCTTGGAAGCCAGAATATGCAAATCTAAAATGGGAAGATGTAGTAGACGGCATAGCTCAAAAGAATATTGAGAACATTAACATTCTTGCTATCAAGGAATCAGACCTTGGGAACCCCGCAGCTTTACCCGTGATTCTATCATTTAGAAGCACAAGCCTAAACTGTGGAAAAGACATCGTAGCGGATTGTTTGCAAGCAAAGGCTCGGGGTGCTTCAAGTGCTCAATTGACGATTTCTGTATTCACAGAAATGACTACGAACGATAAAGGAAGTTACTACGTTTTCAAGAAAAAAGCGCCACGCTTGACCAAAGACTATGTTGCAAATAAGGCAGTTTTTGAGAATTGGCATCAAATGTTTACTAGCGGTAAAGCGTTAGTTGACGATGAAGCTAAAGCCGAAGCACAATTAAAGGATGGATTCACAGAATTCACAGGACAGTTCTGATAGAGTAATTGAAATAGTAACTCCGAGGTTATCGGACAACACTCTTTATTATATAGCGCAGAACTTAATAGGTTCTGCGTTTTTCGTTTGTAGGGACACAAAGGCTACAGCCGCCACCATTTCAAGCATTGTCATACAGCCCCAAATATTCATTTGCAGTATAGACGTCATAGACCCTGATCTTGAGGATAATTTTGATGACATCGAATATGTTTATAGTAACTTTATAGAGGTAGACTTTTCATATATTTTCAATCCTCAGTAGAAGGGCTTAAATGTACTTGCTTGCTATAGACACAGAAACCACCGGATTAGATGTTACAAACGACGATATTATAGAACTAGGTTATGCCATATACCACGTAAATAACCCCGCACCAATTCTCATGAAGGACTTCTTCTTAACCCCGAAGCTTGCAATCACAGCCGAGGTTACAGGTATCACAGGCATTACAGAAGATATCATTAACAAAGCCGCTGTGACTCCGAACGTGGGGTTTGATGCCTTACTGTCAGATATTAAGGAATATGATATTAAGTGGTTAGTGGGTCATAACATTGTAGATTATGACTACCCTATTTTAAGGAATAATTTGCAAAGATGTGGTTTGGAACTTCCGCAAATAAACATGATTGATACTAAGACTGATGTCAAATACACAGTCCCTAGTAAGTCAAATCGTCTAAGCTACTTGGCAGCAGATCATGGGTTTATAAATCCATTTCCTCACAGAGCATTAACCGACGCTATGACGTGCATGGTATTGTTATATAAATATGATATAAAGAAAGTACTTGAAGTTGCCTCCACTCCGATGATAGAGATAAGAGCAGATGTTAATTTCGATAAAAGAGATTTAGCAAAACAGCTTGGTTACAATTGGGATGGAGATAGAAAGATATGGACAAAAAGAATAAGAAAGTTTTACCTTCAAGAAGAAGTTCAAGCGGCAAGGTTTCCGGTGATTCTTCTGGAGAAGAGACAAGGCGCGTAGCTTTGTATGTACTTATCAGCAAGGACTCCCACAAGAAACTTATCGAACTACAGGGAAAACTTGAGAGGTCACAATCCTGGATAGTGAACGACTTAATAACTTACGCAGTCTACAGATAACATGTCATTTGAAATTGAAGACGTGGTATCGTTTGATACCGAGACAACAGGCCTACATCCCTATCTTGGCGATTTACCTTTCGGCTTTGCTTTTGCTAACTCTGTAGAGGAATTTTACTTAGACGACAGAAACAATAACAAAGAAGATATTTTAAAATTATGTTTGGAGATATTCGAAAATGAAGAACAAAAAGTCGTCATCCACAACGCAAAATTCGACATGCATCACTTGGCCCAATGGTGCCAAAGTAATTTTAAGAAAGAAATCGACTTCAAATGCACTATCATCGACACCGCAGTCCTTGCAAGAATCGCAAACAACCAGCGAATTAGCTGCTCCCTTTCAAGCGTTGGATCTGAGTACGGATTTAAAAAAGACGTCACAGTAGAGAACTACATTGCAAAGCACGGTCTTAAGCGAGAGGTTGTGGACCTTGACGGGAATAAGACATTTATAAAAGACTTTGCAAAGGTGCCGTATGACCTTATTAGCAAGTACGCTAAAATTGACGCTAGGATCTGTTATGATCTCTATTATAAGCTTTTACAGGACATGCGTAGTCTAGAAAATTACTTAACATCTTTAAATCATCCGAAAACCTTGTATAGTGTAATCAAGAGGGAAGCCGAGCTTACAAAGAGCCTCTACAAAATGGAGAGAACTGGTGTCCTTATTGAACCAACTTACACCAAAAGAGCTTGCGATTTTGAGAGACAGAGAGCTGATCTCGCAGCTGAACAATATAGAATCATTGCTAAGAGAGAATTCGTTGATTCAGGAAAAGCTCATGCAGCAGCTTTCATTGATGCGGGAGTCGCTCCAGAAACATTACCGCGCACATCAGCGGGAAATTACTCTTTTACAGGGGAAATCCTTTCTGCAAACTCTGACAAACTTTCAGAAAACATATTGCAGTATAGGGACGCTGACAAAAAGTCTACTACGTTCTACGGAGGCTTTCTCAAACTACGAGATTCAACTGGATACATACACACAAACTTCGGCCAACATACCACAAGAACATTCAGACTCTCAAGCACCGGACCTAATTTGCAAAACGTCCCAAGCTCCAGAGGCGACAACGCTCCTTACTTCGAACGAGACTGCTTCATCGCCCCAGAAGGATACAAGTGGCTCTCTCTTGACTACAAATCCCAAGAAGTAAGAATACTCTACGATCTATCGGGTGAGACTGACATCGGTAGAAGAATATTAGACGGTGAAGACTCACACCAAGTCGTAGCAAGCATGATGTGTGTTACACGAAAACAAGCAAAGACAGTTCAATTTGGAATCATATACGGCATGGGTACCGACTCCCTTGCAAAAGAACTTGATTGCGAACCACGAGAGGCAGCAGAGCTTAAAGCGAAGTTCTTTGCTAGAATTCCAAGAGCAGGGGCATTCATTAGAGCCATCACAGAAAAGGCACGACGCTCAGGATATATTGCAAACACCTACGGAAGAGTCTATCAGTTCGAACCACAGTTTGCATACAAAGCCCCGAACTATCTTATACAAGGAACGGGCTCTGAAATCGTTAAAGACGCTGTCAACGCTATATTTGCAAAGTATAATCAAAAAGATATTTTACTCGTTTCACAGGTGCATGACGAATTAAACCTATATATCAAAAATGATATGTTAGATGAAGCCAATGCTATCAAGCAACTTATGGTAAACGTGTACAAACAGAAATTTCTACCAATGGACGTAGATTATAAAATCGGTAATTCATGGGGCGAATGCAAATAATGGCTTCCAAAAAACCCGAAACAATATTCAAAGAAAAAGTTCAAAAGTGGCTTGATGAAATAACCCCGTACCATGAAAAAATACAACAAGTCACAATACGAGGAACCCCGGACATTTTAGCTTGTATCAACGGTGCGTTTGTGGCAATTGAGCTTAAGAAATCAAAGGACGATAAACCCGATAGACTACAACAATATAAACTTATGCAAATAGTAAAAGCTCGCGGCCTTACTTATGTGATGTATCCTGAAAATTTTGAAGAGCTAAAAAAACAAATAATTAAAGACGTATCTATTTATAAGACTTACCTACAATCGTAGGGTTTGAACTGTTTTTGATTCGTTTGTTCATAGGCTCTTTAGAGGCTTTATCGTCGGGGGTCATGTCTTTATCCATAGTTTCCCCAGACTTTTCCTCAGCTAACTCATGAGCTTCATCTTCCTCATCAGAAGAACTATTTGCAAGATCTCTAAGATCTTTAATAGAAGAAACTTTATTGAGCCCTGCTTGCTTCTTTTTCACAAGCTTCATCATTTCTTTATTTTGCAAAATATCGCTAGCAGAAATTAGCGTGCTCATAGCTTCTTTTACTTCCCAGTCAGAGATTTCTTTTTCTTGCTCTTTGCCGTCTAAGTTTACTGTTATTGATTTCATGGTAGGTACTCCTCTTCAGGTGCTGTTTGTTGTACTCCGTACAGTGGTTTTCGTAAATAAAATGGTAGAGACTCAGGAGTCACAGTTCCGATATTTTTTAGTCCTTTGCCGGATCTGTATAAAGCTTCATACATGTTTGTTCTTAGCGGGACGCCAGTAACTGCTTGATAACCCTTTTTAGCGAGAGTTAGAGGAGCTGTGTACTGATTAAATAATGTTGCAAAATCAAAAGGAGTTATAAAAGGTTTTTTTGATTCCTTTATAACTTCTCTTTCTATTATAGGCGCAGCAGAAAGAAGTGCTGACTCTTGCCGCCAAAGATCTTCGACATTTTGCCCTGCTTTTTCAAAGGTATCTATAGCTTCTTTTCTCAGTATTTCCGCACCTTGCGCTATTTTTTCCTTGTAAACTGGTGGGCGCATACCTAGTTTGTCGTACCCAGCTTCTTTCTGAGCTGCTGATTTTTGACGAATTAAGTCTTTTGTAGTAAGCGTATTTTTTACTGGATCTGGAAGAGTTGGCACTACTGGAAAAACACCCTGCCCTGACATTTCTTCATATTTATTTGCAGGGGTTTTTGCATAACTTCTAGGAATTAGATCTGTGCCAGAAATTTCTCTTTGCATGGCTGCGTATATATCTGCCTCAGGTAATGATAAAATATAATTTACTTGTGATGGTGAATAACCTTTTTCAACAAGAATTTTCATTTGTTGTGATTTAGACAAGTTAATGCCAGGAATACTTATTTCCGGAGCCCCGCGACGATAACCTACCGGAAGACTTTCCGGGTAAAACACGCGCGTCCCATCTGGAAGCTTAATATCAAAACTTCTCTGAGCCGCTCTATCTAGAGAAGGTTGCTCTGCAAAAAGGCTGTATTGCACCTCACCCGGAGTCACTTCTTTTGAGATATCTATGTTCATTTGCTCTGGCGTATATTGCTTAGGCTCCATTATGCGAGCAGGCTGCCCTTGTAGCTCTACAGATCTAGTGCTTGGAGCAGTTCTACCAAACTGTAAACTTGGAGAAAGAGGCGGCTGATTACCAGTTCCACCGGCTTTTTCAAAAGCTTTCTTTTCTGCAATGTATGCTCTGGCTTGTTTCATCCATTTAGCCTTGTCTTCACTAAGACCTGGTCTTTGAAAATTTTCTATTTGTTGAAAAAAAGCATCTGCGTCTGCGTAATCTTTTGCAGCAGTAGGGTTTTGCAAAACATCTGACGTAATAGGTCTTGTAAGATTTCTGACCTCTTGCGGAGTTTTGCCGTAAGGAACATTTTCAGCCATAGTCATTGCTTTTTCGTTAAGATTTTCCAACTGGGCTGCAACTTTATTCTGAATATTTTCGTAAGACCCTTTAGCTCCAGCATCAAGCAATGCACGCGGTATTGCTTGAACAGATTTAGGAGGGGCTTTTTTAGCAGCCTCTTTCATCAATGAGTCAAACACTCGCCCATAACCAGAAACAGCTGCAGACTCTAGGCGCGGACCAATTTTTCCCGCAAGCTTAGTACCCACAGATAAAATATTTGCAAGAGGAACATATGTTAAAGGATCTGACAAAATGTCAGAAGTAAGCCCCAAAGCATCTCTGCCAGTGACTCTTATATCAGTGCCCGGTACATCAAGAGTTCCGTAGTCACCCATCCCAGCTTTCTCGTATATTTCAGAAAATCCTGGGTAAGACCCTATAGCAGAGGTAGATGACTCTTCCTCTATACCAGGGTACACGTCTTTATAGCCCGCGCCGCGAGCTACAGCATTAGTTAACCTTGTTAAAAGCTCTCTACTTGGAGATCCAAGAATATCACCAGCTTGCAAAATAGAAGCAGGCTTACTAAGCGTGACACCTCTTTGCATGTTGGCAGGCTCTTCTGCCGCTGGCTGTGCCATAGAAGCGCCACCATCACTAGAGACGTATGCTATAGCGCTCTCAAGCCCTACAGAGTCAACATATGAGTTAGCGTCTTCCGGGCTTGCGCCCTTTACTTCTACAAGATAATCGACAACGTCTTGCTTAGTAGCCATTAGTTTTTCTTCCTATTTTTAATGAAGTCCTCAAAACTCTGAGGCTTAGCGCCCTCAAGCGCTTTCTTTGCTCTGTCTGCTTCCGCTTTTGGATCTGTCCCTGTAGACTCAGCATAAATCTTAGTTCTACGATCGCCAAGACTTGTCGCCTGTAAACTTAACTGTCTGTTAAAATCCTTCATCATATTAGTGTAAGCAGTTTGTAAACCTTCTTTTGTAGTCGCCGGAGTTAACTGCTGCACAATTGCAAAACGAGCTTGCTCTCTGTCCGTTACTGCTTTACCAGAAATTTGCAAATTATATTTTGCAGCAAAGTCTGCCATCTTTCCTAAAAATTCGTTTGTGTTTTTAGCGTCGTCAGATACGGCAGAAGCAAAAGAACCCAGAGTAGGGCTTACAGAGAAAGTTCTTACAGCGTTAATACTTACGCTAGGTAAAAGAGTGTCTAACTTTTCTTTCGTAGATATAAGCTCTCCTAAGCCGCCAGTAGCTTCATTTAAAAGCTTAGCTTCTTGAACCGTAAGCTCTTTGTCTTTAGGGTCTTTACCAGAGCGCGAGCTTGGAAGTCGCGGCAGATCAGTATCTTGCGCGAGCTTAAGATTTCCTGGCGGAAGCTTTTGAGCTTTGTAAAGATCAATTTTATCTGCATCAGTTTTGTTGTACATGTCTGATATCTTAGTAAGCGCATTTGCAAACTTCTCTTGCGTAGATAAAACTTTTTCGTCAGCTGATTGATACTTTTGACCTGCTAATGATGCTAGTAAAGGGTTCTTTGTAAGAATTGCCCCCGCACCATAAGCCAAAGTTGGTTCTGCATAATTTTCTTCTAAAGATTTTAAACGATCTTTAAATGATTTAATAATCTCACGAGAGTTTTCAGCACCCACAGAATTTTCAAAAGCACCAAGACCCATAACCTGCGAAGCAAGGTCAGCATTTCTTGCAAGATCTAAGCTCTCCTCGTCAGACAAAAACTGTGGGTAGTCCATTGAAATCGAAGATTTTTGACCTTTATTTTTTGGTCCTAAAAGTTTCATAGCGTCGGCGTATCTTTGATCGACTGGCTTAGTAGGCATAAACTCACTATCTTGAATGGGAGCGCCAAGATCCGTAGGAACATTTTGCAAACCAGAAATCTTAGAGTCTTTTGCAGCACGAAGCTTGTCTAGCTCTTTTCTAGTTCTTGCGACAAGCTGCGAAGTCTTAGACGTCACAGGATCTTTGCCAGACGCAGGTTTTGCGGGAGCTGACTTTCGCAAATTCTCAGGAGCTGTCATGTTAAAGCTAGTTGCAGGAGTAGCTCCCGACATCAAGACTTTGTCCATATAGCTCTGAACAGGCGACTGCGCAGCCTCAGCTTCTTGAACACCCATCAATTTTAGCAAATCAATTAAAGCCATATTAAATATCTCTCTTCGCTAACATGGTGTAAGCGTCTTCGTCTGCTTCTACCACTTTCTTTTCCGGAGTAAGGCCAAACATCTTAAGAAAAGCCGCATTTGCCTTTGCTGAAGATCCAGGATCTTTAAGCTCAGAACCAATAGCTAAGGAACCTAATCCTTGTAAATCTTTAATCCAGCCCGCTTGATCGGGAGCGGTGTAACCAAGAGGCTTACCGAACCCTGACCATTTAGCATCTGTAGCATCAAGCTCTGTTTGTCTTCGTCTTTGATCAGCGCCACTTAAAGCATTTATCGCAGTCGAACCAAGCATAAACATTGTCAACGGATCCATGATTACTCCTTATAAAAATCCAGGGATTAAGTTACCACCAAAAAGACCGCCACCACCTGCGTTGCGAATAGCGTTGGCCTTATCAGCACCCATAGCCTTAGCAAGATCCATCTCTTGCTTCTTCTCGATTGCTTGCTTAGAAATCTCCGCACTGCCTAAGCCGTACTTCGTAGCTAAGTTAGAATACGCATCGCCAAACGCATCCATGCTTTGAGTAGCTAAACGCTCATCAGCGCCACTAGACAATCCACCCTTCATAGCAAGCTGGCTTCGTGTATCAGCTAGGTTTGAGCCGATCTGCTGTCGCATAGGATCTATCTCTGCTGCAAGCTTATCTGTATTTAACCCTTGGGCTAAAGCTTCCCACTGACCCGTGTAATCAGGTATATCAAAACCGCCACCAGCTTGTTGTTCTTTAGGCGTCCCGATTCCCAACTCATTTGCAAACATACCAGAGCCTGGCATTAACAAATTTGTAGGGTTCTTATAACCGTCAAAAATCTTTTTTCTACCAGCATTCAAAGGATCTAAAACATTACCCGCAGCATTTCCAGCGTCACCACCAAACAATTGCCCTGCACCGTATCCTATCGGATTTGCTACCGCACCAATTGCATCGTCAAACCAACCCATTATGTACTCTCCTCGTAATGACTTAAATCAAGTGGGATCGTATTATCTGAATCCTGCACCTGATCTGTAAGCGTCTGTACCATTAATTTTCTGCATCTATCTTCATCTGCCATCGCAATCTGTGTCAACGGGTGCCCCGGCTCTTTTAGCAAACACTTCACTTTTACAAACGCTAACAAGAACTGTATGAACTCCTCAGGACAATCCACTAATCCCGTACCATCATTATCTAACGCCAACTCCTCAGCCTGACGAATATAGTACATTGTAAAATTCGTAGAAGAACTTGATACGGGCGTGGGAATCAAGCGAAGCTTGTCACCAATACTAGGCTTGTAGTTAAATATTGCATAAAAATACGCTCTAGTGCTTGTTGGGTATTTTTCCAAAGCTTGCATTTTGGTATACAAATCTCGTCCGCGAAGACGTTTAATTCTTCTAATCTCTGTACCATCATCATACACAAATTCTACAATTTTATTTTTGAAAATATCTGCTGGCATAGCGTACTCAGCAACATTCTGAGTAATCGGGAAAAGTGCTTTTGTGTGATAATATAAATCTTCAACACCAAGCTTAGAAATTTCTGCTGCTACATCTCTGATTGCATCGTTCACGTAGCTTACAAATTCTTCGTCTTGAACAATTGTCTCGTTCTCAAGATCCAAGTCTTTATCAACTTTTGACTGTACTTCTGACAATGTCCAATAAGCCATTACACATATCTCCCAACAAACATTCTTAAGCTAACAGGCCCTGTAGTAGATAGTACAATATGATCCGCAGTAAACAAATCATATTTTACGTCATACGTTCCAGACCCAGACTTATAGGTAACTATAGCATCCTTTGGCAAAAAACCAAGTCCGTGACGTACCTTATAATTCGTCTCAGCTTTCAAGATGTTTATCTCTATAAACTTAAACTGACTGCTTATAAAAGGCTCTGAGTTTACCCCAGAAATTATATCTTCTAAGATCTTTCTAAGTTTCTCGTCTGTAATCTCGCTAAGAACTGGTTTTTTAATCATGGCTCACCCTTGTCCCCAGCATTGCCAGTTAGACGGTACATATCCCCACCTGAAATATATTCTGCAAACGACATAGAGTAGCTGCAAAGACCGAAAAATTGACCCTTTGGAAACGCGTACAACTTCCACTTATAAGTCCCACTTGGTGCCACAGTACCACCGTAGTTTGTATAAGCCGTCCCAAGAGTGACGGTGTCGCCACCACCCGATATAGAGTTGATTGGGTACAATGTCCTATAGTCGTCATACTCAAGCGCTAGGTAATACCCCTCAGCAGAATGATCAGTGCTTTGTATGATGCCAGTCTTTGTAGTGATAACCTGCCCTGTGTAAGTAAACTTACTCCAAATAAAAGTAGCAAGTGAGGCCGCCGCACCATTGTACGCCGCCGTCTCATAATCATCCGACTTTGCAACAAGCTTCAATGCAGGCTTAAACTCTAAAGCTTTCGCCACACACCGCAAACCTTTTGCTACAAACCGTCTCGTGATTTTAATAATATCGTTGTCTTTCTGAAAATCGGAGCGGGCTGCTGTATCCATGCTGTCGTAGTTTTTAATCAATGATGTGTAACTGCCGCTTCCGAACATTTTCGATTCTTTAAATATTGCATCGCTATTAGCGCTGTAATGTACGGGCTTTAAATCCTGCACCACTCGGCCTTTGTCGTTAATCGAAGTAATCTGCACATCTAAGTTCCTATCCAAAAACTGATGATTTGCAAACAGCGCTGTCGCTCGCTTAAACACTGCAGACATTCTTGTAACAATCTTTGTAGCAGACTTAGAACCTAAGTAGCTTGCCTGGGTCCGCAAACGATAGAGTATAGGATAACGATCCGCTGCAAGCCAATTGGTTGCAGGAGTTGCTGACAGCGTATAAGGACGCGGATCGCTAGAGACTCCGTCCTCTAGCTGTAATATATTTCCAAGATTATCCGTCCTAACAACTTTGTTCTTAAACGTCCCGATAGTCTTTGCATAAACAGACTCGTTACCAGTAGCGTCCGCATCCCGCGACGTTGGCAAACTCCAAGGACCCATAAAAACCATCTTCTCATTAATACCGTAAGACTTCTCAAGCACCATAACCTCAGTGCCAGAATTGAAACTCCAAAGTAAGCGATTGTTTAATTTATCATACGTTCCGATAATATCCTGGTTCTCAGAGATATTAATCTTTTTACCGTACTCAGTAACGATACTTGCAAGATAAGCGTTCGATACCGTAGACACACTCTGTGTTAATCGGTAGTACGTCTTACCAAGGTGACGACTCACCTTCATGACCGTTTGACCATTTGTATAATAAAAACCATCTATCCCGCAAAAGAATAACCCATCTGCTACACGGATCATAGAGTTGTGCCCCAAGCACCCCGTCTCAGAAGAAATCTTTTCAGCAACAACACTTCCTCTACCAAAATCATCAAAAAATCCATCCACACGATACGTAGAGTTCAAAGTACAGACAATAAGTTTATCAGCAGCGCTAGATATACCAGTCACAGCCTCAGGAAAATCTATAAAGTTAGTAAGCGGAACGCTGTCAGGATCTCGGTACGATGCTTGCCGTACACGGTACGGGTTTTCAGCTTCTACCCAGTACATGTAGTTGTCGTTTACAAGAGCGTTGAACTTCACTCTTCCTGGCAAATCGTTTGGAAGAGCGCCGCTTGTCGTATAAAGAGTTGGCCTAAGTTGTAATTCAGCGTCTGTTAGAAAATGAATGCGAGAAGCAGTACCGTAATCATCGGGAAAAATATAGTCAAGAGATTGAAGCATGTCTGTAGCACCTTCAACCAAAGTAACCTCAGGAAGACCCAAACCCGGAGCGAGCGCTAAACTGGTAGTGCCGCCATGACCTATTTCATAAAATACATTCCCGCCGCCAGTAGTTCTATAAATAGAAACTTTAACTCTACCGTTATAATCATAATCAGAATTGTAAGTCTGACCGCTCGAAAGAAAAGTCACGTTATCTGTAGATAAAGAATCAACACCATTTTCAAAAACAAATTCCTCAGAATTCCAATTAGTTTGCCAAGTAAAAGCGTTTGAAGATTTTCGCAAAGAATCTACAACGGTAACAGTCATAACAGCTTGTCCCGCAACATTTCCAATAGGCATATTGCCGTTTAAAGAAATATAACCAGAAAAATAAGGAGCAGAAGCGTCTTCATACAACACACCGTTGTAGTAATACTGTCTTCTCAATACGACAGCCATTCTAAACTCATTACTGGCCCCTGTAGGAAGCTGTCTATCGGCGTGAGCTACAACAGGACAAGTGCTTAAAAAATTAGTAGTCTTTTCTTTAAACTCGAAAAACAATCCAAAACCACCACCAGGGGGCACAACTGCGTCAGGCCTAAAAAATGGTTTTGGTAAACCCGCAGAAATAACATTTAGCTGGCTTAATTTATCTGTCGTAATTTTTATCGGATAATTTCCTTGTCCAGTAGCTACCGCACCATTTGCAAAGAATGGCTGTGCTTGCCACACCGAAGAATTGAACTTTGAGTGCGGTGTAAAATAAGGCGTATCATAGTCAAAGCTAGTAAGTGCTCCGCCTGATAACTGTTTAAGCGTCAGCTCATCGCCGCTATTGTGTATACAAGCAAGATAATTTTGAACTTGATTTTGGAAATCAAATTCAGCAGTATGTGTAACCGCAGTATTGCTCGACACAAAAGAGCCGTCCTTGGCAACGCTTCCCTCTAAGAAGTGGCTTCCTGGCCTTTGAACAATATCCCCAGACTGATCCATGCAAAGATTTTCTGCTGCCTCTACAAACCGCGCATCTGACTCGATATACTCATCAGTTATGCCGCCCTTCATATTAGTAACTTCAAAATTCTTTTGCATTAGTACCTACTTAAAACACTGTTTATTATCTTCAATCCATTTATTAACATCACTCTGATAATTTAAAATCTTAACAAGATCACTTGCTAAGTAACCACCAAGAGTTTCGCAATTACCAAGAGGAACTTCTTTCTTCTCACCTATCTTGTAAGGATTTAAAGAAAGAATTTTAAATTTAAAACAAGCCACTTCTATAACTTCAACGCACTTTTTATTTGCGTCGCGCTTGCAAAGCAAATCTAAGTAGTAGTGCTCTTTTACATCAGGAGGCTTTGGAAAAGTTAGGTTAGAACACCCTACAAAAAAACTACTTACGACCAGAATTAATAAGATCTTCATAAGCCTTGGCCCTCTCTTCTTTTGTAGATTGTTCGTTTTGCAAAACTTCTTCGTACTTTTCCTTAGCCTTTTCTTGCTCAGCGGCTCTTTCCTTTTTAAATTTAGCTAGCTTTATAAGTTCGAAAACAAACTTAGCTATCTTTTTTAAAATAGTATTGAGAATCATTGATCCGATTCGGCTAAGGAATGCACTCATGCTAAGCCTTTGCTAAAAGCTCTTCTAAAGCTTCTTTAAGTGGAGCTTCTAAAGCTGCTAATACAACATCGTCAATTTTAGTCTCAGATTTTGCTACCGCTGCTTTTAAAGCAGGAAACGCGATAACCAAAGCTAAATCTTTAGCAAAAGCTACGCCGTGTTTTTTTGAAAGTTCTACAACTTGATCTTTTAATTCTTGTTCCATTATCTATCCCTTCGTTTAAGTTGATCTTCGATCTTTTCTAACCGACGATCTTGTTGATCATTGTATTTCTCAAACTGCGAAGCTTTTTCTAAGACAACCGCAACTTGAACATTTAATTTTTCTACAGAAACTTTCATGTCCCATAAAATATAAATCCCGCAAACCAAAAGACCTGTCATAACCCAGTCTTTAAAGTCCTTGAAGCTCATCATGTAAGGTGCGCCCACTTGCTCTCGTGAGCCACTATCTTTGCAATTACATCAGTTATTTCTTGCTCAGTATAAACACCGTTTAACTCTTCAATTAAAAACTTAGCGCTCAACAAAGACCCGTTTCTTAGTAGTCTTTCAATCACAGCATTAGACTGGCTTGAAATCAATTGGTTAAATACTTGCTCAGTCATTTGTCCTGATTTTAACTTCTTTCTGTTAAGCTTTCTAATATCACGCAAGATAACAGCTCCAACATTCAAAGCTTCCTCAGACTCTTTATCTCTCTGCAAATCTAAAAGATCGGCTGTAATGTCCGCATATTCTGCGGTGTTTGGATTAGGAAAGAACGCAGTATTTGCGGAGTACCAAGCTTGCGCTTCGGCAAGACTTGCAAATATTCCTTCGTTAGTAACATCTCCCGCTTGGTTTTTTACTTTAACCTTTGTCTTAGCCATTTACCCTACCTTCTCAATTGTGACATAACAATACTTGTCATCAGCATGCAAAGCAGTTGAAGACCCCCTATTTTGAAAAGTTCTGATACTAATTGTGTCACCAGCAACTAGTATGTACTTAACTGATCCAGAAAGCGCCGTAGTAAAATCAGTGTATGATGCCTGAATAACATTGTAATAAAGATTTCTAACAAAAGTACCGTTTACATAAACATTGTAAAAAATAGTATTTCCAGCAGTCCACGCAACATTGGTGTACATTAGAGAAGACTGTATTTCATATACACCAGACTGGGGAACCGTAAATGTCCAAGAAGCGCCAGTGTTCACGCACCCCTTACTGTCACGCACTCTTGTGCCAAAGTTAACAACTGTTGTAGTGTTGTTAGGAATCGACTGCCCAGCGGCGGTGCTATAATCTGCGTAAACCAAATCAGTAACAGCTAGTTTCCCATAGTCGCCCACAAACACCTGGCTCGGAACTGTGGCCCAAGTACCCGCAGTAGTTTGCACAGAAATCATTTTCCCAACTAATCTAAATGGAACATTTGTTCTCGCTGTAGCTGAGTACATAACATTGTTAGTGTCTGCCGCTCCTGCGCCGCCCTCTGCAACCGTAGTAACAAGTCCCGCATCGTCAAAAAGAATCTGAGATACCGCTAGTTCAACCGTTCCTGAATTATCTAAAAGGTAGACATAAATGTCGTGCTCAGACCCAGAAAGGTGTCCCAATGTAGAACCAGACGAAACAGTAAAAGAAAGAGAAGAAGTTATTGATCTTATATTGTATAAGCCAGAGGTAACTGGAGTAGATCTAAATGCAACTTTAACCGCAGCAGCTCCTGTAGATGGAGTTGCCCCGCTACCTTGGGTAATGTTAATAGTTAAAGCATTTGAACCAACACTCGTTGTAATACCAAGGTTCTCAATCAAAAGTGAATCTGTAGAAGTGCTTGCTCCAGATGAAGCTGCTCCTTGCAAACACCACTCAGTACCAGAGTACACAAGAGTAACAGATTGATTATTTAACAAATCAAAATTTGCGCCTGTACCAGTCAGTAAGCTTGCAGAGTTAATTAGTGTAACCGTAACACCAGTTTTATTAACAAGAGTCTTAACTCTGTTTCCAACAATGTCAGCTTGAATAGAAATATTTGCAATCGACACTAAAGAAGCATTTGTTAAATTTATCACTGTTCGTAAATCATGCGGAATAGTTACTGACGACCCAGAGCCATTGTAAGAATATTCCTGTATGTAGTATGCATACTTAGAGCTTGAACCAGTATCAGTGTATGGAAGACCGTTGTCAGTCTCATAGTACTGACGACCTACAGAGCTTACAGAAAAGTTATTATCAGTAGCTGTGTTCTCTAACCGTAAACCAATGTTTTGTCCTGCGGAGTAAAGATCGCGCCACTTAAGGGCTGACGTACCAATATCAACCGCTGCATTTGTAAAAGGAGTCAAAACATCTTTTACCTTAACTTCGCCCTTAGAAGCATTCGAAGTAGATTCTAAAACTAAATGCTCAGTAGCAGCGGTGCCGCCTTGCAAAGTTTGACCGCCTGCGCGTCCCGCAAGCATTGCAAATTGTGTGTGACCCGCATCGCCAGTAGTAAGGTTTCCAAGCTCATTATGTAAGATCTCTGTGTCAGGGTTTGAGGCTTCCCACTTACCACTTACAGAGTTGTAAAAAAGTGCGTCACCCGTAGTAGCACCGACAAGAGCATCGCGGAACGATTGCAAAGTAGCCATAGATATAGAGTTCGTGCCGTCATTGATAGTTCCGCTTAAATACAAATCTTGGTATCTCTTCGCAGTAGCCCCAAGATCGTCAGTATTGTCAACATTAGGCTCAAGAGCTTTCTTTGTTACAATCTTACCAGTACCGTTAGCATTAATATTAAAATTACTATTAGCACCAACCGTAGTGGCATCAGTAGCTCCAAAGTTGTAATTACCAAACTCACCACTTACGCTAGCGTCTACAGTGTCAGCAGCAATGTCAGTAGCTGAAATGTCTTGGAAACCAACGCTAGGAGCTGCAAACGTCACAGGATCTGTGTTTGTAATCGTGTCGCCAGAAATTGTAAAATCACCAATATCTGCGGAAGTTAAATCAAAAGAGTTGGCACTTAAAGAATCAATATTTGAAAGATCTTGACCGTTAAAATTATGCACGCCAGAACTAGAATTATATAAAGTTCTAACAGCGTTTGTAGTAACTACTAAAGTGTCCGCACCATTTCCTACAGTCAATTGATCTGTAATTAAATTTGCAAGATCTTCTACTGTCTGTGCAAGCATTGAAATAATGTTTGTATCAGAAGTCACAACATTAGTAGAAAAGTTTAACGACCCAATCGCCGCATCTGTAGCGGTAACTGTGTCAGCTGTAACGTCACCAGTAGTTGTAAGGTTTTCATTTCCAAAAGATATTGCGCCCGTAGAATCTGTAATCGAACCACCTGCAATCGTCATTGTGCTGACTACTGCTTGCGAAGCTAAGTATAAATTTAAAAATCTATTGGCTAAAGTACCAAGATCAAAAGAATTATCTACAGTCGGGCGCACGTCATCTGCAAACTGGACAAAACCAGTAGTAGGGCCTACTCCGTCACCACTATTCGCGTGAAGCGTAAGATTTTGGTTTGCAGTATTACCGCCGTAAATCTGCTGCCCAGCAAGTGTCCCAACGATAGGCGAACCACTTCCGTCTATGTCAGTCTTTCCTTGTTTGTACATGTAAAGATCTTGCGTCACATCTAAGAAGTTAGCTAAAATTGAATCCTGGCCCCAATCCATATCGTACACTTTATGCCAAGACGGAGTCGCTTCACCCTCTAGTTGCTGCCATCTGTAAGATGCGGCCTTTCCATCACCATCGTCTAAAACAACGCGGTAATCGTTTATTGTGTTGCCCACAAGTGGCAAAGCTGCAGGTGTTGCTACTGATGGCTGAGTGTTTGGGTAAAATACCGCAAGCATCCAATCAATAGTAGCTTCTAAGTTTGTTATCCCAGGAAGTGCCGGGTTCGAATATGCAAATTCATTTAAAGTATGCTTATAAGGGTGCTGGTTACCGTTCCAAATCTGAAAACGATGTCTTGATAAAGGCCCGTTACTCATTAGAATGTCTCCCAAGAAACGTCCCACGTTCCTTCGTACTCAGCAACATAATCAACTTTAGCCGTAGCGCCCACATAAGAGTATCTTACAACATTGCAAGGCGTCCCAGTAACTGCGTCCATTGGAGCTGTGTAAAGGTATTCTAAACGATCGCTACCATCAAAGAACTGCTTTGATTTAGAATACTCGTTCATTGTAGATTTTAGTACAGCGGATTTATTATTTATAGGATCATTTGCCATGGTAACCTCGCTAGGTTTATGGTATCAATTTAACCCGATCTGTCCAGCTCTAATTCATCTAGTCTTGCTTCCACATAGCCTTGTCTTCAAGGCAATCTGCAAACACCCGCATGTCATTTAAGCCTATCCTATCGTGAGACTCAAATATCTGAAAATGCAAGAATCTTTCAATAAACCTAGACCCAAGCTCAGTACAAACCAAAGCCTTATTGTGATTTAAAATTGCAGTCTTTAAAAAGATGTCTATAGGAGTAAATAAGATACATAAAGCTATGAATAATATCTGTTCTACGGCATACCTAATACCAACATTGCTCTCTAACCACTCTAAGACTTTATACTGCAAATGCTGAGGCACATAAAACTGATACTGCCTTACAATTTTGTAATGCGTAAGCCACTCAGAAATAGGCGATTTTTTAGATCTTGGAAAAATAGACTCATACACCTGTTCTTCGCCGTAAGTTTCAAGACCAATCGCAAAGTGTCCTGCATCTACCTCGTCACCTATTTTTAAAAGTAAATTACCAGGCTTTTTCCACCAAACTAAGGGATCTGCAAAGTAAAACTTTATGATCACTCTAATACCCTGTGAAGATAAAGATTAACTGCAATTTTTCTTGTGAATAATCCAAATCCTGAAACGTATTTACATCTTATAGAAAGACCTGCCGTTATTTTTGCAGGATATGCTAAGTCTAAAGTTAGCTGTCTTGTAGTGCCAGAGGCTATTCTATATCCTGATACAAATTCCTTAACTACGCCTAGTGTTGGGTGATAAACTTGTAAATAAACTTCATCATCTATTATTCCATTTTCCACAATTAAATTGCCACCAGTAATAAGATAATCATCTGTAAGAGCTAAGTCTGCCTCTTGTGTATCAGAAGAACCGCAAGTCAAATAAATACTTTGACCTGAAAACTCCAAATGATCTTTTGTAAACTCATGCAATGTCTTTGGACTGTAAGTGGTATTCGTTGCCATTTTAAAACTCTCTCCAAGTTATTGATGACCAAACATCAGCAGTAGTTGTTCTTGACGATGCCGCCAGAACAATAACATCCGAAACGCCCCCTTGAGTGGCGCCGAAAACTGTATTAACAAGCTTAAAATTCTCTAAACTTTCAAGCCCTGAATCTCTACCCGATGAAGTAAAACCAGAAACCAAATCAGTACCACCGGTTAAGGCCGTTGCTGCAATATCGATTTGTACATATCCAGAACTAACTGCAAACGTAGCTCCTGTTAAAGTAGGATTTAAAATTAATTTCCAAACAACATCATCTGCGGTCTGTCCATAGATAGGCGACTTTAAAATATCAACTATTCCAGCTATGTTTGCGGAGTTTAATCTCACAGCAATAACGGGAGTAAATGTTGGCATAGCAGAAACTGTTTTAACAGTTGGTCTAACATATGTAAAAATACTACCATCTGCATCACTACCCTCGCCGAAGTTTTTAACTACTACACATGTCACAGACATTGTCGTGTTAGATGCCGTTGCCGCTGTGTTTGTATTCTCAAAACGAATTGGAAGATTTGCTGTTTTCATGTAAGGAACTGTTGTTACATTTGAAGAACTAACTTCGTGGCAATAAACAACAGAACCATTTAAGTAAAATCCGTATCTAATACAGGCTATTCCTTGCCACCCATACTCAATTACGAAAAGTTGATGCTTAGTGAAATCAACAGTTAAACCACTTGCCCCAGTGCCATCTAGCTTATCAATGTTCCATGCTGATTGAAGAACCGCCGTATCTACAATTGATCCAGAAGTGTTAGATCTAACAACCACGCTTGCTGTATTTGCAAACTCAAAAAATACCCCATTATTTGCATCAAACTGCCCTATGCGCCGTCGCGTATTTGCTTTAAGTCCATTTATGTTTGCAGATATTTGGATCAAAACAGATCTTGCTGGATTATATCTAATTCTTTTTTTAGATTGAACAATCACAGAAGAACCGCTTGTAGTTGTTGCTAATATGTCAATAGAGTTTGTATTTGTGTTCCAAGTGTTTGTACCACCAGTTGCAACAACCTCATTCCAAATTAAAGTCTGCTTATCAAAATTAAAGACAGACTCAAAAATGCTATGTGAAGTATTCGTTTTTAAGACCCCGAAAGAAGTAAGGTGGCCTGAATTAAATTTAACATCTGTGTTTAACCGATCAGACGTGTTACCAATCATCGTACCATCTGTAGCACCTTTTATCTTAACCCAACCTTGGATTACTTTTAATACAGAATTAATCATGTAATCACCATGCTTGATGAAGTG
>CALLKE010000244.1 GCA_938008555.1 uncultured Pedobacter sp.
AGATAAAAGTTTTATAAGCTGTATCTGTTTCAGAATACAATAATAAATTGTATATAATAGCAGAATAGAATAAGACTGTCAAGATATAAAATTGATATAGATACAAAATAAATATATAGACAAGATACATATAATATGATAGTATATAGATAATATAATAAATAACATATATAAAGGTTACAATATGCCAAGAGAGATAGACATTGATATGATTATAGATAAAGAGATTGCAGACATTGAAGAAGGGTTGTTATATGATGAAGATATGTAGATAAACAAAATACATATAGATAAATGAATACAGACAAAAACAAAAACAGATATAAGAGAACATACATCTAAAATACATATAAGAATAATGTAAGAATAATATAAATTATATATAAATGATATATGTATAAGATATAATCTTGGCTCAGTAAATTTAGGGTTATGTCTGTAATATATTAATGATTATTTAATATGAATGTTAGTGATTGAAGGCATTGACAGGCACATGGGGGAATTCCAGTGTATCATGTATTAAAAGGCCTCTCGTATATACAACCCATTTTCTGATCCGGTGTATGCACTGCGTATTCGCTAGATCGTATAAACAGGAATTATACGTTATAACCGATAATTCGACCTGTACCTATTTGTTTTGCACTTATAATCAACGCTAAGCCACCTAGGAGCATCGTACAGTGCAGTGTAATGTCTGTCTGGTACATCTATATACCCAGATACCTCAGAGGCTATTCAGTGACCTTCTAAAGCGATTTAACGGTATCTATTGGTTTTGCTGCACATATTACCGTTCGGGAACATTGCGCTTGCTACTGCAGTGGAGGAGAGGCACACTGCAGAAGTAAAGGCAAAGTGGTACACCTAGTAGGAATTGAACCTACATCTATCGGTTATCAACCGATTGCTCTACCATTGAGCTATAAGTGCGGATTGGCACATAGGACAGGGATCGAACCTGTGACAGGAGGATTAACAATCCTATGCTCTACCGACTGAGCTACCTATGTATTATTGGGTTGAGTAACGGGAGTTGAACCCGTTTCATACTTGCCTCACAAGCAAGTGCATTACCTCTTATGCTATACTCAAAGTCGAGGACACCCGAAGATGTCCTCTGCTTTGATTACGCAGGTGTAACTACCGCAGCACCATTGAGGGGCGCCCAAGGGGAAGTAGGATTAGCACCAAGGGCAATGTACTCTGTGCAGAGGTTACCAGTACGTACGATTACACGCATACCTTCATGTTTACCCAAAGAGCCATCACCCAGACGACCTGATTGCATTGCGTTCACAGCGTGAGCAGCAGAAGCCAGATCAGCAGCAGCGACAGTAGTGTTAGAACCGAGTTTAGCAATAGCCATATTAATCTCCTATGATTAAGTAAATGTTATATTTGTTTAGGTGTTTTGTTTGTACGTATTTCTTGTGCTGTACGAGCGCAGGTCGCAAGAACCTCGTCTCTTGTTACAGCGGCAGTATTACGTACAACACAGTCGTATTTATCCACTTTGATAGCGATCTGTAAGTATCCATCAGCATCGTAATTTTCTGATAGAATACTGTACAGATCACTTGCAGATGCGTACGGATCGAATGTATCTTGTTCAGACATGTAAATCTCCTATTAATAAGATAAACGATAAGATGTAGAACAAACCTCTACTGCTGTAGTAGCAGCTTCCCGCATTGTAACAGTCCAGTTAGTATTAACAGCAAGCTGCCAGATACCATAGTTAAAGGCCAACGGATAAGTTACACCAGCAGGGATTACTATCGTTTTACGGATTGTTCCTGCAGTTGTATCTCGGAAGTCTAAAGTGTGTGCTACGTTATCGCGGTTAGCAATTTCAAGACCATGAATACCATGACGAACAACAGCTACAGCAGCAATCAAAGTTGTTTCTGTAATTGTAGTAAGTACAACACGGTTGAAATCCTGCAATTGAGGAATACCACCAATTTGTACAACAGAACGTCCAACAAGATCAGCAAATGTCCTAGCAGTATTAAGTGCTGTGTATGCTGGTGGGTTAGCCGCTCGTGCTAACCCTGCAGTATTTATAGGGCTTGTTGCAGTAGAGGAGTTATCGGCGGCCCAGCCCTGTACAGCTAAAACAGAAGCGTTTATTACAGAAACAGGCATTGCTGCACTATTGCTTTGAGGTCGTACACCTTCAATAATTACGTTAGATGGATTATAATCCTCTAAAGTGATAAAGGCAAAAGTAGCGGTGGTCGTACTTGCGGGTGCAACTGTACCGTTCTGTACACGCAGTTGAATGTATAACGGAACACTACCATCAGGTGTTGCGACTGCTCTACGGCCACGTTGTGTCACAGTAGCACCTGAGGCCAGCAACTCATCGAGTAATACTGTTTGGCCGTCCAAAGTATCCATTATTCCTGAGTGGCCTGGTGCTGCAGTCGTGTTACACGTTAGTGAACTATCTCCGGAGTTCCAGCCATTTCGTTGTGTGTCGAATTTCCATGTAGTCGCAACAGCACCATCGTACAGAATGCGATATGTGTTCCAACCGTACAGGTAACATTGTCCTGTACCAGATGCAGGGAAACCCGTTACAGTAAATGTAATGGTATTTGCTAAGGTATCAACAGAAGCAATTACAGCACGTTGTGGTGCAAACCCTGTACCAGATAGTTGAGAGATGTACATAGACTGACCAATGTTCTTGGCAGAGAGGTTAACCATACTTGTAGCAGGTACGTTTACGACAACAGTAGTGGTAGAAGTAATATTGAATGCAGCATTATCCGCTACAGAGTCAACAAGTTCTACAAAGATGTTGTTGTTTACAATACGCTGACTGAGAGTTAAGCCATAACGAAGAGTCATTGGAGATTGGTATGTATCTACGGAACGGATAATAGTTTCCTCGTTCACAGTAGTGCCCATAGCCAACAGCAAGTTACCACCTGACTGGTTTACAGTCTGGCCTGAACCTGTCCGAAGAATCTGAAAATTGCTATCAACAGCGTTAGTCAGTACGTCAGAGAATGATGTCTTCGCAAGGAATTTCTTACCCGAACCGGGCTGTTTTAATTGTAACATTATTTATCCTTACTTTTATTTAATGAAACGATGCTTTGCATATCACCACGAGTTAATTTAGATTTACTCGATAGGTACAATTTGCTTGACACATTGGTTGTAGGGCAAGTCGTACACCCAGTGACAATACTCACGCACAAGAGCATCATTATCCAATTGAATAACTTCTTGTTTAGTTTTTTCATCGTGTTTATAACTTTCAACCACAGTCGTTAATTCTCTTGTGGTACAGTTTGTGTTTGTGTATTTATATGTGAAGGCAGCCACGGTAATTGTCCATGCCAGTAATACCAGCATTTTAATTGCCAAGGCTTTCCAATTAATATTAAACAGGCCTAGCACGGCGTACTCCTTCAGCAATTATACTTGAGTGATACGGAATAAAGCCAGACTCCTGCCTTATAATGGCAGTGACCAAAGGTATAAGATCAGCATCATTAAGTACTTTGTCTTCAGGGATACCTGTCCAGTGTGAAACATTCTCAGCGTATTTATCTGTTTTGTTTTCATGTGCTGGTGCATAGCGTGATACAATCTTGTTGATCGTATTAAACCCTTTACGTTGGTAATTGATAAGCAGTACAGCTAAAGCACGAATACCGTTCTCAGGTGAATCGAATTTAGCAAATCTTGCTTTACCAGACGCAGGGGCATCTTCTATACCTACTTGTCCTTTCCATTTATTCTTTGGATTAAAGTCTATATTTCCGGGATTATTGTTACGTTCCCCGCGAGTCATTATACTGTACCCGCAGCAATACGTTCTTGACGCTCCTGATGATCTCGTTTGAATTTAACATCTAAATGTTTTAGAGCGACTTCAATCGTTGCATCCAGTACTTCACGTTTCTGCGCGTCACCGGCCATTCGAGATACAGTCTTAGTAAATGCAGCTTTGAACTCACTAGTAAAGCCAAACGGATCAGAAGGCCAAGGTACTGTATG
Source organism: uncultured Pedobacter sp. (assembly GCA_938008555.1). GTDB lineage: Bacteria > Bacteroidota > Bacteroidia > Sphingobacteriales > Sphingobacteriaceae > Daejeonella. The sequence continues at coordinate 4,027 of CALLKE010000244.1, forward strand.
TGAGTTCCCGAATACTTGCGTTTCAGTTACTTCTCCATACAAAGTCTCTTCGACAGTAACATCAGGCTTTACTTCTACAGTAGGAACTTCTGGTTCAGCAGGAGTCTCTTCTTCAATGGCCTCTGCTTCAGCTTCCGGTGCTTCTACAGTGGCTTCTTCGATAACAGGGGTATCTTCGTGTACTTCATCTGTTACAACGGCTTCTACAGGCTCTACAGCCTCAGCAGGAGTCTCTGCAACGGGGGTTTTGTTCTTTGCTTTTGCCATCAGAATTTCCTCTTGAATTTTGCAGTTGAACTTAATATTTGTTTGTGACTAAGATTCCTACCTGTGCCAAGAGGGTCTTTCATCATTTTTTCATAGTTTCGTTTCCGAGCATCCTCGGCTTGTTTCTTTGCATCTTGCATGAGCATAGGTGTCCATGTTCTACATGAACCAGCAAGGGCATCCAATCTATCGTCATGCTTTAACGCACCCTTCTCACGAGTGATACGGGCAAGCTGATAAAACAGACTGTACACTGTACGCTTTTCTGCAGGGTATTGCTGAATGCTGATATGATCCTCTTCGATGATATCTTCATTCATAATTAAACGACCAGCATCAATGATAGGCTCTAATACATCAATAATACGTAGCTCTTTTTGTCCGGATTCCCAGACTTCTTCGATACCTACTTTATGATCTATCTTTGCTAACTCTTTGTCAAGGTATGGTTTCCAGATACGATAGAACGCACCGTTACCATAGTTCTTTTCAATGTGTATGCTATTTGGTCTGTGTTTAAGTACGATTGCAGTTAAAGCCAGTAATGTAGGTTCATCGTATCCACCTTTGAATCCACCTGTAGCAAGAACATAAATCTTACCAGCAAGGAATCCTGTGATAGCATACGCTAACTCGTCTCCGTTCTGACCACCACCTGCGGGGTCAACGTACATGTTAATTGACTTGAACTCTGCAAACTCTGCACCGTGTTGTGTAACCCGATAGAATTTTTGATTTCTTAAACAGAAGTCCACAGGTAAACGAATCATGTTCTCGTATGCAAATGATGGATGCAGTACGTAAGGTACTACTCGCCCAATCATAGGCATGAACATAATCTTGTGTGGCTTCAGAGGATACCTATCAGCATCCATTAATTTAGTATCCAACATGTGTTGCAGTTGGAAATATGCCTTACCTTGGTCTAACTCTTTCTTTACTAAAGCGTCTTCGTCAAGGATAATAGGATCAATAGGTTTACCCCGATCTCCGTTAATACCACCGCCAGTTTGAAGTGACGGGTCATTAGCAATCTTCTGAGTGATGTAAGGTGCAAGGAATGAACCATAATTTTCAACTTCCTTTATGGTAGGGTATCTTCCGGGCCAAATACGAATAGTATAACCACGGCTATGCAAACCATTGTACACAGAGTCAATACTCTGAGGTGTACCTAGATAAATAATATCACCGTTCGAACAGATAGAAGTAAAGTCACGGGTGAGTTCTACAAGTTTCTCACGCTGATCTCCGGTCTGCGAGTTCTTTTTGGATTCAATATCATCAGCAATAAGAACGTCTGCACGTTTACCCTGCAAGTTAGAATTAATACCAACACAAGCAACAGAAGGCGATTTCTCGGGGCCTTTAAGCTGCCAGTGTACATCGAATGCTTTTACAGATGATCTATCACCATGACTTGTATCAGGACGAAGTGGTTCGAGTTCTTCCATAAATGCAATAATCTGCACAATCATAGAACTAACCTCGGTAGCCTGTGTGTCACCAGCAGAGATAATTAGAATCCGTACTGATGGGTCATGGATGAGTCGCCATACTGCATAAGCAGCAGTGATGGTTGTTTTAGCCTGACCCCTCTGTGCTTGAATCATTTTATTCAGTGGGCCAGTCTCAAGAAAGTACCCGATGTCTCTCTGTACCTCTGTACAGTTAAACCCTAATAGGTCTTCCATAACAGTAGTCAAGAATGGATCAAAGGTACTGTAGTGTCTTTGCAAAGCGTGTACATCACGCCACCGCATTTCACTTGTATATTCCATAGTCTCTCCTGTATTCATGCGGACAGTCGGTAAGGACTGCCCTGACGAATACATTTAATCTTCGTCATGCAATGCAACGACATTGCCAATTCGTGTTTGTTTACGCTCGTTCTTCTTCTGTAGAATACGCTCGATCTCACTGAGTTCCCCATTGTTCTCAACTTCAGCAGTGATCTTGTTATCCCTAAGGAATTTAGATACTGCTTGGAACAATGCAGGATTCGGCTCTGCAGCCTTATACATGAACTCCGCAAGTTTATCAAGCAACTCATTAACAGCTTCTGTATCATCACGATCTAAACCAATAAGAGATGTGTACAACATGTACGCACCATCTTGTTGTTCCAGAGCCTTGAGCATCATCTCTGCTACACGTTTATGTAGCAACGATAGTTCTTTATCCGTAGCTGCCATTATTTAGTCACCTTATCTACAACATTTGTTGCTGCTTGTTTAGCAAGATCAGCAAGGAATTGTTTATTCATTATACCAGCAATGATTTCTCTACTGAGCAAACTTGCCACAGAGGTTATACCTAATGATATAAAGTCGGCAGAGCCGTACTCAATAGCAATCTCTCCTGCCAATGTACCAATCACTACACTAACAAAAAGTGTAATTATATTGTGCCGTAATGGCATTATATGGGTACTGGTAAAAATCTTAATCAATCCGAATAAGAACGCAACAGAGGCAAACAAAGCTAGATCGTGGGTATGAGATAGAACTCTATCCCAGAGAGTTGTTTGTGTGTCCATTATATTTTCTTCATTCTATTCATTATTTACCCCACGCAACCCAATATGCAGCATTAGTAGAGTCGTGGGAGTTTCCAAGAGAAAAACCATATACTGAGAGGGATAAAACAGCGACACTTCCTTGGTTGTCCTGCGTCCTATCATTTGTACAAGTTACAGAAAACACAGCACTTGGAAATTGTATTGGAAATGTAACACTGACACTTGAGTTAGCAGATATATTTCCAGACTTTCCCCACTGGACAATCAATCCTCCGGGGAATTTCTGATATCCAGATGCTGTAAGGCTGTTTTGTGCAAAATTACTTGGAACAAGCGATACTGTAGAAAGCAAACCCGCATCACTTTCGGAATTGGTTGCCACAGGAAGTGATTGCAAAGCCGTATCAGCCTTTGCCCCTTGGGCGGAGGTAGCAAATAGAGGAGAAAGTTCGTCAAGTGTCAGTGTTGCCTTTGCCCATACGGCGGCCCCCACTGTAGAATCTAGACATATATACACCTCATCATGCACAAGATCATACCATTTTGATCCAACGATGTAACCAGCACCGCTATCATCATTTATGGTTGGAGCGGCAGTTCCATTTAATTTATCTAAAGGAATGCTAGATATAGCGGCCTGAGCAGCAGCTTCGGCAGCTTCGGCAGCATTTTTTGCATCCTCTGCAGCATTTTTTGCTGTGGTTGCCAGCCCTGCTTGTGTAGTTGCAGCAGAAGCACTGGCAGCAGCAGCAGCAGCATACGCAGGGGCATTCCCGGTCATATCCTGAAGCTGTGCAAGATTAACTGCATCATTAGGGTTTGTGCCAGCAGCTACGTTAATAGCTTTATGGTTAGCAAAATCAAGATCAGTGGCTAAACCGCTTTCAAAGCGGCCATCAAGCACCTCTTGAACTGCCATAAGTAGTTGTTTATTAGAATCATCAAGATTCTTTTCTTGGATTTCAACTCCATCCGAGTAGTCATGTACGAGTGAGGTCTTACTAACAGTGCGGATAAACTCCACAAGATTCCCACTTGCGGGAACTGTGCCTCCAACCTGTACTAGACTATCTGTAATCCATGTCAGTGAACGGTACACAGGTTGCCCTAGACCGTCCACTTCCTTGTTTACTCGACATTTTACATCGGCTTTATCAATATATCCTAGACCAAATACGGGAGAAAACTGGGTAGTCGTACCATCACCGTAAACTGTGTATATACTATATGCCATTATATGTCCTTTGTTTATTATATCATATATGAGTCAAGTTACTCATGTTTCATTGCATTAAAATATGCCCCAAAGCCATACATAGACCCAAGTATCGGGGTAAACGATAATACTTTTGCCTCTTTAGGGTCGATACCATTTACTGAGCCAAGCATAGCTACAGGTAAACGAGCCAGATTATTAGCAACAGGGAATACGGGCGGTAAAGGAATAACGCCTTGAGAAGTGTTCCCATAAGGGTTATAACCATTGAACTGGTACTCATCCATACCCATAATTGCAAGCATTGGATCAATAGCCATAGGCATCCACCCAAATTGAGAGGAGTAGTTTATAGCCCCTTTAGCTATTTTCTCTGCTGTTAAATTTTGAGTGTTTCCTTTTACTGTCTGAGAAGCAGCATACGCCAAGCCTCCTGTAAGTAAGGTATATGGCACAGCAGCCACAGCAGCAGAGTCAGCGTGTTTCATGTGTCGTAGAAACTGTTTCTGCATGGCTAGTAACGGAAATGTTCTAAGCTGCCCTAGAATACGTCCCATAGGGGTAGTTTGCCAGTAACTCATTTCACCCGCTAGACCCTTCATTACTTGTTGGGCTGTGAATTTATGGAGTGCGAGTCGATATTGTTGTAACATATCTGCATCCCATTCCTTAAAATTCATCTCGACGCCTTCAGGGGTATCTATAATAGTCCCATCATATACTTTAGTTTTCAAATAATCTACGAGATCAGTATCTAATCCATTATCCAACATACGTCTATATGCGGTATCAGTTAGCCCATCCCTCGCTAGTATATTATATATTTTGCTTTGGGTACTAGCGGCCGCTAAATTCTGACTGAATGACATAGAGTGGTTTAATAATGAGGTGTATCCATGAATACGTTCACCATATGCAACAACTTTATTAAACCCATCCATCAACTCGTGTTGAATAAGTGGATTATTATTCGCCACATCTAATGCGAGTTGATGGTTAAATAGTATATGATCTTTATTTAATACGATCATAGCATTATTTAATTCTTTTGCAGTTTTAGTATCTGTACCATTAATAATAGCTTTCGCTTCAGGTATAAGATGTTTACTTACAGCTTCCCACCCATTAGTTGCTATAATACCCCCTAATTCACCCATTTGAGGAATACCTGCAGTACCTAGTAAACTCATGCGAGTAAGTCGTAATATACTCATTAGTTCAGGACTTACACCCCCACCTACAGGGCCAGCACCATAATAAGAGAAAGCTGTTTGAACACGTTTTCGGATACCATCTAAATCTTTTCTTCCCCTTGCCCTTGCCTCATCAACAATGGCTTCTTCTATATCTACAATATCTCCACGTTGTATCCCTTTCCTTGCCAAGGCAGCAGCCCCAGACACACGATGTGCGTACAGTTGGTTCAATTTATGAACGTCTTGCTCGATAAAATCTATAAGAAGTTTACCAGAGTTTCCAACAGGCACACGTAAATCTAAATCAATTCGGTCTTTAAGATTTCCTAATTTAGCTTTTTCGCTATTCATACTCGTAAGAGCATTTATAAAAGAGTCAACATCGTGGGTAGCCATACCATTATTAAGCATTGTCTCACGCAGAAACTCTTTACCCTCGGTGCGAAGCAACCCAACAAGATTTGTATCTACACCATCAGCTAAAGCAACAGAACGAGTCATAATCATTTTAACATACCTATCTACTACATCTTGAGGTACACCTATTTGAGTAAATACTTTGTAATAAGCATCACGCATAGCTGCCTCTAATTCGGCTTTATTTGTATGTTTTTGAATCTCTTCACCTAACCATTTACGTGTAATGTATCCGCTTCTCGGTTGAAGGTCTTCAGAACCTCGTACAGGAGTCTCTCCAGCTTTTCCTTTGAGAATATCAACAGCGAGAGCATGACTTTTATCTAGCATATCGGCAATGGCTAACTCTTCTTTGGAAGCTGTACTAGGTGTTGGATCATTGTGCCACCGTCTTTCCATCTCTAACATCACATTACGGTTAGTTGTTTTGAATGCTTTGGTAGTTAATACAGTATTCTTAAGTTTATCTTTAATCGTCACATTGCTACGATTAGCTGCAGCTAAAGCTATATCTCTATATCCTAACATAGGTGCAGCAATCATACCATGATACACATCTTTGTACAATGCGCCGGTTTGATTATTTACAATCAATCCCGCTGGGTGTGATAAGATGTCGTGTGATAGTTTAGAACCGATCAATCCAGTTTGTGCTATATCTGAAAATAAACTTTTCATGGGTGTCTGATCTATGGCCCATTGCAACTTATCCGCAGCCTCTGCAATTTTTGAGTCTGGGTTAGATATATCCGACCCGTATTTAGGATTAGATACAGCTTCTAAAGTACGGTAGGCATTTAGGTCTTCACTTGCTGCAATTAAGCGATCTTTGTACCCTGTACGCATACTATCTGCGTATTTCGGGACACGTATAACTGCCCCAGCACTTGCAGATGTTTTACCAAAGTCCATTGTAAAATTATTAGCTTTCGCAGCGTAGTACTCATCAGAGGCTTTACGTGCAGTGTCCATAAAAGAGTAATCCATTTTAGTAGCCCCGCCAATAACACCACCTAAAGCCATGTTACCTAGAACCATGCTAGGAATGTCCCCAGCATCACCAGTTGTATTCATGGTAGCATTACCCACTCCGACCATCAAACCAGCCTCAGCACCCGCTACAAGACCCGTAGCCATACCGCCTAGACGAGTGCCACCTAAACCCACTTTAGATACTCCGGCAGAGGTTAGGCGGCCTAGTACAGAGCCTCCCAAAGGTATTAGTAGAGCATCCAGATCAACAATCCCTGCTGCCATTTGTGCTGCTGCACCACTTGCCCCAGCACCTTGTAATACCTCACGGTCTGCAAGTACTTCACGAACTTGTGCTTCTAAAGCATCAAACTCTACTTGTGATCCGGCAGAGCGTATTCTATCTGCGTATCCTTTTGGAAGATCGGCAATCTGTGCATCTGTTTTAGCATCTAGCTTAAAGTTAGGATCATCGGGTTCGCTTAAATCAATCATTACAGACTCAGCCCCGCCGAATGCAGCACTGGTTGCATTTATCGCAGCTCCTGCAAGGGCTTTACCAGCCCCGCCAAGGGCTAGTAAAGATTCATTTACTGTTTTATCGGGGTGTAATGTTATACCGCTATTTACAGCAGACAGTACAGCCTCATCTCTAGTTTTTTCCCATGCAGCATCAGATTTTTGTTGCTGTAAATCTAATGCCAAAGGTGTAGGAGTTATTCCATCTGGTTGTACCAGCTCGTTGGGTAGAAACTGTCTAGTTGGTTTTTCGTCCATTACTTTTCCTTTGATTTACAAATGCTTGTATTAATACAGCAACTCCCACAGAATCTTTATTACTAAATCGTTTTTCCGCTTCCTCAAATAAAGAAACTGGCACGATTAATGGTTCTAGTGTAGCTGTTCGTGCATAATCCCTGTATGGATAGATTACCAGTGAATCGCTTGTAGCAGCGTAGATAACTTTAGCATCTTGTATTCCTCTGATCTCTTCAGATATTTTTTCAGGGATGGTATTAATTAAAGCAGTGTCTGAGTTTATATTCAGGCTTTTACCTGCAGCAATACCAACATCCCTAGTCCAACGTAAGGCATCCATGATAGGATTAGTTGTATCATCTGTGTACCATTTTTGACCGTGTGGAATAAAATCTGTGTTATTCCACTTATCACCATAGACTTTAGGGCCTAGCTGTTCCATTACAATAGAGTATGTTCGATTGGCTTGCTGCACTTTTCCACCAAGGCGTTGACTCAGCGTTGGCCTATCCCCAAAATAAACAAGCGTTCCACCAATATACTCTGTCTTGGCTACTACATCTCTACGTGCTTTCTCGGTGGCTACAGATAAGGCTACGGATTTATCGGCTATAAGGGATGTTTTTACATACTTAGCAGCCAGATTAGAAATACGATTAGCAAAATCAGATTCTTTAATCGCCTTGTCGATACTGTCGCCAGAAACTTCCCACCGTTGTTGTGCTTCTTTGGTACTTCCGAAGATGTTTAATAAGGATGGATACGACTTGTCAATTACATCTGCGGTAGCATTGAAGGACTCGAACATACCTAATTTATGTGTTTTACCTTCGGGTAATTTATTATCTATAATAGACTGTGCATATACAAGTGCTTCAGCAGCACCCACATCTTGATTTGCCATCCTAGCATTATCAGCCAATATAAATAAATCTTTGGTTTTAGGAGTCATAAAAGAGTTCACAAATTCTACCGATGTCTGATCTACCATCGTTTTGTAATCGCTGTATGCTTGCACAGCAGCTTGCGATACTTCCCCGGTTTTACTATCTACAATATTCCCGTGCGTTACAGTCTCCCATGAGGAACCTATACGCTTATCTATAATATTGTTTGTGTACATAAATTTAGCAGTTTGGGCCATCATTGCTGTACGATCTTGTGCGTAAGTTGATGCTTGCGGTGTTTTCCATGCTGGATATTGATTGGACAGGGTAGCCTGTACTCTATCTACAGCATCCTTTTGTTGATCTGCGGATAGAGTGTTTACTGTACCTGTGGAAATAGCCATATCTATTTCCTGCATCTTAGCACGTTCTTTATTGTACTCGTTGATTTGACTCTGTACAACTCTTGTTTGCTTATTGGCCCATTCATCACTCAAGCCGAACTGTTGTTTAGCCATACCAATCTGTTTAACAGCGTCTGGGAAATTGCCCGACAGTCGTGCAGAAGATGCTATAGATTCTTCCATCATAATACGGTCTGTATCCCACTTATTACTGTTAGCTACAGAGAGGCCATCCCAAGCCTTTAACATTTTGTCTTGATCTTCAGGACTAAATCCTTCATCTATAAGTACCTTACGAGCTTTTGTTGTATCCATGTCGGAGGTTAAAGCATTCAACATTTCCCCGTACTGTATGTACGCTTTATTAAGGCCATCCCCATCGTAGTATCCTTTACCAGAAGCATCCATGGGTACTGCGGCCCAGACTTTACTAAGTGCCTTGATTGTTCCACCAGCATCCAACTTGCCTTCGAGATGGTCTCGGATACCGCCATCGAGGGCGAGAGCCACAAAGAGTTTATCTTGTGTGGTTGCATCAAATAGTTCTTTACCTGTTAAGTTAAGTTTATTTTTATAATCCTGTAATGTACTACGTTTTATTTGATATGCTCCTGCAGCAGTTGACTTTGCACCACTATCAATTAACGCTTGTTGGTAGGCTAGTACTTCATCTACAGTTTTAGTTGTTAATGTAGGTTCTCGCTTATTTCCCCACATTGCTGAGTAATCTCCACCCGATTCCTTTTTGATTACGTTCGCAACCATAGCTAAATTAACCTCAGTAGGAGTACCTGTAGCGAGTTGGGCTAATGCTTGTTTAGACACAGGGTTACCATCATCTGATGTGCGTTTAGATACATCTGCAATAATAGATTTACGTTCCTCTGGCGATAGTTCTTGCCCCATCGTACGGATTTTCATTTGAAAGTCTGCAGGGTCTGTTGTACTCGCAAGAGCGTTTGCATAACCATCTCGATGTTGTTTATGGTTGTACTCGTTGTATGCTTTCACCTGCATCTCCATAAGTTTTGGAAATACAGTTTCAGCATGAGATAACAATAAATCTTTTACCGCAGGATCAGCATTAGTAAAATTATCTGTTATTTGCTTAAACGTACTAGAGAGTACATCTTTGCGAAAGGTATCTGGATTATCTGCGTAATGCGTATCAGATATGCTTTGCTGCATCTGCATTGCAAACTTATCCATAGCTGTATTTGCTTCCATCATTTTCCAGCCTACGGCGGAATATGCTGTACCTGATTTCTGTAACTCTGCTTCTGTAGCACCTTGCATATACATCAATTTTGTATCTACAAGGAGTTGATCTTCCTTTTTCTTTTCGTAATTAAAAAGCAGTTGGGTCGCCGCTGTAAAAGCATCTTCCCAACCTGTTTTACCTGCACTATCAAAAGACGAATGTTGTGGTTTCATAATTGCAGGTAGAGGTGCAGACTGCATTTCTGCTTTTGTACCCTTATTGGGGTCTTGCACCACTTCCCGTCTATCTAATCCTAATACCATTTATTTCCCTATTTCATCATAAAATGACCAGCAGCTTTAAATGACGATTCAAACATCGTACCTAAGAATGATGGTTTTGGTATATAACTATAATCCTTCTGCATAGCAGCCTGAAGACCAGCATTGACACGTTGTTGTTGGAAAGCCATAAGAGTACTTTCTCGTTTGATCTGTCTATTACGTTCTGCCTCAGCAGCATTACGGCTAACCATAACTAGAGAGCGTTCTACAGAAGTACCTTTGACCCCCGCAGCAGCAGCCTGTACTTCTGTACTCGCCGCCGCTACAAGATTTTGTCTTCGGATATCGATAGCCTCTTGAGCAAAGGATGCCTCAGCCATTAAAGTATTATCTGTGATTGTATTCTGAGATACAGCGTTCGATAGATCGACCATTGTATTGCTGTATGCTTGCCATGCTCTTTTTGCCTTCGCTGTTTTCATTTGCGAATTATAAGACATTAGCCCAGAGAGTATATCCCCGCCAGCAGATACCAGGTCGGAATTAGTTGTTTGATCCCATGTTTTGAATACACTCATTATTTACCTCCTGCGGATATACGCTTGCCTAATTTTCTATATTGTCCTTGCCATTCAAGGGCGGTAATAGTGAAGGGTAGATGTGAGTCTGTACTAAACATAATCTCAGCCTCATCCACTTTTGCAGCAAAGCCTACTTTTGTTTCACCATCAAGGATAGGTGGGTACCCAATGTTAAAATTAGGATCACCCACCTTAATAGGTGAATGTTCGATTACAAGATCATCTCTATGTTTACTTATACGTTTACTGTAGAATACACCTGAAGCACTGTACGACACAATAAATGATGATACTGTCAATGTCCCTGTAGTTACAGCAACACCAGCATTATCTTTAATGTGTGGCATAGTAGGCATGTACTTACTTGTAAAGCGAGTACCGTATACTACTTTAATGTTTGTCTGTGTACCACTAAATGTTACAACTCGTGTACTTGTGTTATAATCTTGAACCTCAAGCCTTAATCCAACATTAGCACCGTTATCACCTTGGATAAATACGCAGGTATTAATATCATACCCAGCAGGTAACGTGATCTGTTTAGCAACCATACTGACTTCTCGGATCATATCTAAACAAGGTTGATATGTTAAATTGAATGTATCTCTACCTTCAATATCCGTAGAAGCAAGTGTATACGTTCCATTTACATTAAATACAATGTGCATGATACTTTGATCGAAACTAATGTACTCAATCGGATGCGGGAATATCCAGCGTGACCAAGAGGATTGTAGTTTCTTCGTATCAGTCCAGAGGTACTCATACACGTACAAGACTTTAGCATCGTCTGTGGCCCGATATACGGACAGGCCGAAGTTAGTACTTGCACCAATGAAGTCAATGTTACCTTGGATGTATTTATTACAATGGTCTGTAATAGGGCGAGCATCATTCTGATCTACGTTAGAGTCCGCATAGAACTCTCGTACACCCCCGTATTTTCCGAATTTAATACCAAAGAAAATGTTCTTACCAGAAGATACGGGTAATGCCGCTAAGTCTGCCTCGAACTTTGTAGTCTCTACGAGAGAAGCATTCGATGGTGTCAAAGCATTACGCCCGAACACAATGAACTGTGCTTTCTCTGCAAACACAACTAAGTCTCTATTAAACGGAATAGCACACACCATCGTGTCAACCCCTGCAGATGTACTTTGGATGTCTATCGGATCAGTATCTAATTCTGTGGTTGCCGATTTAGGCCAGCAATCTAGTGGTCTATTTGTCCGTGTCATAAATACATTCGGCCCCGATAAGATAACCAAACGACCTTGCATATAAGACAACCCGGATATACTGTATCCAACAAATGATGGATCAGGTGCTGTGTTCAAATCACCTACACCCCGATCGGCCCATGAGCCGACAGAGAATGTAAATGTGTCTGTGTCCACGTCGTAACGGAGTACATGAGGCAGCGTTGCTGTATCGAATTTGTAAGGTATACTTGGTGCAACACATTCTTGCCATGTACCTGCTCTACCAAATCCAGCACCTAATGCAGGTGCAGCACCGGAACTATCTCCTGCAATTACATACTGGACGTACCAGTTATCTTCTTTTGCAGTAGCATTACCAAGAATTTCAATAACGTATCCTTGTGGAGCATATCGTGGAAGTTTAGACGCATCTTTAATCTGATTATTTACTACTAGTAAGTTCGTACCGCTTTCACCATCAGATGTTGCTACTGTGAAGTCTTCCGTAAGTGGTGCAGTCTTTTTGCTAATATACAATACATCATCAACTCGTGTAATATTGAAATTTGTATTAATTGTACTGTTGGCTACCAACAAAGCGGTCAATTGATACATAATGTTTGTAGTAGTAATTTGTGCAGTATGTGCAGCAGAACTACCATCTGGTGCAGTCCATGATACCGACTGAGCAGTACCCGACCATGCAATATTTATCGTGTACGTTCTACCGTACTGACCGCCCACACAATACACAATAGCACCTGTTTGTACGTAGCTAGGTACATTACCCAGCATACTAACACCAGTGTTTGTATTAGCTATGTACACAGTACCCTGTAAATCTGTAAAAGCTAGTTTGTTACCATCGAGATAACCTAAACCAGACGATGTTACTGTTTTCTCTGTACCACTCGATTCGTTGAATACTTTGATACCACCGACAGTAGCAGCCAACATGTACTGGACAGAATCAATTTTAAAGCTGTAGAATTGTGCATTCGTACCAGCGAACAAAGATTTAATATAGTTTGTACTTGGTCTGCGTGTTAAAGACTTAACCGGATTGGAGGACATGTTATCTTGTAAAGTACATTGTCCTTCCTGCCGAGTTGTAGCAGGTTGTTGTGATACGCCTTGCAGCAGTGAGCCGTAGCCACCATCAACTTTCATATATCACCTATGGTTTAGCTTGTTGTGTGCCACTCTTCAATAGCAATACGTTAGGATTGAGTTGAGAGTTCACTTTTGATTGTTTAAGATGTTCCCTATTAAAATCTACCCATGCTTGGCGGGTACGTGTATTTAAGGATACAATTTTATTCGGATCACCATCATCGTCTTCGTACATACGTTGTGCAGATAAATGCTTTACGTATTCTGCAGCTTGTTCAGGCAGCAACGATAAATCGAATGCTTGGACAAACCGAGTTAGGATAACGGATGAGTTAATTACAAAGGTGTGGTTTACGGGATCATAAACACGATTTCCCCGTTGAACATAATTATCATTTCTGTTAAAGTCAACAATAGTGGCGTTATCAGGAATGATAACCTCGCCGGATACATTTGCGCTTAACGTAATGTTATAATCTGTATTAAACCACCATGAGCGTTTCTGAAGAGACTTTGTTTCTCGTTCAATAACTCTCACTGCACGTTGGGCTGTTGGTAATGTAGATGATACTGTACTTACAGCATCCTCATTCATAACATCCAGCACATGATTTAGTACTTCGAGTTTTTCCATGATTTCATTTCAATAAAAAAAAATCCCCGACAGCGTTAAGCCATCGGGGATCGGGAGTAAGATTATTGTTTCAGTACGCGACCACACACGTCTGGACGGTTGACGTTCACACCAAAGGCGAGGAACGAATCAATGTACCAAGTTTTATCGGTCTTATCGTAGAAGATGTCCGAAGTCAGTGGGATGGTTTCACCAGCCAGCAATGATTTAGGGTGCAAGATAACTGCAACTGTTTTAGCTTCCGTAGCAGAGACATCGTACGCATTACCATTCAGTGCGTTCGACAGGTAGTGACCTGTAATAGCAGCAGATGGAATACGTGCAGTCTTGACGATACGTGCGCCTTTCAAGTAGTGCAATTCAGCCTGAGCGTAATTCGCATTACCTTCAGAGTAGAATTTGCTTACGAGTTTATCGTTACGCAGAAGAATATCGAAGCGTGTTGGGCTGACCATAATCACGATCTCAGACACGTCAATGTCTTCTTCTTCCATCTGTACGATAACAGAGGCAATGGCGTTGTACAATTTATCTGGATCGGATTCGTCACCTGCCAAGGACAAGGTAACGGATTTACCAGCACCGAATGCACCATTCAGACCTGTAGGTGCAGCTTGACCAGCACCTTTAATAGATTGGATGATAAACGCTTGGTCGAAGAATTTACCAAGTTCTTTACCCTGATCTTCAGCCAAAGCTGCACGAGCAGAGAAGTGTACTTGCAATTCGTTCAACATAGAACGGCTATCACGAGCCAATACGACAGTATCAATAGTAACCTGTGCTTTACCGAAGCCAGTTTGCTTAGGATCAGGGCGAACACCCGGAATCAGCTTTTGCAACTGGGTACGGCCTACACGGTTATTAACCAACGTATCAGTACCCGTTACACGGTAAACTGGAACAAACTGGCGAAGTACTGAGGCTTTAGCAAATTGGGATTCAACCATGCCACCGAATTCATCAAGCAGCAAAGAGGTATCGACATCTGACAGAGCGGCAGAGTCTTGTTGTAAAAATGACATTTATTTTCCTTTAGATTTAAGTTTCTGTACAGAGACTCAGGTAGGTATTTAGCCTACCTTATTATCTCATATATGAGTCAGGATTGTATAATCCTAGGCTTTCCCTGCTTTTACGGTTGCTGCACGTTGTGCGCGGAGTCTAGCTGCTTCAGCTACGTTTCCGGTACGTTCTGCAACCATAAGTTTCTGAATGAACGTAGGACGATCAATGTACTCAACCTTGGTATCCGCAGCAGCGTCTCCCTTGATTAGGTTATTGTTCAATCCAGATGTCTTATCAGAGGCGTTATAAAGGTCAAGGAGTGCCTTTGCAGCAGTCTTGGCTTGGATAGGGCCTTGCTGCATCATCTCCGCATACACTGCGATCTCAGAGTCAAATTCAGGGTTCTTTGTTCTCTCCCCTACTAACCAAGTTGTAATCTTCTGCATTGACTCTTCGCCACCCACAACTGTATGGACAGCATTCTTGATAGCCTCAGCTTTACCTAATTCAGCAGAGTAATAATCTTTCACTCCGGCCACAATAAGATCCGCTTTGGTTTTACCAACCTTTGCTTCTAACGCTTTGTAATCAATCTTCGATACATCGTTGGTTTTAGCAACTTCAGCAAAGATTGACTTAGCTTCATCAACCGTTACACCGGATTCTTTAAGCATACTTACTGCAGCATCTGCTCCAGCATGTCCATAACTTACGAACTCGGTTTCAGGTTCTTCTGTACCTGTGTCTGCTGGATCAGCTTTTGCTGGTTCATCTGCAGACGCAGGTTCTTCTTTCTTAGCAGGTTCTGCAGAAGCATCCCCAGCCTGTTGACCGTCAGCTTGAACTGGCTGTGCCAAGTCCTTACCTACTACCAACTCGTCTTTATTAACTACGTCTCCTGCTACAGCCACAGTTGCGGCTGATTGGGAAACTGGTGTTGTCGTATCAGTCATGTCTTACTCCATAGATTTCTTAGCGACTTGTTCAGCAATAGCCCCGTTAGTTTGAAGCTGTGCCTCTTGTGCTTGTTGTTGTTGTAGTGCTGCCTGTTCTTGTGCCACCTGTTGCTGTGTCTTAAGCAGCTTAGTGTAATCAATACCACGGCGAACCCCGATGTACGCTACTACACCGGACCAATCCAGTACTTGCTGTAATGGCTCTGGGATATTCTGGAACATTGTAAGATCATTAATCATCATTCGAAGGTTATCTAGTTCACCGCTGCGGGAGAGACTATCCATACCTGTAATAATCTGCGGAGAGATTTTGAAATTAGGACTAATTGTTTTTGTGCGTTTGATTAACAGGGTAGCCAATCTCATTTGCCAATCTTCAGAGAAGCGGCTGTATTGTCCACCTAGTGCAGTTTCTAGTTCGAGGATATTATCCCTGATCTCTGTAGCAGTAACCCGTTCAGCATCCCGTGTGAGCATACTGTTCATCAGGAATGCTCTAGCAATCTGCTTGATTACATCCTGATAGTACGACATCACAACTTGGAAGTCTGAACTCTTATTCAACTGAGCAGCAGTAAGATCACCCTCTTTACCTACATGGTATGAACCACGTTCAGATTTATTGAGTTCTACTACATCCAGTTGTGATTCCGGATTAACCAGCCATTTAATATCGCTGGCAATACCAACAAGTTCAACCATTGACCCCGATAGCACATCAAGGGAATGGAATGCAGCATGATAATCTTCAACATAACTTCTACCGTAGTCTTCACCACGTATCAAGTTCCACGTAAGGAATAACCAAGGCAGATCATCCACAGCGTATGTGGCTTGAGTATCCAGTTGTACATCTTCAGCCCATTGAGTAACATGGTATTTACCATCAAGTTCCATTTTAATCCATGTGTACAGATTAATGTTCTTGCTCTCAATGTCTTTTTCTCCTGTGAGACATTTGCTATCTGCCTTAAGTGCTTGTTGTACTTTAGGTGCAAATGTAGCAAATGCTTTTGTATCTACGGTAATAGCTTCGATTACTTTACCGGAAAGATCACGAACACAGACGTACGATGTAACTCCATACACCTGCACATCGTTATTCGATCCTTCTGGTACGTACATACAAGCGTTACCAGTAATGATTAAATGCTTAATAGCGGTCGTTGCTTCTGTTCTGAATTTATTAAAGCTCAGTTCATCAAGCATACTCCGTTCCGTTTCCGTTAGCACAGTATCCAGTTGTTTCAGGATAGCGTTAGCATCTGCGTCACCTTGGTCAGCAGCAGCTTTAAGCATCTGCATCTCTTCTGATCCAACACGTAACCTAAAGAAAGGCTGTGTTGCTGGGAACAAAGCAGTAACCAGTTTATTAGACAAGTGATTAACAGCAGCAGCACCGATACTATCGGAGGTGTTCTGTAAGTCTTGTCCAAGGTTCAATGTTTCTGGTGGACAGATATACGGTAAGGTTAAACGGGAATACTCACGAACACGATTAAGCAATGTAGAACGGTTGTTAGCAATATTTAATTCCTTGAACCGTTCATCTGCATCATTTTCTTTATCCATTAAATGTTAATTCCTACATTACCAAGGCCAAGACCACCGAGAATATCTACAGAGGTTGTACCTTTCTTTTTACGGGTAGTACTTGATACCCTATCATTCTTTGTCTGATCTGCACCAACGGCAATAGTTGCTCCTGTATCAAACGGACTAGTAGGTGCAGGTGCAGCAGGTACCTCTGCTTTTGGGATATTAATTTTAGGTGCATTACCACCAAATAACCCACCGATAAAGTTTGTTACTGCTTTGAATTTACTCATGTAACCTCGTTAGGCATTTGCCTATTAGTTGATAGTTGAACTTACTGAACAGGTTTTCAAAAGCAGAACTAGGAATGCCAATATTTCCAGTGCTGGTACAAAAAGATTGGGTTATACCCTTATCCTTAAACCAAGCAATAGAAGCTGCAGTAAGTCTATATCCATCTACAGAACCTCTGTATTGTTTACGAACATAGAACTTTACTATAATTCCTAATCCTTCATCTATTCTAAATAACTTATCTGTACTTACAATAGAGAAACCATGTATCTCTTTATCATCATGTAATATAATAATACTTGTATCTATATCATGTAATAATATATATATATCATTTAATATCTTATTATCTTGATCAACAGTATCAGTATAGTACTGATTATAATTTGTTTCTATGCCAAACTCACATAGTGTATTTAATAATTCAAATATCCAGTACTCATCATTTACACTGAGATGTTTGATGTGCGTTTGCATTTTTCTATATGTTGCTCTATCCACGTTATTACACATTGCTTTCCACCATCGTACATGAGTTCTCGTTCTGTTTTATCAGGAGTAATTACTATGGGTCTAAATGCTTTTTGTAAAGTGTCTAAGAGTGTCTCTAGTTGATTGATATTAACAATCTGTGTTGTTGTCATTCTGTACTGGCCTCATAACTAAGTTATATAATCCTCGTTTAGTAAGTACCTCGTGAAGCTGAAGCGGCAATTCCACTTCATGCCCCACGAACTCGATACCTAATTCGATAGCCTCTTCATCAGACAGGTCATTGTATCTATTCATATTTTGATACCCTCTTCTCTTATATGAGTCAGGTTAGGCAAAAAAGTATTTAGAATCAATCACTTGACTTAGTTTTAGGCTACCCATGCTTGGAAGGTCTGGAAGTTTAATTCCGTACTCCGCCTCATGGTACTTTTTGAAATCAAACAAAGGGTCATTATTGCTGTACATTTCCACGAATTGTTCCCGCAGAACCTTATACAGTTCCGGTACTTTGGTACAGTGTGTTCCAAAATCATCGTGGATAACAGCAAAGCTGGTGCATCCTTTATTTGCCATAGCATTAACAGTAAGCATTAAATGCGCCGCATCCATTGAGTGAATGAAGTTCGGTGCAATACCCTGCCGTTGTTGTCTTGGGTCTATCTCAGGTGTCTCCTTATCTAGGCGCAGTCTGATATTACCACAGAGCTGTGTCCTAACCTGAACAGATTTGAATTTCTTCCTATCCTGACATACAGGGAAACCTACAGGACTCCACCATATAATAGGTTTATTGGTCTTTGATATAGCCGAGGCACTCTTCTGTAACCAATCCATAGCAGACCGGGCAGCTACAACGGTTTCATTGATACTATCCCACACAATAGGTGTCAGATAAGATGCCATCTTCCCACGGTTGGTTATGTCGAATACACCCGATTCATCTTTTATTAACCAATCCAGAATGTAGTCTCGCGCAGACATTTTGGTTACGCCGTACGGGAGTGTCATTACAGGACGCTTGGTAAGCCCCCTAGGAAGGTCACTGAGTGCGGTGGAAGACATCCAAGCACGTAGGGTAGCCAAACAGGGATCATTGCCCTCTACGGCCTTCCTAGTGGCTAATTGAGCAACTATGGCGTAGATGTCTGAAGGTTTGTCCGCAGGGATAAGATTCGTTGCTCTGCCGCCGACTTCATCTCGCAGTAACGCTGATAAGTGCTGTAATCCGTTGCAGGTTCCATCCAATCCCACAGGTAAGGAAGTTCGGAAAGAACTACCCTCTCGTAGCATTCGAGCATACTCAAAGCAGAAGGCGAGAAACTGCCAAGGCTTGTCCGCTGATCCCCAGAAATCTCTGTTTCCAATAGGGTCAGAAGCAGTATCGCAAATGCCTTGTCTATGCTCGTCCACCCAACTAAGTCGATCTTCAAAAGATACCTTGTCGATTCCGTAGCAGTTTGCACCGTGTATGCAAAGCCATTGTTTCCCTTCTGGGGTGATAGGATATGAGTCCGCAAACGTGAGGAGAGATTTAGAAAAGTCCGTACCCTGCGGTGAAAGTCCACTGACGGTGCAGTATATACGTCCTCTAAAATCACATTGATACACGTAATAAAACTTATCATGTCCTGCAAATTCTCTTGCAGTTCGTAATGTTCTCGCAACTTGAAAACCCTGCCCAACACGTTCTTTCTCCATAGCGTAAATCATTCTTGCTTCTTGCTTCCAATGATCGAGCAATTCTAATTGTTCGTCATTCATGTGTTCTTTCCGTAAATCTCGCGGTAATGGGCAAATAGGAATCTCGTACGGCTCTGTCCTCGGAAGACCTATCCCTAGAGATTTATCCCATACCTCGTGCATTACATCCAGTACTTCAGTGTTTACTTTCCATGCTGTGTTCTGTATTGCATTCACAGCATTCATTACTATACTCAAATTACCAGCATGAAACATCTTAGCATGTGTTCTGCTTCTAGTCTTTACCAGCTTAGTAGTGCTACGTAATTGTGGTGTATAGTAACCACCTTGATCGTAAGCTATCCAAGGATCGGGTGGAATGATGCAAGGTAAGCGATCAGGGAACAATAACTCTGTGTTAGCGTTAAAGTTCTTTACCCACTCAAGGGCTTGCTCTGTTGGTCGGATAACTGTTTTATCTTTGATCTTATTCTTAGACCGTTCGTGGCCTTTCTCAATAAGGTCAGTACTCTGCATAATGCAGTCAACAATCTTTGTACCTACTGCAACTTTATCTTCGAGTGTCCATGCAACCCATTGCACTTGTTTCTCATTGGCCTTCATTGTCAGAACACGGTGCATGTGTCTGTATGACTTTGTACCCTTGTTCTTAAAGTCCTGCAAGATGGTGTTATAGTAATCACCATGAGCATCTTGGAACATACTGAATTTTAATTCATCCTCAATACGAGTACCAATCTGATTAGCAAGATGCTGCAGACCTGTACCCATAATGAAGTTTGTGAACAAACAAGACAGCCCAATGAATGCTGCCTCTGCAGGATTTACCATACGCAGAAGACGCTTATGTTTACCGAGATCACCAGCAGCTTTCGTATTAACGAACTCTGTGATGCACTCTGATACAGGAACAACAAAAGACTGCAAGAGTCGTTGCGCATAAGCTGTATCTTTACCACGAGCATCCTCTTCTGCTTTACGTACAGATGATCTGTACTTAGCAATGCCTGTACTCATCATACGTCTTTCTAGTTTTAATTGATCCTGAATCGTTGGCATCACATCTCTTTCTTCTTTTTACGTTTTAACCTTGCTCGTTTGTTCTTGAGAAGACGCCTCTCATCATCGGTTCTATGAGTTGGGTGAAAAATCTCGCGTGAGTTTTCAGACCAATACGTCCAGTAGTCCAGTAAGCGTCTTCCATAATCCCCGATGCTGTTACTGGCTTTACCTCTTGTGAGAAGTCGTAGCACTTTACCCTCAACTGCATTGCAGTTACGGCATAGAACACTGCGGATAAGCCCTGTCTTGTGGTCATGATCTAGTACTATATCAACAGGTTTCAGTAGTGTTAGATCCCTCTGGCACAGAATGCAAAGGTTCTTTTGTTTCTTCAGTATCTGTGCTTTGATTGAAGGTATCTGAGATGTTTTCAGGCGTATCATAATCCTCCGATATATTACGAATGAATTGTTCAACTCGTTCATCACTAACATAGAAATTATCTGTATGCAGGATTAACAAATTTCGCCGTAATGCCTCTTTGCGAATAGATACACCGAAGTCTATCTTCATCACATTCCTGAAGCCACGCCATAGACGTTTACGACATAGTGGTTTGTCTGTAAACACAGACATGCGGAATAAGGTGTTATCTCCTTCCGCATTTATAATTGGAAATACGAATACGTACTTATGCACTTGCCACCTCTAATGATTTAATGTGGGCCTGTCTCTCTGCAGTGTAAGCAGCATCTTTAATCTCTCGTGCAAGTTTAGGATCGAACGATTCAATCTCAGATGCAAATGTACGCATAGCAACTCGTGCAGCTTTACACCACAGCGAATCACCTTTGTACTTCATAGTAAAATATCTACTGTCCATTCTTCCATCCTAATGCTATTAATTCATTCACTATATCTATTGCTTGTTCTTTAGGTACACTATCACAAACAAATATATTTAGGGCCCCAAATCTCCTGTAGCACTCTGTATGCTGCTCTAATATAATTGGATCACAAGGATCATATATACCAATAGACCTAATCCTTCGTGCAACCTCAACACACAGTTGTGTATCCGTATCTTTAAGATTTATGCGTTGATTATGTTTACAACCACCAATAAGTATTACCTGTACCATTATATCTCCTTAATCCATTTAAGTGCATCACGAATATCATTTGTTCTACGCATCCACAATAAGATTGCTTCAGATGTAAACAACTGTGTCCATGTGTATTCTTTGCCTGTATTCCAGTGTACGATCTTCTCGTTCTCACCGTACAGCTTGTACAGTGATTTAACAAGCTCTAATGCAGAGGCATCTGACTTAATATCCTTAAGCAACTCATACGTTACGACAGGGCCACAGGAACGAGCAGCACCCGCTTTGGTTAAGTAATCTGGGTGATACAGTTTAGGTAATCCAGCAATGTTATCTGCTGCATCTCCCATAAGCATCTGCGCCCAGAAGTAAGCAGTACCTCTGCCTATAATCTTTTTGGTTTTTGCTTTGTTATCTTTAACAAGCAATTCAATATGACCGAATGATCCTTCGTATTTAGTATCAGTAATAATGCCTGTGCGTGGATTAAGATTCAATCCTTGTACCATCCATAGGTCTTTATCTTCAGAGGCAATAATAGATTTATCCCAATTACCCTCTGCAATAGCTTTGTTCTGAGCTATACTCATACCATCATCAGCTTCCATATCTTTGTACATTGTGGCTTGAAGTTCTTCAGCCATATAATGTTTAATAGCATGGAGTAAAGGTGGACGTACTTTGTCTTCTCGGTTAGCTTGGTACTCTTTAGTAATAGCGTAAGTGTAACGCTGTCCTTTATTACTTTCAGGATCGGTTAAGTGCAGATGATAATCTGTAGCACCAGCAGACTCCATAATCTTTTCTATTACAGAATAAGTGTTATCCTTCATCTCATCGAACTCTACATCATCGTACGCAGAGATTTGATAAGCGATAAAGTCAGCATCAATATGGACTACTCTCCCGTCAACGCTGTCGGGCAGATCAAGGTCGAGGTAGTCGTCTTCGGTAATTCCGAATTGTTTAAGAATGTCCATGTATACTCCTGAAATTTGTTAGATAGTTTCTCAATACGTTTCTGAGTACGCTCTGCATTGCAGTCCACGTTATCTCTTACCTGACGTATGTTCTTAGTATTCATCGTATCAATGAACCCGTTGCTCTTGTACAATGTATGACCATCGTATTCAACCATGTTAATGGTGAAGTCGAATGTGTCTGATACATTCTTTGTACCAACAGCATCTTCATTCATATAGATAATATCAATCGTAGGAATTTCAGTCGTAGCAGGAATACCCACAACGTGTAGAACTTCTTTACGCAACTTGAAATCATCGTACGTAGATGATCCTTTAGGATGTACAGATGGGGATGCCAAGCAATCAAGCAAGGAATTACATCCGTTAAGTTCATCAGCCAAGGCTTGTGCAAGGTCGATTGATTCTTTGTACGGAAAGTCTTCGGGAACGACAACGAACAAGTCGATGTCTTTTGATTCTTTTCCGTACAGTAAGTCACGCAAGCAACCACCTGCTACAACTGCACGAAGACCAGATATAGAATTGAACTTGTGAATAATCGTTTGTAGTTCGTGTAAAAACATGTTATCTCCTATAGAAAGAAGGGAGGGCCGAAGCCCTCCTATCTATTTCAATCCAATATCTTTAGCAAGTGATGCAGCACGTTTCCGAGCTACGGGTTTAGAAGTGGATGTCGTCTTCGTCAACACAGGTTTGGCAATAGATGCGACTGGTGCTTTCACCTTCACAGAAGGACGAGCCGCAGTCTTTGCAACGGACTTTTTTGGAGGTGTATCTTCAACCTCTTCTTCCTCGATCTCTTCTTCTTCTTCTTCTTCTTCTTCTACCTCTTCCTCATCTTCGACTTCTTCCTCTTCATCGGAATCATCTTCAAGGAAGTCACCATCGTCAAGCACATCCTCATCAATTTCTTCTTCATCCTCCTCGACTACATCATCGTCTTCATCTTCGATGTAATCATCAGCGTCAGAGATACTATCTTCGAGATCACCAAGCAGGCCAGCACCATCAAGAATATCTGCAAGAGCAGAACCACTGAAGTTATTTGCTTTCAGAATGAATTCCTGAATCCAGTTCTTGCTTTTCGTAACACCGTCTTTTTCACGGGTACCATCAATGAACAATGAATCCCATTGGGTTACAGTTGGGTGATCCCACAAGAGCATACGGAATGTAGCAGTTGCTTCTGGCACTTCTACAGTCTCTAGCTTTTTAGTTTTCTTATCTTTGTAAGTAACGCTGCTAATGTGGTCTGCTTTAAGATTAATGTAAATCTTAGATGGGTCTTTTTTGCCGGGTGTATGTACGATCTTAAGCACGATTGGTTTATCAATAAATGCAACCAACTGTTTAGCTTTACTCAGTTCAGGCACAGCACTCTTGAATCTTTTAAGGAATTTAATGTAGCTGCTCTTAGAGCCATTACCTTTAGTGATTGTAACTGATTGTGTCGGGTAACGAATAGATTTAACACCATCATCGTCACGTTCATAAGCCAATTCAGGATCGAGCAACTCAAATGTGAGACGAATTTGTGGTTTAGGTTTAGATGCCTTACCTTCAAAGTAAGTTACTTGATTACCAAGTTCAATGTATTCAACAAGCCTTGCACCATATTCACCCTCATCAGGAACAGAGTACGAGAACTCGCTCTCAATAGATTCATCTGCGAGATCGTCAATGATCTCATCCAATTCCTGCAGTACTGCTGCTTTTGCTGCTGCTTTCTTCGGTGCAGTCTTTTTAGTAATAGTTTGTTTAGCCATGCTTACTCCTATAAATGTAGCACTTGTTTATCATATAAGTTTAATCCTGTCTCTACTTCAACAGGGAATGGTACAGTTACTTTCATACCATGTAGTTCTTTTAAGTAATCGGGTATGCCTTCCATAACACGCTTCATATCTGCACCTACTTGCATCTCAATATCTTTTGAGCAGTCAGTCCATACAGAGTCATGCACAGTGTTACAGAGTAATGCCTTGCCTTTGTAGTTATCATTAGCAACGAACATTCTCCATAGTCTGCCTAATGCAATCTGCACTACGTATCCACCAGTACCTTGAATAGGATAGTTCTTCATCTCGGTAGGTTTAAACGAGTCGCTTATGCCTTTGCGTTTCTGGAATGCAAGAGCTTCGTAGCTTCTGAATATATAACGTGTACCATCAGGTGTAGTGTACGTACCCTTACGGAAAATTTTCCCCGTAATGTCCTTGAAAGGACGAGATGTACGGTCAACCTCTTTGGCAACCGCCTCGTTAAACTTTTCTACGCTTGGATACAGTTTGTTCTCCGCATCAGCCAGTGCCTGTACCTCTTCGATTGGCATACCTGTATAAGTAGCAATCTTGTTATTACCTGCACCGTATGCCCTCTGGAATGAGAACACTTTAGCGTTTGTCCTGTATCCTTTCCACTCTTTGTACTGTGGAAAGTTTTCGTTCTTGCATCTATAAAGTGCTTCTTCGTACGTTGTCTTCTTCCATGCAGCAACACGCTTACAGTGGAAGTCCACAGCATTACGAACGTCTTCACACATTTGTTTATCACCTGTAAGCATAGCCTGAATGATAACTTCCAACTGGCTATAGTCGGACTCCATCATCACACCATTCTTATAACGGGAGATAAACATTTTCTTTACCTCGGACTTATCAGCCCTTGGAATGTTTTGTAAGTTAGGATCGGATGATGATAACCTGCTTGTTACTGTGCTGGTATGATTAAGACTGTGGTGAATGATATGTGTCTCAGGCATGACACAAGTAAGCATTCCCATCGGGCCTTTCTTATCATCATAAGTGATGTAATATGTACCGAGGTCTTTCTCTAAAGCTGCTTTACGGGCAAAGTCTTTAAGGAAAGGAATGTTAAGGTATCCAAGTTCTTCTACTGTGTCTGCATCAACAGAATACACAGGCTTGCCTCGTGCATCTGTATTCTTTGTAGCCCACATTGGATTAGGTTTAGTGTACCCTTTGAAGTCGTATATGAAATCTTTGTAAATCATCCATACTTCACGAGGAACTTTAACCTTCTTGAATTTAGGTGCGCCTTTGTTCTTACCTGAAGTGTACACATCTTGCTTTTCGGTAACGAAGTAATCATCCATTTTATGCCAAACATATAACTTCTCTGTTTCATCCCATTGTATCCAACTATTCTTAGTAGGGTCAACAGGCTCACCACTAAACATAGGCCAGTCAACTTTATCGTATTTATACACGATATTGCCAGCATTGTCCTTCTTAGGTACTTTCTTCCTGTATTCAACAGAGCCACCAAATATCAAAGCAGAGATATGATTACGACTTCCCCAGTTGAACTCTAACTCCTCTGGTATATCCTTTGGAATGTATTCGTTCAATCGTGGAACAAGTTCATCTAACTCATCCTCTAACTTAGTAGCAATCTCTATACCAGCATCAACATCAATCTTAAGACCGTTGTACTCCATCTCAGTGGTACACAGTAAACCATCCATACGAGCAAGGATCATGTTAGTCATACCGAGTTTCTCGGCTTTAACAATCTGCCCTAAATAGATTTTCTCTGTGTTGCCAATATCACCGGAGTTTCGTCTCTCTTCTTTTGTACCCACAAGGTAGTCGATGAGGAGGTCTTTATCAATTTCAGATGTAAGATACCCTGCTTCCCAGAGTGCTTTGACTTCATCGAGCTTTCTTCGTCCACCATATTTCTCCGCAATATCATCCATAGCATTCATGTGGTACTTCTGTTGTTGTCCATTCAACAAGTACTCAGCGTACTGTGTATCCCAGACTAAGCCACCACGCTTAAAGAACTGACGTAATGATTCTGATCCCCATTCATACAGTAAGTCGTACTTAATGTTATGCCCCACCAGTATGTTTACATGAGCAGGAATCGTTATGCTGTTCTTCTCGGTTCGATTAGTGAAGTACTCGAACGAACACTTCGCATCACCTTTTACTTTCCATCCCCTAGCTACAATAAAATTCTCTTTGACAAACGGATTACCTAATCGCCGATACAGCTTGTGGTTCTCCGTCTCTTCGTCAAAGACCATGTAATCTAATTCACTGATGGAATCTCTAACCATTTTACTACTTGCTCCTCTATAGGTTTCTGTGTACTATAAAATTCCCAGTACCCACCATCCTGCGAGCTTCCATTGTATCTTTTAGGTAAGTACCGTGTAACGATGAACTGATTACATTTACTGACAGTCAAGCAATAAATAAACCTGTTCTCAATTACTTCTTGTATCTTACCTTTCTTGTCTTTCCGCTTTACTTTAACCCGCTTGCTGCGGGGCATGTTCTCGGAATCTGTTCTCCACTCTGCACTAGACATCTGGCGTGTGTCTCCACGCATCATACATCTTGTTGAGTTGTTTAATTACATTCGGAATATCCTGATAAGTAATAACCAATCGGCTTTGTACATCAGGGTCTGTTCCGAAGTCATAAATAGTATCATTCACAACCCGAACACCGAACTCATCGTACGAGAACTTATAAAGGTATCCGTCAAAGCTATCAGGCAGAGTTGCAATATAGCTAGTCTTTGTCTGGACGGAATCTTTGGAAGGTGGGTTCGCGGAGTCCTTTGTACGTTTTATCAGGCTTGTGAAGAATTTCAATAGTTTTGTTAAGGTATTCATCTTGGTTCTCCCATATTTGTTTACGTTCAGCGTGTTTAAGTTTACCTGCACCCACGCTGCATAGGTAGCCATTGTAAAGTACTTCAAAGCTACCAACCATCCCTGTAGGATCACCGTCTTTGGTGAAAGCCTCAGATATATCTATGATTGGTAGGTCAACTGTGTCAGCATGTTTCCAGCGCATCAATCCCCATGATCTCTTGCCCGCCTCAAAGAGGTGATTAGGAGAGCGTACAATGATGCCTTCTGCTTTAGGCTGGGTACGTACCTCTTCGATACGAGACAGCACTCCTTGCTTATCTAAAGGCAAACCAGAGGCATTTAATACACCGAGGTTCGTAGTGTACACTGAGTGGATACGGGAATTGTTCCAATCCATAGGATTATATTCCAAGAATGGCTTAATGCGCTGTGCATAATCCCACAAAGGTTTATCATTTGTAACCACATCATATACCATCAGGTACAGATCGTTACAGTTATCGAATGCTCGAACCTTACCACCTATATAAGCAAAGTCTTTATTAGGAATGTATAATTCACCAACAAGATCGGTGTTCTTAGGTAATCCTATTCCCCGTAACTCTGGAATAAGGTGATCGACAGATTTGATCTTCTCACCTTGACGAGATATTGCACCGTTTAGATTAATCCTAACTGGTACACCATCGAACTTCTCTGAGACAAATGACCCATCAACGAATCGTTTCTCATCCCAGTTCTTAGCAAGTAAGATTGTTTCCTTACCCATCTATAGGGCTCCCGAGATAGAAGTATTGCCACTGTCCAGTACTGTTTGTTGTAGCACGGTATAAGTAATAATCGTCAATACAGATAATTAGTCCATTTTGAAATGGTACAATATGTGTTATCTTTCCTTTAGGCATCGTTGAACCTATAGACTGCTTGGATAATACGCATACCGTGTTTCTCTACACCGCCTACAGGAACATGTCCATAATTCTCACATGTTATATTAACACGCTCTTCAAGGTCTGTTATGTTATCTGCAGAAATGATTCGGTAATCAGGTTGCGGATTTACTTTCATTAATCGTTCATTTATCATTGTATAATCCATACTACGTACTGGTGATAAGCAATAAGGTATCCAGTAAAGAAACCGATACCAGCTATTGCTGCTTTCACGTACATATCTAAAAGTTGTTTAATGTATTCCATTATGCCATCCCGTCTGGTGGTGTGTTAATCCACATCCATATAATAACACATACTGTGATAATAATCATTGATGGTACAAATGCCATAGTTATACCTTTGGCGGTTGGTTAAACTTCGTGTAATCACCTTTGATTGTACCGTCTGTAATATCAAACCACAGAAGGAACAAAGCATTACATGCAGCGTGTGCAAGGTGAGGCAAGCCTGATTCTTCATCACACTCTTCACCAGCTTTCCAAGCATTCAGGTGACGATCCAGTGCAGACTCATACCGCGCTTTAGCATCTGGTACATGTTGCCATGAATCTTCTTTGTACTTGATAGCACCATACGTAAGCACAGCAGCTACAGCACGAAGAGGCAATGCCAATCCACGAGTTAATGCTCGGAACAATAGTTTACCTGTATCGTACTTAGCACCAAGTGTAGCATCGAATTGGATTAATGGTGGTACTTTACCAAGCAAGGATTTTGAATTGTTACATATCGCGGATGGTAGATTCCCTGTTGTAGCATAATTAACAAAGTCAACAGCGTCTAGTTCAAGGTACTTGGTATAGTTCTTTGACGGGTTGTATCCCCAATCCTTAGCTTTACCTTCTTTAAGATAAATCAATACACCTTTTTGAGCTACATCGAATGTAAACACATCAAGATATGAGCCAATTAAATTCTTCTTTACTGCTAAGTATTGTGCTTTCGTTAGCGGGGTACGAGTGATTACAGCCTCATACTGTTTAAGATACTCTACTGTATCCATTATGCAGTTCTCCATACACGAATACCGTTACCGTGTTGACGAGTAACAAGAGTACGTTCTGGACGATCCATAAGTTTAAGTTCTTTTTTAATCTTACTGATCGTGCAAATAACTTTATGTTGTAGTGGCATCAAATGATCGCCAGTTGTATTAGGTACGTACAGACTTTGGCCGGGCAACAGCATCTGTAATGCACGTTCTAACTGCGGATCAGTTGTACGCTTACCTTTGTTAGCTTTCATCAGGGGAATGTTATCTTCGATTTTATAGTTTAGGCTTTCCATTTTGAACCTCTCATTGTAATAATTGATCGTTTACCATTTTTATATGTGAGAATATGAGAATGACTCCAAGCACTCGGCCCTTTGTTGTATCCCATATCTAGTTGACAAGTAACACCAGCAGCATACACACCATCCACAATCTCTGCAGAGTGAACATGTCCGATGTTTACTTTCCTACCAATATTACGTAGGTTACGGGGATTACCTCTAGCACCATTCGGGCCAAGGTGTCCGTGCATACCACACTCAATGTCATGTAGCAGGAATGAATCGTCTTCTCTTAAGAAGCGAACATTATCTAACCACCAACCTTGAGCGCGGATAGCATCCTCGAAAGGACTGTAGCGTTTATCTTTACTTTGAATAGCATTATGTATCTTAAAATTATACAGATGCCATAGTTTAGCATTCACTGGGTCAGTTTTAATGTCCGCTTCCCGTAACCACTTCTTGAATGCAAGATCGTGATTACTCTCAACTACAATAACCTCAGTGTCTGTAGATGTACTAAGTTGTGCTAAGAACTCTGCACATAACTGCATACCGTCTTCAACTGTAGGATTACCATTAGCCATCATCTCAGCAAGGAAATAAGGGTCTTTAATGTTATGGTGATTCCGTGTGTAAAAGTCAGTAAGGTCATGCACAAAGATGTAATCAGGAGTTAATGACTGTATCATATCTCCTGCACCAAGTAACACATCCTGATCTATACGTTCAATGTGTATGTCACCTAGTTGTAATCCTGATACACTGTGACCTTCTGTAACACCATCAGGAGTAACCATCAAGTCTAAGTCACAGAATGATCCATCTGAGCAAGCTACAAGCTGTCTAGCGAACCATTCACCATCGTCATTAATCTCTACGTACAAAGCACCGAATACATGATGGAACTCTGCCTTCTGTCCAGCTTTACGTTGGATATAGTTACGAAGGGTTATACTTCCAGTGGTGTATAAGAACCGTGGGTCTTCTCCCTTAATACGGGGCAAGGAACGCAATGCGACCTTGGCATGTGGTACGATACCTGAATTGTTATACGCATAGTTGTATAGCCCTGATAGCGGGTCTGCTGCAGTAGGTAATATATCTAACTCA
The DNA here is from genome assembly GCA_938008555.1 of uncultured Pedobacter sp. Classification (GTDB taxonomy): domain Bacteria; phylum Bacteroidota; class Bacteroidia; order Sphingobacteriales; family Sphingobacteriaceae; genus Daejeonella. The sequence goes on from CALLKE010000244.1 coordinate 34,742, forward strand.
CCGCAGAATATTAAATCATCTGCTACCTGTACTGACGTATCAACGATATGGTCTTTAATCCTGTGGTCAAACCATAACTCATCACTGTCTTTAGTGCCGTTCTGAAACCCTGACTTATTGTAAGTAAAGGTAGATACAACTAACTGTGCATCTTTGTGTTTACAGAAGTGCAGAAGAGAGGCGAGGAAGCCCTCGTGAACATAGGTGTTATTCTGTGCAGAGGTAAAGACGAATCGTTTGCCAGCAAGCCACGGTCTATTCTTATCGGGGGATAAAACCGTTCCTCCGGCGAGGGGTAACGAGTCGCTTTGTACTTCTGTAAGTTGGTCTGTTTCTGTTGTGCCTTTGACAGCGCGTTGTACTGTTCTCTGTGAGATTTCGATCCCATCCCTGCTAAGAGCTTCAACCACGCTTCTCGTACTCTTGAGTTCCGAGTACAACAATTTAATTCTGTCATACAACACCTGTTTTTCTTCTTGCGATTTACGCATTACAATAATATCCTCACAAAAGGTTCTGCTGTTTCTTCGTCTATCTCTACTGCACTTGCTGCGAGAGGATAGTCAAGAGCGTAGTTATGTAACTCTGCCCTGATTTGTACACCGTTGCTAAACACCTGTATCTCACCATCAACTGTTATCTTAACAATAACATCGGGGATTGTGGGTGTAACAACTACATTGAGTTCTTCACTAATTCTCTTCTCCTATTGGTTTATATCCTGTACATCCAGCACTACGATCTCCTGTAGCAATAGGTGCATTGTCATTTCCCCACCATCTGGTAGCATCCTTAAATACTTGTGGTGTGAGTTTAATTGAGCAGTCTGCGTTTCTGCATTTAGCATTACAGAATGTTCTATCTCGGAAGCATATCATTCTTCAGCCTCCTCAGTTTCTTCCTCATCAGGTACGTAGTCTGATCCATCAATCTCTTTGAATATACAACGATCAATATCGAATTCGACTGTAGCCTTTGGATTAGTAGGCATACCCTCTAACTTAAGTTTATTCTTTGGTAAACCGATATGCCTAATTGCCTCGAAGCCACTCTTCTCTTGTGAACCAATCATAATCTGAAAGTCACAAGCACCTTGTTTACCTGTGCGGGAATCTTTAAGAAGATAACCTTCAGGGAAGGCAAGTGTTCTACCTTCAGCACTAATCTGTGATGTAGCAAGAGATATAAAATCATATTCTACGGCCATCTCTCGCATCCATTGGTACTTAGCTTCTAGTGCAAGGTCATTACGAGCATCATTAGCAAAGCCTTTGACGTTATCCAACATGTCCGATACAACTACGCCAGCATTTACATTATCAAGTATTCTTCGTATATCGCCTGTATTTTTATTATGAATACTTATAATACGAATCTTCCCATTTCCACCGATAGCATCTAAGTATTTAGCAGACAACTGATTAGACTCACGCAGTCGCATGAGTTCTGATTTAGTCATTCTTAGTGCTGCCATGACACATCTAGGCAGTATTCTAAGACTTGGGCCTTCGTTATTAAACCACACAACACACTTATCGTCAGGTAGTTGTGGTGCTAGGTAGGTTATTTCTGAAGCAATAAACGATGTCTTGCCTTGATCAGGTGCAGCAGCAATAATACCAGCATCACCCCCACGTAATCCACGCATGTGCTTGTGCAAACAAGGTAGTCGCCATTTTATTCCACTGGTGTCTAGTTCTTCATCCAGAGCCGCGTCCAAAAATGTCTCATCAATCACTTCAACATTTGGGCCGTAGCTGTGCAATCTGTATGTATCTACTTCTTGCTGTAGCATATCGAACAAGTCTTCTTTAAGCACACCATCGTTGTACGCTTCGATCATGTTAGCGATACGAGTTGCCATACCGATCTCATGCAGAGAACTAACGATACCGTCTCGTGTATCTTCATCCACATCCTTCTGCAAGTTCTTCATAATCTGTCTGTATAGTACGAACTGTTCATCAGTTATCTGTGGATACCAGTGACGGAAACGGGATGCGAAGGTAGTCATATCTACCTTGTCTGCTTTCGGGAACTTCTTAAAGTACTTACCAAATGCAGATAGCAACGTGTATGTTGTCTGGTCTAAGCTGGACTGTGGGATATGTGGAAATATCTTTAAGTACTCGGACTTGTACTTCGCTATACGAAGCAAGTTCACATCAATTAATGCCATTTAATATCCTCTGTATTTCTTCTTGTGTGTACACCTTTGGGTCATGCTCTGTATGTACAGAGTGAAAGCGTGTACCCGTTAATTCGCATAATTTATGCAGCTCTGTATAAGCATGTTTACCCGCATCATCGGAATCAAACCATGATACAATCGTGTTACGGTGTTGCTGTATCTGATTCCATTTACCACGGACATTCGTACCAATCAATGCTATTGCATGATACCCTGCCTTACGTATCTTAATTGCAGAGAGTACATCTTCTACACATATCGTTATCTTATCACCCTTACGTCTGCCTGTATCAAATACAAGGCTCTTGTAAGCATTAGGTTTAAGCTCGACATTAAGATACTTTGGTTCTTGGTAAGGATACACAGCCCTCATTTGCATTCCTGCATTCTGAGCGAGGGGAATACATACCCGTTTGTATTTCTGGCTGTATCCTATACCATACTTAGATACATCTGCATTTGATATGCCGTATTTTAAGTACCACACTGCAGCATCTGCAGGTATCTCTGTCAACTTAGGTAAACGATTCTGTGGAGATTGCGTCTTTAGTTCTTGTAATAATCTCTTATCGTTTATAATATCTTTGATTGACCGTAAACCTACAGATACTGAGCGTGATTCTTTACATCTGTGGCAGTAACACCATAACTTACTAGCAGTACGGCCTACAATCATGCTGTTATCATCACGACAACATTGTATTCTAATCTTTCCGTTTACGTTCAGTGTCTTTGCTACATCTAACCACATTTGTACCTACTTTTGCATGAAGTGGAATCTTACTCCTAGGATGGACACCAGTGCAGCATCCTTTCTCGGATGCTCCATGTACAATTCATTCTCCCGAACACATGTATCAAACAACTCTGTACTCTGCGGCATAAGCACCGTCTCTGCGATACGTTCAGCGTACTGTTCGGTGTCCGATAGGTTCATTTGGAAAACAGCACTTGCCATTGCGTACAAGCGGAATACTGGAATAGTGTAAACGATTGGCTCGAACAACTCAAGCGTACCATTTTCAATCAATGTATCCCATGCTCCTTGGTCTTCTAAACGAATACCGATGTAGCTACCAATACCGTAAGCAGGTGTAGTACCTGGCATTGGCAAAGCATATGGTAATGCAAGCAATATACCGAACTGTGCTGGGTCTTTTGGACGCAGGATCAGCATTGTTTTATCCGTGTCAACTACATCCTGCAGCTTGTAATGGATTTCATCGAATGGCATTTTGTACGTTAGTACATCTGGATTGTAATTTTTCATTTTGTAAATTCCTTAATGATGCAGAGGATTAAGTATAGAGAGCCAACTACTACGAGAACAGTCGGCAACCAGATTACAGGCAGTAGCACTAGAAACCACGACCATGCAATGTAACCTGTCAGTTTCAAACCAATGAACAACAGGCACAATAAGGGGAGGAATATCTTAAGCATTACACCACCGCCTTCTGCATGGCTACAGCAATCGCATTGTTGCTCCACATATCACCACGATATGCTTTGCGATTAAGGGCTTGTTGTCCTGAGTGAGACTTCAAGTACGATTGAATGAATGATTTAACATTTCGAATTTTGTTATCGTTAGCCATAGAGTTTATCCTGTTTCTGTCTAATGGTTGAAAGTTTAGCATTACGTGCAGCACATACTCGATCTTTCTCAGCATCATGTGATGTATATACACTGTCTCGTGCTTTGATGAACGTATTACGTACTTTCTCAAGTTCGTGATCTCGTGCCTCTTCAGCAAAGATTATTGCTTTATCCGCCTCGTCAACAATCTTCTCTACCTCTGCACTCAATACTTCAAGTGTCTTGTTACGAAGTTGATAGTATTTGTTAGCGAGATAAAAATCAACACGAGCAAGCGCATTAGCAATTACTCCGATGATTACGGTAGCAGTATAATGAAATTTATTCAAGTGAGTCTCCTATAGTTTATTCATTAAGTATTGTTCCATAAAGTTACGTTGGTCTGTAACGAACACTCCGTTCTGTAAATAGTAACCGACTTGTCCGTTTATCTCTGCATCTAATGTCCTAGCTACAGCATCTAGTTGTGTCTTATTAAACTTGTGAGACAAGTACAAAGCAACCTGATGAACATGTTTATCACAAACAGTTCTTTCACCTGCTTCAGTAAATGTAGCACCTAGTGTAACATGCAAGAAATCATGCCATGCTCTGAAATTGTGATTAGTCTTAGGACTGCCGTAGATAGTGTTATCTGAACCGCCTGACCATACAACGATACGTCCTTCTTCGTTGTACAGTGCCTGCACCTTCTCTAACGAGTTCACAGCAGATTCATCCGTTGTTGTGTCATACCCTTCAGGTAATAGCAACGGTGTAATATAATTCACAGCGTACGCAGTTAATCGAAAGTGTTCAGCTAAGTCCATCATGTTCTCCTAAGTTGGTTGAACCTGATTATTGTATCTCTCAGACGGACAACACTTGCTACCGAAGTTAGGCACAATGTAGTTCTCGTGTCTGTGTGGATAGTACTTCAATAACAACTCACGATTAATTTGATAGCGTTGCCTGTTACCAGTGTCTTTAGCTAATCGCATTTGTTGGATTGCTACATGTACTATCTCACGAGGATAATAATACGGTTCATTTGTACTCGATAATAGTTTAGTCATTATGCTTCCTATGTTCGCTTATTAAACCATCTACGAATCACATAGCTACGAATTAAGCTAATAATTGTGAAGTACACACCAATAAGCAGGTTATCGTGAAACGGAATATGAATCCCGAACCACGGAAATATTAACAGTTGAGAGAGTATTGCTACAACGTACCCAATAAGCACGTTAATACAACTCTCAATGAATGAATGCTTTTTACTCTGCATTACGACCACGCATTAAGCTGTGATAGCTTCTGCGGACATACATGACACCATGCTGTGTCACAATCCGATTAGCCATGTGCCTTGTCATGTAGTTAGCATAAAGGCTTTGACGAATATTGTCAGCCCGTTTATTAACGAGTGCTGTCTGTTCGTCTTGTGTAAGTGTAATACGTTCTTGTTGTGTCAACATATCACGTACAGGTACTTCTACCATTGCATGTTCTTTAGCGACCATTTGCAATATCTCCAAATTGTTGTTCGATTGTTCCTTGTGGTCGTCCATTAACCTCATGTGCAACCATCTTACCATTACCAGAGTAAAACTGTTTATTAACAGCCTCTCGTAATGTACGAATGCTTTTATCAGAAGCATCCACATCGTAACCATCTGTACGATTATCTCCGTACGTAGTAAGTACATGACCTATCGCTTTGAAATAACCGTCCTTGTAACTGTACGTTACATCCATTTGTGCTTGTCGGCAATCGCCTTCAAAGCGTTTAACCACGAGTTCGGTGTATCCTTCTCGTAATGCGTTTGCAGTAAGCAAACCTTTCTTATTAACTGTATTCATATTAGTTTCCTCTAATAAAATCTGATAATAAACAGTATAAACTATTATCAAGGGGTGATACCACAGCATCATAATTAACTTTATCTTCCGTACATAAGTCAGATAAAGCCCTATCATCAATCTCACAACCATTCCTCATTCCTTCTGATGATGGAATTGCCTTTAGTATAAGCAATAATGCCTTAGCTTCTGCACGAGACAGCTCGATTATAATAGGTGTATCTTCTTTATAACTTACTTTCATGGTATTGTCCTTATTGGGTTAATTGAATTGGTTTAGGTTCAGTAAGATATGCAAGCCCTGTATAAACCTGCATAGGCTCTACAAAGTACACCTCACTATCAATTACAGCGTACACACATTTCTGTTTTGCATCTTTGGCGTACATTGTGCATAAAGCGAGTTTACCTTGTAATGATAGTTTATCAGGTGCTGCACTGATAATGATACGTTGTACAGAATCACTGTACACTTTACCATCATCACCCATCCAGCAACCATGTGCATCAACTTGCGTAAAACCACCAAAGATTTTAAGCAGGTCTTCTTTGAATTTAGTATTGACTTTATGAAGGCTGTTGCCATCGTTATCTACATTCACAAGGTGAATAATAAAGTTCTCGTGCATGATATTACTCCTTTATTTGTTCATATATTAGTTCGATTATTGCATTCTCCCTATATAATTATACCCTTCCATATACATCTCATAATAACGGACTTCTTTTGTTGGTTTTGGTGGGCTTCCTTTTGCAGAATCTCTGTACCCATCAATAAACGCGTGTATTAGCCAAATTTTTAGTTTTGGTTTCTGGTCTTCCCTATCAAGGTACTCCATAGCTGCATTATAAGCCTTACGATTTAACTCTGCAGCATCCCTAAATGCTATAGCAGAGTTGTAACCATGACACAATGCACCAAAACACTGTGCGTATTCTTCTTTTTCTTCTTCGGTCAGTAACATATTTATCTCCTTTATAAATAAGCGGTGATGCCCTGCGTGTCCATAAACTGAGTTGCCTAACAACAGCAAGTGATGAACCTGCCCATACCTTTAGTGGACTCATCAGGCAGGGCATCACCCTGCGACACAGGATTTACAGATTCATCATCTTACCTGTGTTTCGTCCTATCTGCTATGGCTAGCTTTACCTCTATTAAAGGACAGTAGCAGATTAGAATTTATCTCCATCATTAGTCACAATCATCTCACGGACAGCTTTAACCACAGCTAACTCTTCTGCAGAGAACTCTTGCCCTTTAGCAGTAGCAGAATCAACCCGATTAAGGAATGACAGCAAGCTACCTGCAATATCAAGCGGTTTGAATGCAGCCTCTGGCTTAAATTCCCAGAATGGTGTAGCGATAGCCTCATCAAGCATGGTCTGTTTAGACTTATCATAAGCGAGTGTTTTATCTTCTTCATTCCATTTGAATTTACCGAATGCAAGATACCACTCACGCAGTGCATTCTTGCGAGTTGAGGCAGGAAGCCCATCAAGCAAACGATTAGCGAGTGTAATATCACCATGCAACCCAGCATGATTAAGAGTGCTAACTGCAGCAAGGTGCAAATCGGCCTCTAGTTTCTTACCTCTGGTTGTTACAGATACGATTAACTTAGTGATGTTAGCTGCACCTTCAACCAATTTGAATGTTTTAGTCATGTTATAACCTCATATTGTTTGTTACGTTAAGGCATAGACTAACCAAATAGTCTTACCGAAAGGTGCAGGCACACCAGAAAGGAGAATAAACAAATGTCCTGCACCTATCGCTAAGACCATATCCACAAGCGGCATAGAACGCTTTACAGCCCGTTACACCTACTGGCAGTACTGGATATAGCCACGATATAATGAACGCTCTCTATACGCATATAAAGCCCACAGCGTAACGGTATGTATTTTAGACTTATGGAATGGTTGCCCTCTGGTGTATTATCTAGTTACCTTTTTCAAGGGTAACACTTAACACCTCAAGCCCGGGTCATACACATAGCACAGACTATCTTTGACAATAGCGTGTTAAGCGACCCTCTGTACAAGCGTTAGCAAGCCAGATTCCTCTTACCATGTGTTTAGCGTGTCCGCTAACCCGACGCAACCAAGGACTTACACCTTGATGGCGATTTACCCTGCACCAATACAGGTTATATATTTCCATAGAAAAGCGTTTCGGGCTTTGCTTTCAACCTAACGAACCTACTATATTCAGCCCTTGGCATAGCGTGAACCATGCCTGTCAGATTTACTAACTTGCTATTCGCTGGACATTGCTATCCATTCCATACTTTGCTTTTATTGTACATATAGCCTTTATGTAACGACCGAAGCCATGTTACACTACTAACCTTATATGACTATCCATAGATTATATTAATACATTTGCCTTTTGTCCTTTTGGCTGTTTGGTTATAAAGAATTAATTGTTTAACTCTTAATTGTGTACACTATAACATACTACAATGTACACTGTCAAGAATTATTTTTGTGCCTGTATCATTCCTTTTGTAATCCATTTAAACACTTTACCGATTGAATAACCCGTTACATAAAAAGGTAACATGATTAAGCATTTTATAAGGATAACAAGTTTTTCTTTCCTTGTCAATAACAATTTTACATTATTTTGCATTTTTTATTCTCTTTCTGTTTAAGTCTGTATGTATTGTATAAAGCAAGTGATTCGCTTCATGTTTATAAGTATCTCATACATTAATCAGATTGTAAAGCATTATTTTATAAATTTTTGTAAATAATTGCTATTGACATTTTGACTCATATATGAGAAGATAAAAGTTTTATAAGCTGTATCTGTTTCAGAATACAATAATAAATTGTATAT